>DASUYL010000226.1:0-18887 GCA_036377395.1 Jiangellaceae bacterium
CAGCTCCGGGTGCTCCCGTAGTCCGGTGTCGGTGTCGAGGAAGATGACACCCTGCTCCTCGAGATCTTCGCGGATCTTGTGGTACACGACCTCCGACTCGTACTGCGCGGCCACACCGGCGACCAGACGCTGCTTCTCCGCTTCTGGGATGCCGAGCTTGTCGTAGGTGTTCTTGATGTCCGCGGGCAGGTCGTCCCACGTCGTCGCCTGCTTCTCGGTCGAGCGGACGAAGTACTTGATGTTGTCGAAGTCGATGTCCGACACGTCCGCACCCCAGGTGGGGATGGGCTTCTTGTCGAACAGCCGCAGCGCCTTGAGGCGGGTCTGCAGCATCCAGTCGGGCTCGTTCTTCAACGCCGAGATCTCGCGGACGACCTCCTCGGACAGTCCGCGCCGGGCGATCGCCCCGGCGGCGTCGGAGTCGGCCCAGCCGTACTCGTAACGGCCCAGACCCTCCAGCTCGGGATGAGCGGTGGTGGTCATCGAGAGATCCCCTCCGAGGTGTGCTCGTCGGTCATGCTGTCAGCGCGGTCCGACACCACGGGTGCCGGTCCGCGCGGAATGTGTGTAGTGCAGATACCGTCGCCGTGGGCGATCGTCGCCAGCCGCTGGACATGGGTGCCGAGCAGGCGGGCGAAGACCTCGGTCTCGGCCTCACAGAGCTGGGGAAACTGCTCGGCGACATGTGCCACCGGGCAGTGGTGCTGGCAGAGCTGTTCGCCCGACCCCGTGGGCGACGCCTGCGCGGACGCAGCGTACCCGTCACCCGACAGTGCCTGCGCGAGCGCCGTGACCCGGTTGGCCGGTGCCGCGCCCTCGACGAGCGGACGGTATCGCTCTTCGAGGTCGCCGACCCGACGGCGGGCGAACTCGCTCACCAGCCGTTCACCCCCGGTCTCGGCGAGGAACCGCAGCGCGCCGACTGCGAGGTCGTCGTACGCCTGCTCGAACGCGTCCCGGCCGGCCTCGGTGAGCGCGAAGACCTTCGCCGGCCGGCCCCGTCCGCGATGGCCGTAGACGCGAGGTTCCCGAGCCTCGATCATGGCGTCGTCGAGCAGGGTGTCGAGGTGCCGGCGCACGGCCGCCGAGGTCAGGCCGAGCCGCGCTCCCAGCGCGGCTGCCGTGGACGGCCCGTTCTCGAGGATCGATCGGGCCACCCGCTCGCGAGTGCCCGCGTGCGGGTCGTCTGTCACCGGCGTTGCCGCCGGGTTCGGAGCGACGTCTCGCACGGTTTTCACAACACTATCGTGCTCTATTTCTGTTCCTGTCTCAACTGTGGCGCCGTTGCGTGTGTCACGCAGGTCAGCCTTACCTCAGACCAGCCCTGTGGAGATCTTGCGTTCGGTGTCGGACCCGACCGGTAGGGTCGAACACATGTTTGAATCGGTGGTGGATCGGGTGCCTGCCGTTGGTGGGCCGGTGGTGCGGGTGCCGTTCGCCGCGCTGGCGGCGCGGCCGGTGGGGTTGGAGGCGGCGCTGCTGACCGACCAGCTGGCCACCGCTGTCACCGCCGCCGCCGCGACCACCGCCGCCGTGGCCGACGATTCGCCGAGCGGGGTCGATCCGGCGGTCGCGGTGGAGCGGGATCTGGTGGATCTGATCGCCGGCGGTGAGCGGGTGCGGGCGCGGGCGGAGGCCGCGCAGCTGCGGGCGATGGCCGAGCTGGCCGGCCGGCCGATGTTCGCCGGCTGCGCCAAGCACGGCCACGGCGACAGCGCGCACGGCATCCGCGGCGCCGCTTCGATCATCTCCGCCGAACTCCGCCTCGCACCGACCGTCGCCGTGCAGCGGGTCGCACTCGCGCGTGAGCTCGTCGAGTCGCTGCCGGCGACGCTTTCGGAGTTGGCGGCGGGGCGGATCGACGGCTACCGGGCCCGGATCATCGCCGAGCAGACCCGCCCCCTGGCCGCCGTGCCCGAGCTGCGGCGTGCGGTGGAGGCCGGGCTGCTGGCCCGGGCGCATCGGCAGACCGCCACCCAACTGCGCGCCGCCGCCCGCCGCGCGGTCACCGCCGCGGACCCGGCCGGCGCCAAACAGCGGCACGGGGCGGCGCGGGCCGGCCGGTTCGTCTCCGCGCCGTGCCCGGAACCGCACGGCATGGCCGCCCTGCTGATCCGGCTGCCGGCCGAAGACGCCGCCGCCGTCTACACCGCCGTCGACGCCGCCGCCCGCCCAACTCCACACCGCCGGCTGCGGCAACAGCGGCGGTACCGGCGGCGAGTCCGGCGGCGGCGAGGATGGGCGGACGTTGGATCAGCTACGCGCCGACGTGCTGGCCGGGTTGGGCTGGTCCGCGCTGGCCGCCGGTCATCTGGGCTGCTGCCGAGACGACTGCGCCCACCTCGGGCCGCGGCTGGGTCGCGGCCGGGGCGGACGGCCCGTGACGGTCAACGTGACCGTGGCCTACACCACGTTGATCGGCGCCGACGACCAGCCCGCCCACCTCGACGGCCACGGCCCGATCACGCCCGAGGCCGCCCGCCGGCTGGCCGGGCACGGGGTGTGGCGGCGGATCCTCACCGACCCGGCCACCGGCGCCGTCCTCGACGTCGGCCGCCGCCGCTACGCCCCGCCGCCGGAGCTGGCCGAACACGTCCTCGTCCGCGACCAGACCTGCCGGTTCCCCACCTGCACCCGGCCCGCCGAGGGCTGCGACCTCGACCACACCAACCCCTGGGAACACGGCGGAGCGACCAGCGCCGGCAACCTCGGACCGGTGCACCGCGGCCACCACAACGACAAGACCCACCACCACTGGCGGCTCGACCAACCCGAACCCGGCCGATACCTGTGGACCGCGCCCACCGGACACCAATACCAAGTCGATCCCGAAATCGTCGGACTTCTCCACCCACCCCCGGAAGACGACCCGCCGGCCGACCCTGCCGCGACCGACCCCGACCCGCCACCGTTCTGACCGGTAACGAGGGTCGCCCGAATCACAGGTCGTAGAACGGTTGCGCATAGTGGAACTCGCCCACGATCGCCGGGGAGTACGTCGCCAGGATGCGCACCTGGAAGTTGGGCGCCCACGAGGCGACCGGCGGTGTGATCGCGTACTCCTGCGCAGGCCGAAAGCCGAACCTGGGGTAGTAGTCGGCGTGGCCCAGGAGGGCGACAAGGGGCTCGTTCAGCGCGTCCGCGGCACCCAGCACGGCGTGCATGAGCGCGCTGCCGATTCCGCGACCCTGCAGATCGGCCCGCACGCCCACGGGTCCGAGCCCGAGAACGGCCACGGACCCGACCCGCGCGCGGGTGCAGACGACATGTCCCTCCACCGTCCCGTCCGGGCCGATGGCGACCAGGGAGAGCTCCGGCAGCCACGCGCCGCCGCTGCGCAGTGCATCGACGAGACCGACCTCGACCGGAAGCCGCTCCGGATGCTCGGGATCGGCGAAGGCCGACGCGTGGACGGTCCGGATGCCCTCGACGTCGCCCCCGACCTCGCGCCGCACCAGCACGCCGAAACCCTACGATGACCGCGTGACCGCGACCGACACCACGGCGACCGGCAGACCGTCCCGGCCGCGGCTGTGGGACCGGCTCCCGGTGCCGTCCGAACCGACGCTGCGCCGGCTGGCCGTCGCCTCGCTGGTGTCGCAGTTGGGCATCGTCGTCACCGGCGGGGCGGTACGGCTGACCGGCTCGGGCATGGGATGCCCCACTGTTCCGCGGTGCACAGACGAGTCGCTGGTGGCAACGCCCGAGCTCGGTGTCCACGGCCTGATCGAGTTCGGCAACCGCCTGGTCACGTTCGTGCTGGCCGGCATTGCCGTGCTGATGGTCGCCGCCGTCCTCCGGACGCTCGGCTCCGACCGGCCCCGGCGCGACCTGGTGGTCCCGGCGGTGGCACTGGCCGTCGGCATCCCGGCACAGGCGCTGATCGGCATGGTGACGGTCTGGACCCACCTGAACCCGTGGATCGTGACGTTCCATTTCATGTGCTCGGCCGTCCTGGTGGCCGTTGCCACCGTGCTGGTCCGACGGGCACAGCGGCCGCTGGGTGCGCGCCCGGCCGAGCTCGGATCGCCGTGGCTGCGCCGCCTGGCCGCACTGACGGTCGCCGCCGCGGCGGTGGTCGTGTACCTGGGCACCGTCGTCACCGGGACGGGCCCGCACGCCGGCGACGAGGACGCGAGGCGGACCGGCCTCGACCTGGAGTCGGTGGCGCAGTTGCACACCGACGCCGTGTGCGTGCTGATCGGCCTGTCCGTCGGGCTCTACTTCGCCGCCCGCGGGCTGGGCTCTCCGGGCCGTTCCGCGCAGGCTGCGGCCGTTCTGCTCGCAGTCGAGCTGGGCCAGGGGCTCGTCGGCGTCGTCCAGTACGCCCTCGACCTGCCGGTTCTGCTGGTCGGCCTGCACATGCTGGGGGCCGTTCTGCTCGTGGCGGCGGTCGTGGACGTCTGGCTGGCCGCTCGCTGGCTGCCCGGCTGAGGCCGCATCACCACGACCGCGTCATGGCCGCCCAGAGGTCGGCGTCGACGCGAACCTGCTGCCGGGTCGCCGGGTCGGTGGGATCGCCGAGCTCGATCCGGGCGAGTCGGGCTATCTCCGCGGCATCGGTGGCCGAGACCATGGCGTCGGCCCAGCGCCCGTCCGGTGCCACCACGAACATGCGCACACCGGACTCACCCACGGGTGTCAGATAACCCCCGGCGGGCTCACCCGTGCCCACCCCGTGCGCTCGGGCGAACGACCGCAGCCGACGGGCCGTGAAGGCGACGCCGGCCGGCACCTCGCGCTCCGGCGCCGGTCGCAGCAGCACGGCACCGGCCATGACGAGCACGAGCGCGAAGGCGGCCGCCGCCCACGGCGCGCCGGCGAGAACGGACGCCAGCACGCCCAGCCCGGCGGCGGCGCCGACCGTCAGCCCCCACGGCGGCGGACGAAGTCGCCGCCCGGCTGGAACGGCAAGGTCGGAACCACCGGAACCGTCCGGACCCGCTTCCGCGTTCCAGACGACGGCGTCGGCCGCCGCCAGCACCGTTCCGATGATCACGAGCGTGACCACTGCCGCCGCGGGACCGCCGACGGACGCCCAGACGGCCGCGCCGAGCACGACGGCGACGCCGCACAGGCCGAGCAGTCGCCGCGACACGCCGTCAGCGTAATGCCGGCTCGATCATCGACGGACCAGCTTTGTGCTCAGCCGAGCAGCAGGACGTCGAGCGCCACCGCCAGGAAGACGACCGTGAGGTAGGTGATGGAGCCGTGGAACAGGCGCATCGCCGTCACACCCGCGCCGGTCTCGTCGCTACGGGCGCGGACATGAAGGCGGTGCGCCTCCGCCAGGAACCACGTTCCGGCCAGAACCGCGAAGGCACCGTAGAGCCAACCGAGATCGGCGACCCACCACAGGGCGAGCGTCGTGACCACCATGGCCCAGGAGTACGCCAGGATCTGGCCGGCGACAGCCCGTGCAGATGCGACCACCGGCAGCATGGGCACACCCGCACGGGCGTAGTCCTCGCGGAAACGCATGGCCAGCGGCCAGTAGTGCGGCGGGGTCCAGAAGAACACCACCAGGAAGAGCAGGACCGGAGGCCAGGCGAGGCTTCCCGTGACCGCCGCCCAACCGATCAGCGTCGGCAGGCAGCCGGCGACCCCACCCCACACGATGTTCTGCGACGTTCGCCGCTTGAGCACCACGGTGTAGACGACGACATAGAACGCGTTGGCCGCCACGGTCAGGGCGGCCGCGAGCGGGTTGACGAATGCCAGCATCACGGTGGCGGAGGCGGCCAGCAGCCCGACGGCGAACAGAGCGGCTGCGCGCGGCGAGATCACCGCCGTTGTGATCGCGCGCCGGCGGGTCCTGCGCATCACGGCGTCGATGTCCCGCTCCAGCACCTGGTTGAACGCGTGGGCGCTGCCCGCTGCCAGGGTGCCGCCTGCCAGCGTCGCCACGACCAGGCCCGGTGGCGGCAGTCCGCGCTGGGCCAGCACCATCGCCGGCAGCGTCGTGACGAGCAGCAGTTCCACCACTCGCAGCTTCATCAGCGAGACGTACGCACCGACCGTACGTCGCCACGACCGCGAGCTGTCCGGGCCGGATCGCCGCGGCGTCGCGCGGCGGGACTCGACGGCCGGCACGACCTGCCTCTCTCGCGACGCTCGACGCGCGGCCTGGCTCCGCCACGCAGGACGCGGCGAGTCTAGTCGGCGCCCGCCGGTCCACGGTGTGGGAGTGGCCGCACGAAGCGACGCGTGGCGACATGCGGCGTGGGTAGGCTCGCCTGGGAGTGCGATCACCACGTGATCTCCCTTATCGCCTGACCGGGAGGAGCCGACGACGTGCCCCGCGACACGGAGCTCGACTGGTCCGACGTCGACCGACGGGCCGTGGACACGATTCGCGTGCTCGCCATGGACGCGGTCGAGAAGGTCGGCAACGGCCATCCCGGCACGGCGATGAGCCTGGCGCCCGCGGCCTACCTGATCTTCCAGCACGTGCTCCGCCATGACCCGGCCGATCCTGCCTGGCTGGGACGCGACCGGTTCGTGCTCTCCGCGGGTCATTCCAGCCTCACGCTCTACATCCAGCTCTACCTCTCGGGTTACCCGGTGACCCTCGACGACCTCGCGTCGCTGCGCACCTGGGGTTCGATCACGCCCGGCCATCCCGAGGTCCACCACACTCCCGGCGTCGAGACGACCACCGGGCCACTCGGCCAGGGCGTCGGCAACGCCGTCGGGATGGCGATGGCCGCACGCCGCACCCGCGGCCTGCTCGACCCCGACACGCCGCTCGGCGAGAGCGTGTTCGACCACACGATCTGGTGCATCGCCTCCGACGGCGACATGCAGGAGGGGGTGTCCAGTGAGGCGTCCTCACTGGCCGGCACCCAGCGCCTGGGCAACCTGGTGATGATCTGGGACGACAACCAGATCTCCATCGAGGACGACACCAGGGTCGCCTTCTCCGAAGACGTGCAGGCCCGCTACGAGGCCTACGGGTGGCACGTCCAGACCGTCGACTGGCGGGCCGACGACGGCCCGTACCACGAGGACGTCCCGGCCCTGCACGAGGCGTTGCTGGCCGCCCGCGCCGAGACCTCCCGACCGTCGTTCATCGCCCTCCGGACGATCATCGGTTGGCCGGCCCCGACCAAGCAGAACACCGGCACGGCGCACGGCTCGGCGCTCGGGGCCGACGAGGTCGCGGCCACCAAGGAGATTCTCGGCTTCGACCCCGACCGGACGTTTGCGGTTGGCGACGACGTCCGGCAGCGTGTCCTGCGTGTCGCCGAGCGCGGAGCGGCCCTGCACGCCGACTGGGACGAGCGCTTCGCCGCCTGGCGAGCCGGCCATGGCGAGCAGGCCGGTCTGCTCGATCGGCTCCGCGCCGCGATGCTGCCGGAGGGATGGGCACAGGCGATACCCACATTCGAGCCGGGGAAGGCCATCGCCACGCGCAAAGCGTCCGGCGAGGTGCTCACGGCTCTCGCGCCGGTACTACCAGAATTGTGGGGAGGCTCGGCCGACCTGGCCGGCAGTAACAACACGACCCCCAAGGACCAGTTGAGCTTCCTCCCCCCGGACCGGTCGAGCAAGGAGTTCGAAGGGGACTGGTACGGCCGGGTGCTGCATTTCGGCATTCGTGAGCACGCGATGGGCTCCATCCTCAACGGCATCGCCCTGCACGGGCTCACCCGTCCCTATGGCGGAACCTTCCTGGTCTTCAGTGACTACATGCGACCGGCCGTTCGGCTCGCAGCGCTGATGGGCCTGCCGGTCACCTACGTGTGGACCCACGACTCGGTGGGGCTCGGCGAGGACGGGCCGACGCATCAGCCGGTCGAGCATCTCGCTGCGCTGCGGGCGATCCCGGGGCTCGACGTCGTCCGGCCCGCCGACGCGAACGAGACCGCGATCGCGTGGCGCACGATCCTCGAGCACCATGCGACCGAACAGTCGCGCCCGGCCGGGCTGTGCCTGACCCGGCAGAACGTACCGACCTTCCCGCGCGGCACCGACGGCTACGCCGACGCCGAGGGTGTCGCACGCGGGGGATACGTGCTCCTCGACACCGACGGCACGCCCGACGTGCTGCTCGTCGGCACCGGCTCCGAGGTCCAACTGGCCGTGACCGCCCGGGCGTGGCTCGCCACCGACGGCATCCGGGCGCGCGTCGTCTCGATGCCGTGCCGCGAGTGGTTCGACCAGCAGGAGCAGGCCTACCGCGACGACGTCCTGCCGCCCGGGGTGCGGGCCCGGGTGTCGGTGGAAGCGGCCGTTTCCCTCGGGTGGCGCGAGGTGGTCGGCGACGCAGGGCGCTCCGTCAGCCTCGAGCACTTCGGCGCATCGGCCGACTACGAGACGCTCTTCCACGAGTTCGGCATCACCGCGGAGGCCGTGGTCGCCGCCGCCAAGGAGTCCGTCGCCGCGGCCCGCTGACGACCGCAGACTCATCGGGAGGACACATGACCAACGACACCGCCGACCGGCTGGGCCGACTCTCGGCCCTGGGTGTGGCGATCTGGCTCGACGACATCTCCCGCGAACGCCTGACGACGGGTAACCTGCAGGCGCTCGTCGACGACCGCCACGTCGTCGGCGTCACCACCAACCCCTCGATCTTCCAGGCCGCCATCACGAAGAGCAGCGCGTACGACGACCAACTCCGTTTCCACTCGGAACGGGGCTCCGACGCCGACACCGCGGTACGCGACCTGACCACGGACGACGTCCGTGCCGCTGCCGACCTGCTCGCACCGGTGGTCGAGCGCACCGGCGGCCTCGACGGCCGGGTGTCGATCGAGGTCGACCCTCGGTTGGCCCACGACACTCGGGCCACGGTCGAGCAGGCCCACGACCTGTGGGGCGAGGTCGACCGAGCCAACCTGCTCGTGAAGATCCCCGCCACCCCGGCCGGCCTGCCGGCGATCACCGAGACCATCGCCGACGGCATCAGCGTCAACGTCACGCTGATCTTCTCGATCGAGCGGTACCGCGAGGTGATGGACGCCTACCAGGCCGGCCTCGAGCAGCGGTCGGCGGCCGGAGGTTCCCTCGACGGCATCGCGTCGGTCGCGTCGTTCTTCGTCAGCCGGGTCGACTCGGAGGTCGACAAGCGGCTCGACACGATCGGTACCGACGAGGCGCTGGTGCTTCGCGGCCAGGCTGCCGTGGCGAACGCCCGGCTCGCCTACGAGGCGTACGAGCAGGTCGTCGCCGCCGAGCGCTGGCAGCGGCTCGAGCAGGCCGGCGCGAGCCGCCAGCGCCCACTCTGGGCGTCGACGTCGACGAAGAACCCCGACTACTCCGACACTCTCTACGTCACCGAGTTGGTGGCGCCGGACACCGTCAACACGATGCCTGAGCCGACGCTGGAAGCTGTCGCCGACCACGGCGAGATCCGCGGCGACACGGTACGCGGCTGCTACGACCAGGCCCGTGAGGTCTTCGATCGACTGGCGCGGGTCGGTGTCGACATGGACGAAGTGGGGCAGGTGCTCGAGGACGAGGGTGTGGAGAAGTTCGAGACGAGCTGGGTCGACCTGCTGACCTCCGTCGAGGCCAAGCTCCAGGCCGGTCGCTGATGACCGTAGCGGTCTCGGCGCCGTCCACCGATGCGGGGCTGATCGCCGATCTCGTCGGCGACCGCGTCGCGTCCCGGATCGCCGCCGGGGACTCCACGCTGTGGGGTCCGGCGGCCGAGGACGAGGCCGCGATCCGGCTCGGCTGGGTGCACCTCTACGAGACGTCGCGCCCACTGCTCGCCGAGATCGATGCTTTCACCGCCGACCTGCGTGCTGCCGGTCTCGACCGTGTCGTGCTCTGCGGAATGGGCGGCTCTTCACTGGCTCCGGAGGTCATCGCCAGGACCGGTGGCGTCGAGCTGACGGTTCTGGACACGACCGACCCTGCGGCGGTCCGCCGGGCGCTGTCCGACCGGCTGGAGCGCACCGTGGTCGTGGTGTCGAGCAAGTCGGGCTCCACGGTCGAGACCGACAGCCAGCGTCGTGCGTTCGAGGCCGGCTTCCGCGAGGCCGGTATCGAACCGGGCGGTCGAATGGTCGTCGTCACCGACAACGGGTCGTCGCTGGCCGAGCTCGCCGAGGCGTCGGGATACCGGAGGGTCTTCCTCGCCGACCCGTCGGTGGGTGGACGCTACTCGGCGCTGACCGCATTCGGGCTGGTCCCTTCGGCGCTCGCCGGCGTGGACGTGTCAACGCTGCTGGACGAGGCCGCCGCCGTTGCGCCCGCACTGGTCGCCGACGACCCGGCGAACCCGGCGCTGGTCCTCGGCGCGGCCCTCGGCGGCGGCGTGTCCAGCGGACGCGACAAGGTGGCCATCGCCGACGCCGGATCCGGAATCGTCGGGTTCGCGGACTGGGCCGAGCAGCTCATCGCGGAGTCCACCGGCAAGGACGGCACCGGACTGCTTCCGATTGCGGTCGAAGGACCCGACGCGCCCGAGATCCGCTGGCCGGCCGTCGACGTGCTGCCGGCTTTGCTCGGCCCGACCGACCCCGGCGGCACGGTGGTGGCCGTCGACGGCCCGCTCGGCGCGCAAATGCTGTTGTGGGAGTACGCCACGGCCGTCGCCGGACGGATCATGGGGATCAACCCGTTCGACCAGCCCGACGTCGAGAGCGCCAAGAAGGCCGCCCGCGGCCTGCTCGACGGCCGCCCCGAGCCCGAGCCGGCCGCCTTCGTCGACGGTCCGGTCGAGGTGCGGGCGACCGCCGGCCTGCTCGACGGTGTCGCTTCACTGGCCGCCGCCGTTCAGGCGTTGCTGGCATGCCTGCCGGACAACGGCTACCTCGCCGTCATGGCCTATCTGGACCGGGAGGGCGTTGACGGCATCCTCGCAGGGGTGCGTCGACCGCTGGCGATGCGCACCCAGCGCCCGGTGACCTTCGGCTGGGGACCCCGGTTCCTGCACTCGACCGGGCAGTTCCACAAGGGCGGGCCGCCGGTCGGCGTCTACCTCCAGGTCACCGGCGACACCTCCCCCGACCTCCCCGTGCCGGACCGGCCGTTCAGTTTCGGCGAGCTCATCAGCGCGCAGGCCGCAGGCGACGCGCAGGTCCTCGCAACACACGGCCGGCCGGTCCTGCGCCTGCACCTCACCGACCGGAAGACCGGCGTCGCCCGCCTGCTCGAGGTGTTGCGGTGAGGGATCGCCGTCGTAACCCGCTGCGCGATCCGAAGGACAAGCGCCTGCCCCGCATCGCCGGGCCGTGCGGCCTGGTGATCTTCGGTGTCACGGGCGACCTGTCGCGCAAGAAGCTCATGCCCGCCGTCTACGACCTGGCCAACAGGGGTTTGCTCCCGCCGGGCTTCTCGATGGTCGGCTTCGCCCGGCGCGACTGGGCCGACCAGGACTTCGACCGGCAGGTCCACGACGCTGTCCGGCAGTATGCACGCACGCCGTTCCGGGAGGCGGCCTGGCGACAGTTGGCGCAGGGTTTCCGGTTCGTGCCCGGCGAGTTCTCCGACGACGATGCGTTCGACCGGCTCGCCGACACCGTCCACGACCTCGACGAGGCACAGGGGACGAGCGGCAACTACGCCTTCTATCTGTCCATCCCGCCCTCGTCCTTCGACATCGTGTGCAAGCAGCTCGCCCGCTCCGGTCTCGCCGAGCCGGACACCGACGACCAGTGGCGGCGGGTCGTCATCGAGAAACCGTTCGGCCACGACCTCGCCAGTGCGCGCGAACTGAACAACACCGTCGAGGCGATCTTCCCGCCCGACTCTGTGTTCCGGATCGACCACTACCTCGGCAAGGAGACCGTCCAGAACATCTTGGCGCTGCGCTTCGCCAACCAGCTGTTCGAGCCGATCTGGAACGCGAACTTCGTCGACCACGTCCAGATCACCATGGCGGAGGACATCGGTATCGAGAACCGGGCGGGCTACTACGACGGCATCGGTGCGGCCCGGGACGTGATCCAGAATCACCTCCTTCAGCTGCTGGCCCTGGTGGCCATGGAGGAGCCGGTTTCCTTCGATGCCCGCGACCTGCGTGCGGAAAAGGAGAAGGTGCTCTCGGCGGTGCGCCACCCTCCCGACCTCGGTCGCCACACGGCGCGCGGTCAGTACTCCACGGGCTGGGCGGGAGGGGTTCAGGTGCCGGGCTACCTCGACGAGAACGGCATCCCGGCCAACTCGAAGACCGAGACCTATGCCGCGGTACGTCTCGACATCGACACCCGGCGCTGGGCCGGCGTGCCGTTCTACCTGCGCACCGGCAAGCGGCTGGGCCGGCGCGTCACCGAGGTCGCCGTCGTGTTCAAGCGGGCGCCGCATCTGCCCTTCGAGTCGACTGCCACCGAGGAACTGGGGCAGAACGCCCTGGTCGTGCGTGTTCAGCCGGACGAGGGCGTGACGATGCGCTTCGGCTCGAAGGTGCCCGGAACGGCGATGGAGGTCCGTGACGTCACGATGGACTTCGGTTACGGGCACTCGTTCACCGAGGACAGCCCGGAGGCGTACGAGCGCCTGCTGCTCGACGTCCTGCTCGGCGATCCGCCGCTGTTCCCCAGGCACGAGGAGGTCGAGCTGGCCTGGCAGATCCTCGACCCGATAGTGCGCCACTGGGCCAGATACGGCTCGCCGGAGGAGTACCCGTCCGGAAGCTGGGGTCCGGGCTCCGCCGACGCGATGCTCGCCCGCGACGGGCGGGCCTGGAGGAGACCGTGAGGGCATCGTGATCATCGACATGCCGGCGACCACGGCGAACGGGGTTGCCAAGAGGATGGTCGACCTGCGCCAGTCCTACGGCGCCATCGCGCTGGGCCGGGTGCTGACGCTCGTTCTCATGGTCACCGACGACGAGTCGGAGCCGGCGATCGAGTCGGCCAACCACGCCAGCCACGAGCACCCCTGCCGGATCCTGGTAGTGGTGCGCGGCTCGTCCCGCGGCTCAGCCCGGCTCGATGCCCAGATCCGGGTGGGTGGCGACGCCGGCGCGAGCGAGGTCATCGTCCTCCGCACCATGGGGCCGCTGACGGGCCACGCCGAGTCGGTCGTCCTCCCCCTGCTCCTGCCCGACGCCCCGGTGGTCGCCTGGTGGCCCGGAGAGTGCCCACGCGTGCCCGCGGAGGATCCGGTCGGACGGCTTGCGCAGCGCCGGATCACCGACGCCGCGGCGTGCAAGCGGCCCATCGCGGCCATGCGCGAACGCGCGGAGACCTACCGCCCGGGCGACACCGACCTGGCATGGACCAGGATCACCGGTTGGCGCGCACTGCTGGCCGCCGCGCTGGACCAGCCGCCGTTCGAGGACGTCACGTCCGTGCGGGTGGTCGGAGCGTCGGACAGTCCCAGCGCCGACCTGCTCGCCGCCTGGCTGGCCTTCGCGTTGCGGTGCCCGGTCACCCGGACCAAGGCCGCCGGCGTCGACGGCCTGGTCAACGTGGCACTCGAACGCAGTTCGGGGGTTCTCGAGCTCGACCGGCCCGGTGACGAGATCGCGATGCTGTCGGTTCCGGGCCGTGACGACCGCAAGGTGGCACTGCCCAAACGCCTCGACCGCGACTGCCTGGCCGAGGAGCTACGGCGGCTCGACCCGGACGAGATCTACGCCCGGGTGCTGAGCGATGGACTCACCCTGCTGCATGAGACCGGGCGGACCACACGGTCGAAGGCGCCAGGCCGTCGCCGGAAGTCGCGATGACCCCGCCCGTCGTCGTCGTCCACCGCGATGCGGACGAACTCGCCACCGCCGTCGCCGCCCGGCTGATCACCCGCGTCGCCGATGTGCAGTCTGCGCGCGAGCACGCCGCCATCGTCGTGACCGGGGGCGGGTTGGGTGGCGCGGTGCTGTCCGCCGTGGCCGCCTCGCCGGCCCGGTCGGCGGTCGACTGGAAGCGGCTCGACGTCTGGTGGGGCGACGAGCGCTTCCTGCCCCGCGGGCACCCCGAGCGCAACGAGACGCAGGCGCGCGCGGCGCTTTTCGACACGGTCCCCGTGGCTTCCGACCGGTTCCATCCGATGCCGGCGACCGAGGACACCGCCGGTGACCCCGACGCTGCGGCCGATCTCTACGCCGCCGAGCTGGTCGCGGCCACGCGGGCCGAGAACCACGCCCAGGTACCGGAGTTCGACGTGATGATGCTGGGGGTCGGCCCGGACGGACACGTGGCCTCGCTGTTCCCCGACCAGCCCGCCCTGTACGAGACGCGGCAGGTGGTCGCCGTGCGGGGCTCTCCCAAGCCGCCGCCCACGCGCATCTCGTTGACGCTGCCGGCGATCCGCACAGCCACCGAGGTGTGGCTGGTCGTCGCCGGTGACGACAAGGCCGCCGCGGTCCGGATGGCGCTCTCCGGTGCTGGCGAGGTGCAGGTTCCCGCCGCCGGAGCGCGAGGCCGCCAGCGCACGCTGTGGCTGCTGGACCGGGCAGCGGCCTCGGCGCTGCCGCCCGGCCTGGAGCGCATCGCCTCGCCGTAGTCCGTCCGGCCGACACACGTCTGCCGGACGGTGGCTAGGCGCCGCGGACCCGCCGCAGGCCCTGCAGCGCCTCCTCCAGGATGGCCGCGCCGTCGGCGTCGCTGCGCCGCTCCTTCACGTAGGCCAGGTGGGTCTTGTAGGGCTCGTTGCGCGGCGCCGGCGGCGGGTTCTCCGGGTCGCGGCTGGCGGGCAACCCACAGCGCGGGCAGTCCCAGTACTCGGGGATCACGGCCTCGGCGGCGAAGCTGGGGACGGTCTCGTGCCCCTGCACGCAGTAGAACGCGATCCGCTGACGAGGCGCGGCCTCGCCGCGTTCGGCCTCGCCCATCGGGCCGGCACCGACGCGACTGCCGCGGATGGCATTGCCACTTGCCACGGGTCGAACTCCCTCGTACGTCTCAGACGGCGGCTTTGGCGAGTAGTCCCAGCCCCAGGATGCTGGCGGCCCACAGGATGCCGATCGCGACCGTGATCCGGTCGAGGTTCCGTTCGGCGATCGAGGAACCGCCCAGCGATGAGGACACTCCCCCACCGAACATGTCGGACAGGCCGCCGCCCTTGCCCTTGTGCAGGAGGATGAGCACGATCAACAACAGGCTGGTGATGACGAGCAGGAGCGAGAAGACGATCTTCACGGTGGTGGGCGATTCCTTCCGGTCGGCCGCATCAGCCGGCACGCGTAGGGACAGAGTACGCGGTCGGCCGTCGATCGGCCCACTCAGCTGCCGCTGCCGAAGCGGCAGACCGCGGCGAACTCGTCCGCATTGATGCTGGCGCCACCGACAAGCGCGCCGTCCACGTCGGGCTGCTCCATGATCGGGCCGATGTTGGCGACCTTGACCGAGCCGCCGTAGAGGATCCGCGCGCCCTGGGCGAGCTCGGTCGAGTACAGCTCACCCAGGCGGTCGCGGATGGCCATACAGACCTCCTGGGCGTCCTCCGGCTTCGCGACCTCCCCGGTGCCGATGGCCCAGACCGGCTCGTACGCGACGACCACCGAAGCGGCCTGGCCGGCCGGGACACCCGTCAGGCCGCCGTCGAGCTGGGCCAGGGTGTGGCTGATGTGACGCCCCTCCCGGCGCACGTCCAGCCCCTCGCCGACGCACAGAATCGGTGCCATCCCGTGCCGGAGAGCGGCACGGGCCTTGGCGTTCACCAGCGCATCACTCTCCGCGTGATACTGCCGGCGCTCGGAGTGCCCGACGATCACGTAGGTGCAACCCAGCGTGGCCAGCATGGCACCGGTGATCTCCCCGGTGTGTGGGCCGGAGTCGTGCTCCGACACGTCCTGTGCGCCGTACCCGATCCGCAGCTTTTCGCCGTTGACGAGCGTCTGGACCGAGCGGAGGTTGGTGAACGGCGGCAGCACGGCCACGTCGACGGCGTCGAAGTCCTCGTCGGTGAGGGAGAAGGCGAGCTTCTGCACGTGCGCGATGGCTTCGAAGTGGTTGAGGTTCGCCTTCCAGTTGCCGGCCATCAGCGGCTGGCGTGCCGTCGTGCTCACGCGGTCAGTCCTCCAGTACGGCCAGCCCGGGCAGCGTCTTGCCCTCGAGCAGTTCGAGGCTGGCGCCGCCGCCGGTCGAGATGTGCGTGAACGACGACTCGTCCAGGCCGAGTTGGCGCACCGCCGCCGCCGAGTCGCCGCCGCCGACGACCGTGGTCCCGTCGACGGCCGCGACAGCCAGCGCGATCTGCCGGGTGCCCTCGGCGAAGGGCGCAAGCTCGAACACCCCCATGGGGCCGTTCCAGACCACCGTGCGGGCGCCGGTGAGCCGGTCGCGGAACAACGCGACGGTGGCCGGACCGATGTCCACGCCTTTCTGGTCGGCCGGGATCGCGGAGACCGGAACGACGCTCGCGGCCGCGTCCGCTGCCAGCTCGGCCGCTACGACCACGTCGACCGGCAGTACCAGCTCGACGCCGGTCTCCTCCGCCCGGGCGATCAGTCCCCGCACGGTGTCGATCTGGTCCTCCTCCAGCAGCGATCCACCCACCTCGTGGTCCTGTGCCGCGAGGAACGTGAAGCACATGCCGCCACCGACGAGCAGCCGGTCCACCGTGCCGAGCAGGTTGTCGATCACGCCGAGCTTGTCCGAGACCTTCGAGCCTCCGAGGACGACGACGTAGGGCCGCTCGGGGTCGTCCAGCACGGACGAGAACGCCTCGACCTCGGCGCGGACGAGGTCGCCCGCAGCGTGGGGCAACCGCTGGGCCACGTCGTACACGCTGGCCTGCTTGCGATGCAGGACGCCGAAGCCGTCGGACACGAACACGTCCGCGAGCGCCGCCAGCTCGTCGGCGAACGCACCGCGCTCGGCATCGTCCTTCGAGGTCTCCCTGGGATCGAAGCGAAGGTTCTCCAGCAGGGCCACGCCGCCGTCGGGCAACGCCTCGACGGCCCGCTTGGCCTCGGTGCCGACGGTGTCGGCGGCGAAGCGGACGTCGCGACCTGGCAGCAACGCGGCGAGACGCTCGCCGACCGGCCGCAATGAGTACTTCGGATCGACCCGGCCGCCGGGCCGGCCCAGGTGAGCGGTCACGATCACCTTCGCACCCGCGTCGGAGAGCCGGACGATCGTGGGGACGCTGGCCCGGACGCGGCCGTCGTCGGTCACCGCACCGTCCTCGAGCGGCACGTTCAGGTCGGATCGGAGCAGGACCCGCCTGCCACGCAGCTCACCCAGGTCGTCGATGCCCCGCATCGGTCAGAGCGAGGCGCCGACGTGGCGGATCAGGTCGATCAGCCGGTTGGAGAATCCCCATTCGTTGTCGTACCAGCCCACGACCTTGACCTGGTCGCCGTTCGCCCGGGTCAGGCCGGCGTCGAAGATGCACGAGGCAGGGTCGGTGACGATGTCGGAGGACACGATCGGATCCTCGGTGTAGGTCAGGTAGCCCTTCAACGGCCCGTCCGCCGCCGCCTTCATCGCGGCGTTCACCTCGTCGACGCTCACCTCCCGGCTGACCGTCACCGTGAGGTCGGTGGCCGAGCCGGTGGGCGTCGGCACACGCAGCGCGAAACCGTCCAGCTTGCCCTTGAGCTCCGGAAGGACCAGGCCGATCGCCTTCGCGGCACCCGTGGTCGTCGGGACGATGTTGAGTGCGGCGGCCCGGGCCCGACGCAGATCGCGGTGCGGGCCGTCCTGCAGGTTCTGGTCGGCCGTGTACGCGTGGATCGTGGTCATCAGCCCGCGCCGGATCTCGAAGGCGTCGTGCAGCGCCTTGGCCAGCGGCGCGAGGCAGTTCGTCGTGCAGGAGGCCATCGAGATGATCGAGTGCGCGGCCGGGTCGTAGATGTCGTGGTTGACGCCCATCACGACGGTGACATCCTCGTTCTTGGCCGGTGCCGAGATGATGACCTTCTTCGCGCCCCCGTCGAGGTGTGCCTTTGCCTTCGTGGCGTCGGTGAACAGGCCGGTGGACTCGATCACGATGTCCGCGCCGAGGTCGGCCCACGGCAGCTTGGTCGGATCGCGCTCCTCGAGAGACCTGAAGCTCTTCCCCGCGACGGTGATCTCGTCGCCCGCGTACCCGACCTCGGCGTCGAGCCGGCCCAAGATCGAGTCGTACTTGAGCAGGTGGGCCAGGCTCTTGTTGTCCGTCAGGTCGTTGACGGCCACGAGCTCGATGTCGTCGGCGCCCAGGGCGAGCACTGCTCGGTAGAAGTTGCGCCCGATGCGCCCGAACCCGTTGATGCCTACGCGGATGGTCATGAGACTCGCGACTCCTTCACTTCAGGGAACCAGCATGTCAGGTGTCAGGTTGGCCTCGGTGCCGGGGACGCCGGTGTCTGCCGCCTTGCGGTCGGCCATGGCCAGCAGTCGCCGGATCCGCCCGGCCACCGCGTCCTTGGTCATCGGCGGATCCGACAGCTGTCCGAGCTCCTCCAGGCTCGCCTGTTTGTGTTCGAGGCGGAGCAGCCCGGCGGCGCGCAGGTGGTCCGGAACGTCGTCGGCGAGGATCTCGAGGGCACGCTCCACCCGGGCGCCCGCGGCCACCGCCGCCCGCGCGGAGCGGCGCAGGTTGGCGTCGTCGAAGTTGGCCAGCCGGTTGGCCGTGGCCCTGACCTCGCGGCGCATCCGTCGCTCCTCCCAGGCGAGCACGCTGTCGTGTGCACCCAGGCGGGTGAGTAGCGCGCCGATCGCGTCGCCGTCACGCACGACCACGCGGTCGACGCCGCGCACGTCGCGGGCCTTCGCCTGGATGCCCAGGCGCCGCCCCGCGCCCACCAGCGCGAGCGCGGCCTCCGGTCCGGGACAGGTGACCTCGATGGCCGAGGACCGGCCCGGTTCCGTCAACGACCCGTGGGCGAGGAAGGCTCCGCGCCAGGCTGCCTCCGCGTCGCATGTCGAACCGGAGACGACCTGCGGCGGCAGCCCCCGGACCGGCCGGCCACTGCCGTCGATCAGGCCCGTCTGGCGGGCGAGCACCTCGCCGCCGGCCACCACGCGGACCACGTACCGGCTGCCCTTGCGCAGTCCGCT
>DASUYL010000227.1:0-5364 GCA_036377395.1 Jiangellaceae bacterium
GTCGGGTCGTTCTGGCCGGCCGTCGTCTGCCTGCTCATCGCCACCGGCGCGATGGGCGTCTACGGCCCGGTGAAGCAGGCTTACCTGCACGGCGTCATACCGTCCGAGCAGCGAGCGACAGTGGTGTCGTTCGACTCGCTCATCGGCAGTGCCGGCGGTATCGGCGGCCAACTCGGGTTGGGTCAGCTGGCTCGGGCCGAGTCGATCGCCGCCGGATACGTGGCCGGGGGGATCGTCCTGACCGGGGCGCTGCCGGTCCTCGCGGTGTTGCGCGGGATGCGGGAGCGGGCTGACGTCATCGTCGGCCGCAGGGCCGGCCGCAGCGGGCCGTGCGCCGCGCAGGGCTTGCCCGAGGTCACGGCCGTCGACTCTATTCCGCGGCAGCCGGTTGCGTCGTCCTGACCTCACCCACCCCAGCTGCGGCGGTGCCCTGAGACGTGCCTGCCCGCTCGGGTCGGCGGCTCGCCTGCACCGAGGTTGGAGCCGGACGACCCGGGGGCGGCGGAGGCGTAGCTGGCGCTGGTCGCCGGTAGTGCACGGACGAGATCGGGGCCTCCCGTAGAGGAGGCCCCGACCATATGGGTTTCGGGATCAGTTCTGGCCGGAGCCCAGTTCGACGCCGACGCCGAGGAGAGCCGAGGCGGACGGGTCGACCTTGACCTTGTCGTCGCCGCCGAGCGCGTCGACCTGCAGTTGGTCGATCGGCTCGCCCCCGGCAACCACCGTTTCGGTTCGGAGTCCGTCGACAGCGACCCCAGCACCGGCAACCCTGACATGGATGTTGTCGGCCTGCTCGGTGCCGTTGACCTTCACGATGTCGGCTACGCCGTCTGCGCCGCCGGTGGGCGCGGACAGGTCCACGTTCGCACGACGGAAGTCGGTCCCCGACATGTCGTCGACTGTGACCGTGTCGGCGCCACCGAGCGCGGTCAGATCCAGCCTCTCCACACCGTTCATGTCCATGCGAATGTTGCCCGGGTTGCGAAGGAACAACGACCGCTCGCCGTTCGACGACAGACTCATGATCTCGTCTACGCCGGCTCCGTTGAAGTCGAGTGTGTCGGTGCCGTTCTCGCCCTCGACGAGGTCGCTGCCGTCACCCGGGTCCCACTGGAAGCTGTCCTGTCCGTTCCCGAGCAGTGCACTGTCGTTGCCGCGGTTGCCGTCGACCGCATCATCGCCATTGCCGCCGATGAGGAGCTCGACTCCGTCGCCACCGTTGATGGTGTCGTGGCCGTTGCCGCCATCGACCGTCAGGGCCTCGTCCGTGAACGTTCCGTTGGCCTGGTCGACGCGGAACTGGTCGTTGCCGCTTCCGGTGAACACCTCGATCTGGTTGAACGTGCTGCGGTCGAAGCTGTGCTCGGCCGAGCCGTCGTCACCGAAGTCGACCTGAAGGGTGCCAGCTGCGCCGGCCGCCAGACGCAGCGCGATCCGGTCGTCGCCGCTGTCGCCCACGACGGTGAGGGTGTCGTTCGAGACCGACGCTGACGTCGCTGCGGTAGCTGGGCTGGCGGTAGCCAGACCAACGGCCAGCATTGCGGCTGCGCCAGCACCGAGTCCGAGCCGGCGTGCTCTGAGCTTGTTCATGATCTCCTCTTCCCGAGTCGCGGTTGCCGACCTTGGTGTCAGCGCCGTCGGGATGGAGTACGCACGCACGGGCTTCTTCGGTTCTCGGGCGCCTGTCAGAGTCAGGGACCGTCGGCACGAACGGATCCGTCTGGCGACGTGCACCGCGGGACTCGGCCGGGTGCGCCCCGAAGACCAGAGCGGCCTGACGCGCAGCACACCTCGACCACTGCTACGAACTGGTCGAGTCGGCATGCGGGAGCCGCGCTAGTCGTCGGCGGGGATCTCCCCACGCAATACGACCTGACCGGACGACTCGGCGCCAGCCCGCTCTTGCTGGATCGTGACGGTGATCGTGGGGTAGTCCGCGATGTCGACGCCGGACCACAGGACGATGTCGGCGGTGCCCTCTCGACCGTGGAACGTGCCGATCGTGACGGCGTCACCCTCCTCGTTCCGCAACCAGCCTTGGTAGTAGGTCCCCGCCGGCGCCGGCGGTAGCCCGCTGATGTCGAGCTCGATCTCGAAGCCGGAGTCCATCGGGGCGATGTTGGCCCGGCCGGCGGCATCAGGCTCGAGCTCGGTGCCGGCCAACGTCACGACCGCGGACTCCGGCTCGTCGTTCCCGATGACGGCGACGGTTGCCACCGTGCCGACTGCCACGGCCGCGGCAGCGGCCACGAGCACGGGCGCCCAACGTCGCCGACGGGAGCGGCGCTCGCGTGCCATTGCGAACTCGTCGACAGTCGGGGCCGGCCCGGTGTCGAGCTCGGCGCGCAGGGCCGCGAGCGTGCGGTCCTCGAGGGCGACCGGAGGGTCCACCCATAGCTCCTCCTGCCGGAGGGCCGCAAGCAACCTGTCCGGCAATGCAGGCGGACGCTCGTCACTGTCCATCGAGCCGCTCACCTCCGCCTTCATTGTTATACGGAGCGAGATGTGCCAACAGTTCGCTGAGCCGGCGGTGTGCTCGATATGTGCGCGACTTCACGGTCCCGATCGGAATGCCCAGGCGGTCGGCTGTTTCGCTGTGGCTCAGCCCCTCGACGTACGCGAGGCGTACGACCGCACGTTCGTCGGCGGGCAGCTCGTCCAGCGCCTTGCGGATCTGCCACGCCTCCCACGAGCGCTCCAGCGACGGCCCGTCCGTGGCCGGGGCGACCGGTTCCTCCGGAGGGTCGACGACCGCGTGCCGGCGCTCCTTCCGCCAGGTGTCGATAGCCGCGCGCCGGGTGATGGTGAACAGCCACGGCGCGATGTCGGATTCCGCCGCGTATGACGACGCGGCCCGCCAGGCCTGCACGAAGGCCTGCTGCACCGCGTCGGCGGCGAGCTCAGGACGGCCGACGACCTGGAGCGCAACGGTGAACATCGGGCGCGCGTACCTCCGGTACACAGCGCTGAATGCCGACTCGTCTCCGGCGGCGAACCGACGGAGCGTGTCGGGATCGAGATCGGGCTCCGGCACGACGGCAACCTCCAGCCGAGATCGTCCGGCGGAGTCCGCCATCGCCGCAACCCTGCGCTGCGGCGCAGGGCAGGACCGAGGCTGGCCCCGCCCGGCTCGTGCAGCCGGCGCTGCTGGCAGCCAGTGCGGAGTCCCCTACGCCATTGTGTGTGGGGCGATGCCCTGGTAGGCCCGCGCCACCATCCTCACCCACCGGTGGACGGCGTCCTCGTTCGACGCGAACGGTCCGGGCCGGAAGTGTGGTGACGACAATCCACGCTGCACCGATTCGCAGGCCGACCAGTCCTGCCGGTTCGTCAGGTCCCAGAACTCCACGGCGTATTCGGGATCGGTGCTGTCGTCGACGAAGTACCACGAGCACTCGACGGTGGTCCGCGCGGGCGCGACAGGCGTCAGCAGGTGCGTCATCAGGTAGTCCGGATGAAGGGAGATCAACAGGTTGGGGAAGAGCCCGAGATATCGGACCACTCGAGGGTCGACGCCTTCGATCGGCCGGCCTGACGACCTGCCGTCGAGCGACATCGTCTCTGCGCCGTCGCGGAGGTCCATGGACCCGCCGACCCACGCGCCGGGCAGATCGTAGTTGTGCCCGCTGGTGGGCGGTGAGACCTGGCACAGCTCCGGGTGGATCAGCGGGCAGTGGTAGCACTCGTGATAGTTCTCGACGATCACCTTCCAGTTGGCGGCGACCTCGTAGTCATGCCGCGCAAGCCGGGTGAGCGCCTCGGGCCGGTAGCGCGTGACCAGCGAGTCCAGCGCTCCGATGTGGTCGGCGAAGGACGGACCGTCGGTGCCGGCGTTGACGAAGACCCACCCGCACCACACCGCGACCGGAAGCGACACCAGTTCGAAATCGCGCGGCTCGAAGCCGTCGAGGTCACGGAATCCGGGCGCTGCGACCAGACGGCCGACCAGCGAGTAGTTCCATGCGTGGTAGGGGCAGAGCAACGCCCGCCGGGCGTCGGTCGCCCCGGGCGGCAGGATCTCGTGCCCGCGATGTCGGCAGGTGTTGGCGAGGGCATGCACGGTGCCGTCGGGCGGAAACGTCAGCACAGCGGGGACGTCGCCGACGACGATGGCGCGTTGGGTGATCGGCCGTCCCGCCGCGTCGCGGCGCAGTTCGTCGTCTCTGCCGACACACGTCCACGACCCGGCGAACAGACGGCGGCGTTCCCAGTCGAGCACGTGGTCCGCGGTGTAGGCGACGGCGGGCAACGTGGTGCCGCTGCCGAACGGCCGCAGCGCGGGTTCGAGAGCATCCGTCGCGATGGGCGCACGAGTGGCCGCATCCGTCTGCACCATGTGGCTCAGCATGTCCGAGCCGCGGCGGCCCGGAAAGAGCGGCCCTGAGTTGCCGAAGCCCGGAATTCTCCTCGAGGCGTGCGGTATGTACACCAACACATACGTACCAGTTGACACCGCCGGTCCGGTCCGGACCGTACCATAGGTGGCGATCAGTACAGACGAGCGGACTTTGTGACCTGTTTCACGAGGCCGGCATTCCGCGTAGTGAGACAGACGCCGTACCGTTCGCCTTATCCCAGCGTCGTGAACCCCGGCCGCCGCCCTGGTGTGGCCGGGTGACCGATCAGTACACCCCGTCGCGACCACGGGCGTTCCAAGCGCCGACGTGCGAAAGGTGATCTCCGGATGACTGCCTCCACCACCACCGAGTACGACCTGAGCGACGCCCCCACCAACCACGCGCGCCTGCTCGGGTGGATCGCCAGCGTCGCCGAGCTCACCCAGCCGAAAGCAATCCACTGGTGTGACGGGTCCGACGACGAGTGGCGGCAGCTCACCGACGCGCTCGTCGACGCCGGCACCCTGGTGCGCCTCGACAAGAAGCCCAACTCGTTCTGGGCGCGCACCGACCCCACCGATGTCGCTCGGGTCGAGGAGCGCACGTTCATCTGCTCCGTCGACGAGGCAGACGCCGGACCCACGAACAACTGGCGCGACCCGGACGAGATGAAGGCGGAGATGGTCAGCCACTACCGCGGCTCGATGCGCGGCCGGACGATGTACGTCATCCCGTTCTGCATGGGCCCCCTCGCAGCCGAGAATCCGATGTTCGGCGTCGAGCTGACCGACTCCGCCTACGTCGTCGCCTCCATGCGGATCATGACCCGGATGGGCTCACGCATCCTCGATGCCATGCGTGACGACGCCGACTTCGTCCCGTGCCTCCACTCGGTCGGGGCGCCGCTGGAGCCCGGGCAGGAGGACGTGCCCTGGCCGTGCAACCAGACCAAGTTCATCACGCAGTTCCCCGAGGAGCGAATGATCTGGTCGTACGGCTCCGGCTACGGCGGCAACTCACTGCTGGG
>DASUYL010000228.1:0-6147 GCA_036377395.1 Jiangellaceae bacterium
CCGTAGCGAGTCGGTCCGCGATGTCGTCGTCACGGCCTCCTATGCGGTGGTCGGCAGGTGGCGCGAGACGTACGAGGGCTACGACACCCGCCGCGCGAGCATGCTGCTCGACCGGCTCGGCGTCGGGCACATGAGCGGGCGCACGTTCGGGACCTTGTCCGAGGGGGAGCGCAAACGGGTGCAGATCGCGCGCGCCATGATGACCGACCCCGAACTCCTCCTGCTCGACGAGCCGGCCGCCGGTCTCGATCTCGGCGGCAGGGAGGCGCTTGTCACCACGCTGGGCGAGCTCGCCGCCGACCCGCTCTCGCCAGCGACGGTGTTGGTCACCCACCATGTCGAGGAGATCCCGGTGGGCTTCACCCATGCGCTGCTGCTGCGCGCGGGCGGCGTCGTCGCTCAGGGGCCGGTTGCCACAGTGGTCACCGATGACAACCTCAGCAGGTGCTTCGGCCTGGCCTTGACCGTGACCCGCGCGGACGGTCGGTGGACCGCTCGCGCGCGGTGACAATCGCGTTCCGCGATCTCCGTTTTTGTCCGCTCGATCCCATAGGCTGGACCGGTGGGCGATGCGTTGGACTGGCTGAGCGACAACGCGTGGGTCCCTTGGCTCGGCCTGGCCCTCGTCCTCGGCATCGTCGAGACCACGACCCTCGACCTGGTGTTCCTCATGCTCGCCGGTGGCGCCGTCGGAGGTGCCGTCGCAGGAGCCTTGGGAGCGCCGTTCATCGTGCAGGCGCTGGTCGCGATCGCCACCAGCGCCGCACTGCTCGGCGTTGTCCGTCCGGTGGCCAAGCGGCACCTCCGTCAGCCGGTAGGCGCCCGCACCGGGGTGGCCGCCCTCGTCGGCCGCCGCGCGACCGTCGTCGAGCGGGTCGACGCCCACGGCGGACGGGTCAAGCTGGCCGGTGAGATCTGGTCCGCGCGCAGCTACGACCACTCGGTGATCGAGATCGGTGCCAGCGTCGACGTCGTCGAGATCCAGGGAGCTACCGCGCTCGTCTACGAGGCGGAGGGTCCGTAAGCTTCGCCGCCACTGCTGCCGAAGGGGTTCTGAGTCATGGACGTCGGTTCGACGGTCGTGTTAGTCGTCGTCTTCCTGCTCGCCGTTTTCGTGCTGGTCACCCTCGCCAAGTCGGTCCGGATCGTGCCTCAGGCTCGGGCCGGCATCGTCGAGCGTCTGGGCCGCTACAACCGGACCCTCGACCCCGGCCTGACAGTCGTGGTGCCTTTCGTCGACCGGGTGCTGCCACTGATCGACCTCCGCGAGCAGGTGGTGTCGTTCCCGCCGCAACCGGTCATCACCCAGGACAACCTGGTGGTCTCGATCGACACGGTCATCTACTACCAGGTGACCGATCCCAAGGCGGCCACCTACGAGATCGCCAACTACATCCAGGGCATCGAGCAGCTGACCGTCACCACCCTGCGGAACGTCATCGGTGGCATGGACCTCGAGCGCACGCTCACCAGCCGCGAGGAGATCAACAACGCACTGCGCGGGGTTCTCGACGAGGCCACCGGCAAGTGGGGCATCCGGGTGAACCGGGTCGAGCTCAAGGCCATCGACCCTCCGCCGTCGATCCAGGACTCGATGGAGAAGCAGATGCGCGCCGACCGCGACAAGCGCGCAGCGATCCTCAACGCCGAAGGAGTCCGGCAGTCGCAGATCCTCACCGCCGAGGGCCAGAAACAGGCGGCGATCCTCACCGCGGAGGGAAACAAGCAGTCCCAGATCCTCAACGCGGAGGCCGACAAGCAGGCGCAGATCCTGCGCGCCGACGGTGAGGCCAAGGCGATCCACGCCGTCTTCGACGCCATCCACCGCGGCAACCCCGACCAGAAGCTGCTCTCCTACCAGTACCTCCAGATGCTCCCCGAGATCGCCCGTGGTGACGCCAACAAGGTCTGGATCGTCCCCAGCGAGATCGGCGCCGCGCTCGAAGGTCTCGGAGCGGCTGTCGGCCGCTTCGGTGCGGCCGCGGTTCCCGGTTCCCCGGCGACCGGTGCGGCCGCGGCGGAGCGAACGCGGCCCAGCGACTTGGCGGAGGTCGAGGCGGCGGCCGACGAGGCGGTCCAGGAGAGCGAGGCGGCCGTGTCGGCGGCTCACGCCGAGGTCCTGGAGGCGCTCGAGGCCGCGCAGCAGGCGTCTGCCGTCGGCGAGACTCCCCTGCGCCCGGAGTGACCCTGATCAGATCGACCGGCGCTTGCCGATGAACGAGGGGTCGCCGGCGGTCGAGGCCGCGCGGTGAGCCTCGTCGAGGCCCTCCTGGTGGTCGTCGCCGGGTTTGGAGCCGGCGCCATCAACACGGTCGTGGGTTCGGGCACGCTGGTGACCTTCCCGACGCTCGTTGCCGTCGGTTTGCCACCGGTCGTGGCCAACGTGTCGAACACGGTGGGCCTGGTGCCCGGCAGTGTGTCGGGCGCCTGGGCATACCGCCGCGAACTCGGCGGGCAGGCGCCCCGGTTGCTCCGGTTGGGTGTGGCCACGGTCAGCGGCGCCGTCGCCGGGGCGATCCTCCTGCTGGTCCTGCCCGCGGCGGCCTTCGCGGCGATCGTGCCCGTGCTGATCCTGGTCGCCTGCGTTCTGGTGGTCGTCCAGCCCTGGCTGGTCAGGTGGCTGGGTGAGCGCCCCCGCGGCGACCACGGCGGTCCGTTGCTCTGGCTGATGATCTTCGTCACGGGTGCCTACGGAGGGTACTTCGGCGCGGGTCAGGGAGTGCTGCTGATCGCCGTGCTCGGCCTCGGCCTGAGCGAGACCATCCAGCGGGTCAATGCCGCGAAGAACGTGCTGGCGGGACTGGCGAACCTGGTGGCGGGCGCGATCTTCGCCGTGGTCGCCGACGTGGACTGGGCGGCGGCGGGACTGGTCGCGATCGGCGCAGCGGCCGGCGGAGTCGTCGGTGGGGGAGTGGCCCGCCGGCTGCCGCCGGCGGCGTTGCGTGCCGTGGTGGTCGCGATCGGGTTGGTCGCCGTCGTGACGCTACGGTGAGCCGATGCGGCTCCTGCCCGGCCTCGCCGCGCGAGCGTGGCGCGACCAGTGCGTCTCCGCCGAGGAGGCGGTGGCCCGCGTACCGGCGGGAGCGCACGTGTACGTCGGCGGTGCGGGCGCCACGCCGCGCACGCTGCTGCGGGCCCTCGAGGCCGATGCCGTGGACCACCCCGGCGTCGAACTCCTCCGCCTGCCGACGCTGCGGGGCGGCGGTCCGAGCGAGCCTCGATCGGTGTTCCGCAACCGCGTCCTTTCGATCACACCCGACCTGGAGGAGCTCGTCCGCACCGGACGGGTCGACTACGTTCCGTTGCCGGTTGCGGACCTTCCCGGTCTCATGCGTCGTGGCCGGGTCCGCGTGGACGTTGCCCTCGTCCAGGTCACACCACCGGACGCGGCCGGCCGTTGCTCGCTGGGCGTGTCCGTGGACGCGACCCTCGAAGCAGTACGGCAGGCACGGCTGGTCCTCGCGGAGATCAACCCGTCGATGCCGTGGACCGGGACGCACGGTACCGTGCCGTACGAGCGGCTGGACGCCACGGTCGAGGTGGACGGCGCCCTGACCGAGTACGTGCCGACGGTCGGCGGCGCGACCGCCGATCAGATCGCGCGCTACGCGGCTCGCCTCGTCGACGACGGGGCAACGTTGCATGCGGGCCCGGGGGAGGTTCCTGACCGGGTGCTGCGGTACCTGGCGTCGCGGCGCGATCTCGGCATTCACACCGACGTCCTCACCGACGGCGTGCTCGACCTGGTGGCCACCGGCGTGGTCACCGGCCGCCGGAAGACGATGAGCCGCGGACGGATCATCGCCGGCGCGGTCGTCGGCAGCAGGAGCCTCTACGAACTGGTCGACGACAATGCGCAGGTCGTGCTGCGCCCGATCGACGAGGTGGCCGACCCGGACGTGGTGTCCGCCCAGCGTCGGATGGTCTCGATCACCGAGGCGGCGAGCATCGACCTCACCGGCCAGGTCTGCGCCGAACCCGGTGGCGCCCGACCGTACGGCGGTGTGGGCGCGCAGGTGGGATTCCACCAGGGAGCGGTCCGATCGCGCGGGGGCCGGGCCATCGTGTGCCTCGCCTCCACCCGGGACGGAGCCTCCTCCGTCCGCCCGGCGCTGATGGTGAGCGAACCGGTGACGATCCCGCGCTGGGACGTCCACTGGGTGGTCACCGAGTACGGAACGGCCAACCTGCACGGCGCATCGGTGCGGGAGCGTGCCATTGCGCTGGTGGAGATCGCGCACCCGGACCACCGCGAGGACCTGTTGCGGGCGGCCGCAGATCTGGGGCTGCTGCCGGAAGGACAGCGGCTGCGCAGCCGACGGGCCTACCCGGTCGAGGAGGAGCGCGCCGTGACCCTCCCCGACGGTGCGAGCGTGCTGGTCCGCCCGACCCGGACGTCGGATGCACCGCTACTGCAGGGGCTCTTCTTCCGCCTCCGGCCGCGCGACGTCCTGACCCGGTTCTTCCGTCGGCTGTCGTCGCTCACGCTGGAGCATGCCGAGCACCTGAGCAGCGTCGGCTACGAGGAGGAGATGGCCTTCGTGGCGGTGGTCGGTTCGCAGGAGGCAGAGCGCGCGGTCGGTACCGCGAGCTACTTCGTCGACCAGGAGACCGGCCTGGCCGACGTCGCTTACATGGTCGACCCGGAGTGGCAGGGCCGCGGCCTGGGCACGGCGTTGCACCAGCGCACCGTGGACTACGGCCGCCGGCACGGCGTCCGCGGGTTCACCGCCGACGTGCTCGCCGGTAACGAGGCGATGATGTCGATCTTCCGCCGGTCACCCGGCTCCCTCGAGGTCGTGGAGGAGGGCGACCACTACGAGGTCGTTCTCCTGCTCACCGCCTGACGGGACCGGGACGCGTGGTTCGCATCGAGCACGTCACGGATGCGGCGGACCCACGGCTGGCCGACTACGTCGACCTTCGTGACGTCGAGCTGCGAACCACGATGGAGGCGGAGCACGGCCTGTTCCTGGCCGAGGGCGAGAAGGTCGTGCGGCGGGCGGTCGAAGCCGGATACCCGGTGCGATCGCTGCTGATGGCGCCGCGGTGGCTGGAGTCTCTGTCCGACGTGCTCGACCGGGTGGCGGACGCACCCTGCTACGTGGCACCGCCCCAGCTGGTCGAGGCCGTCACCGGGTTCCATGTGCACCGGGGAGCACTGGCTTCGCTGGAGCGCCGGCCGCTGCCCGACGTCGCGGACGTCCTCGCAGAAGCGCGCCGGGTGGTCGTGCTCGAGGACCTGGTGGACCACACGAACGTCGGCGCGGTCTTCCGCTGCGCTGCTGCATTCGGGATGGACGCGGTGCTACTGAGCCCTCGGTGCGCGGACCCGCTGTACCGCCGTGCGGTGAAGGTGTCCATGGGAACCGTCTTCCTCCTGCCCTATGCGCGGATGACCCACTGGTACGACGGTCTCGCCGGCTTGCGGACCGCCGAATTCCAAGTGGTGGCGATGACGCCGGGCCACGATGCGTTACCGCTGGCGGACGCAGTGTTCGCCGAGCGGGTCGCGGTCGTGCTCGGCACGGAGGGCGCCGGTCTGTCGGCTCGGTGGACGGCGGAGGCGGATCTGCGCGTCGCGATCCCGATGCGCACCGGAGTCGACTCGTTGAACGTTGCCGCCGCGGCTGCGGTCGCGTTCTACGTGCTCGGTTCCCGTCCGCCGCCTTAGGCATGGCCGCGAAATGCGCTGTCGGTGGGGAGCGCCAGGATTTCAGTGGTCAGGAATTCGGGGTTTCGAGGAGGAGGTCCTGTGCAGGCGGAGCGAGGATTCCCAGAACTGCTGCAGGTGGTCCTGGACTGCACCGATGCGCGAGTGCTGGCGGAGTTCTACCGTGGTCTGCTGGGCTACCGGTACCGGCCGGGGGACGAGCCGCCGGCTGGCGGCGAGCCGGACGCCGCAGGCCAGGACTGGTTGGTGCTGCGTGATGCCGTAGGACGCAACCGGGTGGCGTTCCAACAGGTGGCGGTGCTGCCCGAGGCGACCTGGCCGGAGGGCCCTGTCCCACAGCAACTGCACCTGGACCTGATGGTGCCGACGACGGCCGAGCTCGATGCTCAACACGAGCGCGCGGTCGCCCTCGGAGCCCGGCTGCTCCAGGACCGCTCCGACGACCCCGAGGAACCGCTTCGCGTCTACGCCGA
>DASUYL010000229.1:0-22241 GCA_036377395.1 Jiangellaceae bacterium
TCCGCATTCCCGCCGGGTCAGACCCGACGCCACGGCCCGGGGGCTACGCCCGGCGCCTCGGGGGGATCGTGTTGCGAATCGTCCGACGCGCTACGAGAGTTCCGTCGCGCCGCCTCAACGAAGGTAGACGGTCGGTAGCCCGGACGCAGACACCCGGGTACTCGCACGGCCGAGGATGGGCGCGTGATGCCTTCGAGCCGCGTTCGGCGGAGGGCGCCCGAGCGGGCTCCCTCCCCAGCCTCGCCTCGACTGTGGAGACGGCATTGCCCGTTGCCGGGTCAGGACACCGGGGACTACCGTACGCGGCTAAGCAGACGCTGGACGTGGCATACGAACCGCAGACCCAGCGGTGAGATCGTCGCACCGCAAGGGAGGGGATCAGCGAATGGCACGGACTTCCACGACGCGCGGCATCCCGCGTGACAGCTCGGCGGCGCCATCTGCGCGCAACACGCTGCTGGCGGCCTGGTCCGACGAGCGAGCTGCGGCGCGCTCGGCCGGGGGCCGGGGGGACGTGACGGAAGAATGGAGGCACCTGGAACGGGCGCACATTCTGAGCCAACCGCTGGCGGGCGCCCATGTGCGGACGCACCTGGCGATGCTGGCGTGCGCGCTTCGGCGACGTCGGGCTCGTGAAGTCGTCGGGCAGCTGGGGCGGCTCGTCGTGGCGGGCCCCGGCTCGTGGACCGGGCGCTACCCGGTCGGCAACACCGGCGGCGCCGACGTCAGCGCGTTCCGGCCAATGCCTGTGCCCGACGACCTTCGCGCGGTCCTCGAATCGATGCGCTAGCGACCGACGCCAACGGAGGGGGCCATGAACGACGAGACACGTGATCAATCGGCGGCCCCGGCGGCGACGTTCGCCACCGACACCGCGAACTTGCAGGACTGCGTGGCGCCGGCACTCGTCGAGCTCGCTGACGGGGACACCTTCGACCTGCGCATCGCGCCGGTCGTCAAGACGATCGGCGACGACAGGGTTCGGATGCTCGCCTACAACGGTTCCATTCCCGGCCCGACGCTGCGGGTCCCTCAAGGGGCCGAGATCAGCGTGCGCGTCCGCAACAATGCCGATGTCGACGCCACCGTGCACTGGCACGGGCTGCGCCTCGACAACGAGTACGACGGCGTGCCGTTCGAAACCCAGGCGCCGATCCCGCTGGGCGGTGAGTTCACGTACCGGCTCCGCTTCCCCGACGCCGGTCTCTACTGGTATCACCCACACATCCGCGAGGACTACGGGCTGGACATGGGCCTCTACGGGAACATCGTGGTGGTCCCCGCCGAGGACGGCTATTGGCCACCGGTGAACCGGGAGGTCGTCATCACCGTCGACGACATCCTCATCGAGGCGGGGCAGGTAGCGCCGTTCCATCACGCCGGTCCCACCCATGTGGCGATGGGTCGGTTCGGCAATGTCATGCTCACTGGAGGCGAGGCCGAGTTCGAGCTCCAGGCCCGCGTCGGTGAGGTGGTGCGCCTCTACCTGACGAACACGGCGAACACCCGGATCTTCAACGTCGCATTGCCGGGCGCCCGCATGAAGCTGGTGGGCGGCGACAGTGGCCGGTACGAGCACGAGACCTTTGTCGGGGAGGTCCTGCTCGCGCCCTCCGAGCGGGCTGTCCTCGACGTGCTGTTCGACACAGTTGGCTCGGTGCCGCTGGAGCACCGCACGCCAGACCACACGTACGAGCTCGGCAACATTCGCGTCAGTGACGAGCCGATCGCCGAGTCGCTCTCCCGCGACTTCAGTCGGCTCCGGACCGACCCTGAGTTGGCGGCTGAACGGGCGAGGATCGACGCGGAGCTCCAGCGCCCACCGGACAAGACGCTGGCCTTCGAGTCCCTGATGCCACTCCTCTACAGCGACGAGGGCACGGCGGCATCGTCATGGACGTGTCCGATGCATCCCGATGTGGTGAGCGCCGAGCCGGGCAGCTGTCCTTCGTGTGGGATGAAGCTCATCGCAGCCGGCACGGGGGCAGTGGCGGGCGAGGGCCACTCCCATGCCCACGACATGGCCGACGGCCTTGAGTGGGAGGACCTGATGCCGGAGATCAACAGGGCGTCGGACGCCAGCAACATGATCTGGAAGCTGGTCGACCGCGAGACCGGTAAGGAGAACTGGGAAATCGAGTGGGGGTTCCATGTCGGCGACAGGGTGAAGATTCGCCTGGTCAACGACATGGAGCAGGACCATCCGATGCACCACCCGTTCCACGTCCACGGCGCAGGGCGCTTCCTCGTCCTCTCGCGCGACGGCGCGGCCCAGGACAACCTCGTGTGGAAGGACACTGTGCTGGTGCGCGCGGGCGAGACGGTCGACATCGTTCTCGACGTCACCAACCCTGGGCTGTGGATGGCGCACTGCCACATCGCCGAACACAACCAGGCCGGGATGATGTTCAGCTTCCCGGTTGCGGACAAGGAGATGTCCTGACGCTGGGCGTCCCCGCCTCAGCGGGTCCGGGTGGAACCGGCTGCCCCGCCCCGGTCCAGCGGCCAGCGGAGGTGGTGGTGCCGTGAACGACAAGACCGTCGCATTCGTGCTCTATCCGGGGCTGACCCCGCTCGACCTCATCGGACCGCTACAGGTCATGAGCGGCCTCGAGACGGTCGAGGACATGTTCGCTCTGCAGCCCCGCCATCACGTCGTCGTTGTCGCCGAGGACCTCGACGCCGTGCCCACCGACACCCCCGTGCGCGTCGCCGCCACGTCCACCTTGGACGAGGCGCCCGAACCGGATGTCGTCGTCGTCCCCGGCGGCGGCGCCCCCACACTCCGTCAGCTGGCCAATCCCGTACTCCTCGACTACCTGCGCCACGCCGATCGCCACGCCGAGGTGGTCGCGTCCGTGTGCACCGGTGCGCTGCTGCTCGCAGGCGCCGGCCCGCTGCAAGGACGCCGCGCCACGACGCACTGGGCGTACCACCGTTTCCTCGACCGCCTGGGGGCGAAATACGTGCCGGAGCGATGGGTGGAAGACGACCGGTACCTGACGGGCGCCGGCGTGTCGGCAGGGATCGACATGGCTCTGCGGCTGGCGGCCAGATTGACCAACGACGACCTCGCCAGACTGGTTCAGCTGGGCATCGAGTACGACCCGCATCCGCCCCACGGCGGCATCGACTGGTCCGGCGTCGATCGCGACATGCTCGCCGCTCGGGTCGAAGGCTTCGCGAACGAGGCACTCGCCGACGACCCGGCAATGCGGGCGCGACTGCTGGGCTGACCGCCGCCAGGTGCGAGCCCGAGGAGACGACGAAGCACCGGTGAACTCCGCCGGAGCGCTACCGGGTGGTGGCGATGCTCGGGTCAGCCGACCCCGACCGGACCCCGCCAGGCCTGGACGACGTACCAGCCGGACAGCTGCACGCGTCCGCCCGGCGCCTCGTAGCCAGCGATGACCTCGACCTCGAACCCCGCACGCTCGAGGACGGCGCGCACCTCGGTCTCGCTGTACAGGCGAAGGACATGGTTCTCGTCGGCTCGCTGGTAGCCACCTGTCTCCGCGGCAGTGAAGATGGTGATCGCCCGATCCAACCTGCGTCCGTCCTCGCTCTCGGTGGCCACCACGCCGAGGCACCAGTCGTCGTGCCGGTGGAAGACCTCGACTCGGCGATCTGGGCCGCCGCGGCCGGGCCCGGCCACGTCGAACAACCACAGGCCACCGGGCACGACTGCCTCGTGAACGCGGACCGCGAGCCGTGCCATGGCGTCGAGGCCCGTACGGGGATCGGTGCCGTAGTTGAGGACCTCGCCGGTCGCCGCCACGGCAATGCAGGGGCTGGGCAGCTCGGCGTCGAGCAGAGCCGCTGCGGTGAACCGCGCCTTCGGTGCGTGCTCGCGAGCAAGCGCCACCATCGACTCGGAGAGGTCGAAACCGGTGACGTCGTAGCCGGCGTCGGTCAGGCGACGTGCCAGCACCCCCGACCCGCAGCCGAGGTCGACGACGCTGCCGTGGAGGCCACGGGCGGCGAGTAGCCCCAGCAGATGGGACGCCGCCGCGTCGGCCAGGCCGGTGAACTCGCGATGGTGGATGATCGCTTGGTCAGGTCCGTAGAACACCTGTCACCCGTCGATCGTCTCGGAGAAGAGTCCGAGCATCGATGCCCATGACCGTGCGTCAGCTCTCTCGTGGTACGCAACGCCCGGTATGCCCATCTCGTCGACATCTCGGTTCGTGAAGCTGTGGCCGACACCTCCGTAGACGTCGAGACGCCAATCAGCCACGCCCGCATCCTTCATGTCCTGCTCGAACGCGACGCGAGCTTCGAGCGGCAGGAGCGGATCGTCCGTGCCGACGCACATCAGGACCGGCGCCTTGATTCGGTGCGAGTCGGGCGACGTCGTCAACCCGGGGTGGAAGCCGACGACGGCCTGCACGTCGGCACCGGATCGTGCGATCTCCAGCGCGACCGTCCCGCCGAAGCAGTAGCCGATGCACGCGATGCGATCGCCGTCGCTCGTCTGCTGGTCGAGCAGGACGTCAAGCCCCGCCAGCCCTCGTCGGCGCGGTACGGCCGGATCAGCCATCAACGGTGCGAGCCTCTCCATCGTCCGCTGCACGTCGCGGACGGGTTCGCCCGCGCCGAGGTAGTCGAGCGCGAAAGCGCAGTAGCCGAGCGTGGCGAGTCGCTCGGCGCGGCCCTTCACGTGAGGGTCGAGCCCCGGGCCCTCGTGGGCCAACAGCACGCCGGGGCGCGTGCCCTTGCGATTGTCGTCGTACGCGAGGTGGCCGGTCATTCCGATCCCGTCGACCTCGTAGCTGATGCTCTCGATGTGCACAGGTCTGCGCTCCTGTTCGGGCTGGTATCGCGACGATGTCGAGGTACGCCGGGACTTCCGTGTCGTCGAAACGCCGTCGACAAGCGGGAAGCGAGGAACGCCCGCTCGTGCCAGGTACGTCCAGCGGCGCGGGCGGGGGCCACGACGGCGATCGGCCCTCTTGGTCACGAGCGCGTCGCTCTAGAGTGAGGTCGGAGTGCCTCGACCCGCCATACACACTGAGGACGCGCTGCTCGACTCTGTGCGGGCTGTCGTCGTTGACCGTGGCGTCCGCGCTGCCACCATCGCCGCTGTTCGCGACGTCAGTGGAGCGTCGACCGGGTCGATCTATCACCGTTTCGGCTCGGTCGACGAGATCCTTGCCCGCGCCTGGATGAGAGCAGCTCGCCGATCGCAGGACGCCGCCGTGGCTGCACGCACCGACGACCCCGTCGAGACCATCGTCCGATCCGCACTTGCCATGTTCGACTTCTGCGTGGACAGTCCCGACGACGCCGTTCTCTTGACCACCTTCCGTCGAGCGGACTTCCTGAACGCTGACCTGGCTCCGGCGACGCGGCACGAAGTCGAACACCTCAACGATCCGATCGCGGGACGAATTCGCGCCCTGTCGCGTGCGGTGTTCGGGCGCGCCGACGACCCAGGCATCGATCTCACCCTCATCGCGGTCGTCGATCTGCCAGCGGCGTTCGCGCTACGTCGGATCCAGGCGCCCACCACGTCGACCCCGCCGTACCGTCGCCGCCTCGAGGCGGCCGTCCGGGCGATGCTCCGCAAGACGTAGCGCGCCAACCATCGCTTCGTCCCGACGAGGTTGCGCCCCGGCTCATCGTGGGCTTGGCGTTGCGTCCATGACGGGCGGAAGCCGATCGATCACCCGGCGAGTCCCTCGGTGACGACGACGCAACCTGTCGTCGAGGCGAGCCGATCCTTGGCGATGTCGACGTACTCACGCGAGCTGCGCCACGTTTCGAGCTGCTCCCGATTCGAGAACTCGAGCAGCACGACCTTCTGGTGCCCCCAGGACCCCTCGAGCACGCTCGGCGCTTCGTCGGCGACGAGAAGGCGCCCGTCGTACCTGTCGAGCACGTCCATGAAGCGGGCCGCGTAGCGATCGTAGGTGTCCCGGTCGTGGATCGACAGCTGGGCGAGGACGTACACGGTCATTTCTAGAACGTTTGTACTAGAACATTTGGTCTACCGTCAAGACGCGCGGCTCTACGCGGCCGGCGTACGCCTCACGTCCGACGGGCATCGTTGCCGAGTGAGGCGATGAACCGTTCGATCTCCGTGGCAGGGCCGTCGATGTCACCGGCCCGCAGCGAATCGTGTCCGGCCAGCAGCGAGACGCTCGCCATCGGAAGGTGGTCAGCGAGCCACTCGGCGTTCTCTGCAACGACCACTTGGTCATCCCGCCTGTGCAGGGCGAGGACGGGGACGTGCACCTCCGACAGGACGGATCGAATGTCGATCTGACCAATGCGGTGCACGATGGCGGCCGAGCCGCCAACGCCGGCTCCCATGCGCACGTACCGCTCCAACCATCGCACGAATTCGGGATCGTCGCGGCGGCTCGGGGCCCACGCCGCTGCCGCCTGACCCATGTCCAGGTCTCCGGTCGCGACCGCACGCATCATGTCCAGCGCGGCTGGGGAGCCATGCGGGTAGTCATCGGCGGCGAACACCGGAAAGGCAGCAAACGTGATGACGCCCGCGATCCGGTCCGGGTGTGCGGCTGCGGTGAGCAGCGCGATCGCGGCGCCATCGAGAATGCCCAGCAGCACGGCGCGGTCGGACCCGGCGGCGTCCATGATGCCGAGGACGTCATCCACCTGCTCGTCGACGGCTGGCATCCCGCCTTCGCGGTCGGACATGCCGGTGCCCCGCTTGTCGAAGAGTACGAGACGCGCCGTCGTCGCCAAGCGTCGATAGAAGGCGGCGAGCGCCGGCTCCTCCCAACGCACCTCGAGGTGCCCTGTCACACCGGGGACGAGGACCAGATCGGTGGGACCCGAACCGATCACCTGATAGGCGAGATGTGCCTCGCCCACGAGCGTGAACCGGGTCGCCGGTGTCGTCCGGGTAGGAAGAGCGGCACCCGTGTCCGCGTCGAGAGCGGGATCTTGGCGGAGGATCTGCGCCTCGAGCTCCCAGAGTCGTCGGGACGGTTCGATACCGAGCTCGTCGATCAGGAGGCGTCGCATGTCCTGGAAGCGGCGCAACGCTTCGGCTTGGCGGCCGCTTCGGTACAGGCAGAGCATCAGGAGGCCCCAGCGTCGTTCGCGCATTGGCTCGGCGGCGACCATGTGCTCGAGATCGGCGAGCACCGCCACCCCCAGAGGACCACGCAGGGCAGCCTCGATCTGATCCTCGGCCGCGGCGAGGCGCATCTCCTCGAGCCGTCGCACCTCCGGCTCGGCGAATCGCTCCCATTCGACGTCGGCGAAGGCGGGGCCTCGCCACAAGGCGAGGGCCTCGCCAAGCAACGACGACGCCCGCGTCGCGTCACCGGTCGCGAGAACCGCCCGCCCACGGGTCGCCAGATCCTCGAACCGTTCGGCGTCGAGCTGACCAGCCTGCAGTTGCAGCATGTAGCCGGGCCTGCGGGTCACGAGCGCGGACGGAGAGCCGCCCAGCAGCTTGCGCAGCGACGACACATGAACGTGAACCGCGTGCTCCGCCGACGCAGGGGCGTTGCCACCCCAGATCATCTCGATCAAGGCGTCGGTCGACGTCACTTGCCCGGGTCGGCTCGCCAGCGCCGCGAGCAGAGTGCGCTCGCGGCTGCTGGGGATCCCCACCGCATGCCCGGCGGCGTCGAGCAACTCCACCGGACCGAGCACCCGAAGCTCCCGAAAGCCGCTGCGGCCGTCGAGGATGGGGGCAGCGGCGACGGCGCGTCCTGTTTGAGCGGGCCTTGAGCGCGGGCGTGGATCGTGACGGTTCATGACAACCACTACGGAACTACCGCCTGACGCGGGTTGGGCGGCGTACACTCCTGCGCTGCTCCGCGCGTACGACGCCGTCGTGCTGGGGGCATCGAATCGCGTTCTCTGGCGATGCCCGGCGGGAACTCTGCGCGAGCAGTACGACGCATTCGCATCGTCGGTTCACCTCGATGTCGGGCCCGGCACGGGCTACTTCCTCGATCGTTGCACGTTCCCCGTCGCGCACCCACAGATCACCCTGCTGGACGCGAACCCCGACGTCCTGGCGTATGCGGCCAAGCGCCTGGCGCGCTACGGGCCAACGACGGTCCAGGCGGACATACGCGAGCCCCTCCCCTTACCGGAACGGCACTTCGAGTCGATAGGAATGGGCTACGTGCTGCACTGCCTGCCGGGTGCCGTGTCGACCAGGCGAGCCGTGCTGGCCAACTTGGCGACGCTGCTGCGAAGCAATGGCGTGCTGTTCGGGAGCACGATCCTGGGACGAAGCCCCGCCCATACTCGTGCGTCGACGGTGGTTCAACGGCTGTACAACCGACGAGGGATCTTCGCGAACGTCGACGACGATCTCGGCACGCTTCGTTCCGTCCTCGGCTCGGTCTTCGCGCGGCACGAACTCGCCACCCACGGGACCGTCGCTCTCTTCGCAGGCCACGTCTCATGACCCCCGACATCAAGGCGGTCTTCGAGTCATATCAGCGGGGCGATGTCGGACCTCTCGCCGCCGCGCTCGCGCCCGACGTTGCCTGGGTCGTCCCCGGCAAGAGCGGGCTCGCGGGACGGTACGAGGGTCTCGACGGGATCCTCGGGCTCTTCGACCTCGCCCAGACCGTGAGCGGCGGGACCTATCAACAGTCACTGGTCGACGTCCTCACCGGCGTGAGCCACGCGGCAGTGCTCTACCGCGCGACAGGCCGAAACGCCACCGCATCGCTCGATATCGACATGGTCCTGCTCTGTCGGCTGGACGGCCACCAGGTGACCCACATCACTGCGCTGCCCTGCGACCCGGGCGCCTTCGAGGCGTTCTGGGGGCTGACAGACAGGCTCGACGATGGAACGTGAGGCCGGGCGCGGACTCGATGTGGAGATCTGCCACGTGCTGTGTGGCAGGTCATAGGTGACCCTCCGGCGGGGGCAGCGACATCGTAGGTTGGGGATCGGCTGGCTGAATGTCGCGGGGGATGGCAATGCGAGGAACAGTGCGTTCGCGCCCGCTCGGTGTCGCGGCGGTCGGGGCGACCCTCGTGCTCGTGGCTGCGTCTTGTGGAGGACACGGCTCTGACGATCCCGCGATGGGGGATGCCGACGGGCTGCCGCCTGAGGTGTGCGATCTGGTCTCCGAACTCGAGCAGGTGGATGCTCTGCTCGCAGGGCTACAAGTGTTCGACCACGACGCTGTGCGTATGGGCGAGATCTTCGGGGAAAGGCGTGACCTGTTGACGCAGATCGAAGAGCGCTCGACCGGTGCTCTCCAGCGGCAGTTGCGCCGGCAGCTCCTCACGCAGGAAGCGGTGGACGAGGCGATCGTGGAGAGGTGGGACGAACAGCGTGGCGCACTCGCCGCCGAACACGACGACGGCCCATGGGTGCCAAAGGTCCTGGACGATACCGTTCGCCGGCCGGACGGGGTCGAGGTGGACATGGACGACTTCTTTGGACTCGCCACCTCCACCTACTCGGAGCTGATGGTCCGTTGCCGAGCGCCCGAACTGGTGGACGGACCCCGAGAGGAGACGAGCGAGGATCCGCCTCCCGGGCGCGTGATGTTCGTCCGTCGAGTCGACGGTCACGACGAAACCGAACGTGGGCGCATCGAATTGGCGATGGCCGATCCACGGGGCGGGAACGTGCGTCGGGTCGCCGACCCGGCACCGTGGCAGGTTGTCCATGGGCTGGATGCGAGGCGTGGCGGGGACCACCGGGTCATGGTCGGGGCGCGCGTGGGAGAGGAGTTCGGGCTGGTCGTCGTGAACAACTCGGGCAGGGTCCTGCAGGTCGCCGCGCGCGGCCCAGGTCAGCTGGCATGCCCGGCGTGGGCCGATGCCGGCGACCAGGTCCTGGCGCTGCAAGACACGTCTGATGTCGACGAGCGCCGGCTCCATCTCATCGACCTCACCGGTGGACGAACCAGCGGACCGCTTGATCTTCCCTTCGCCGTGGTTGGCTGCAGCGCCTTCATTGGCGAGGACCGACTCGTCGTCGCCGACGCTGCCCCGACGATCGATGGCGCACGGGGCGTTTGGACCGTCGGCATCGACGGATCCGATCCCCGTCCGCTGTATTCGCCGGAAGCCTGCAGAACTCAGGTTGGCAGCGTCGACCTGACGGGATCCCGCGTCGCCGTCAGCCAGCGCTGCACGGATCCCACGGCGAGCGGCCTGTGGATCGTGGATCTCTCCAGCGGCGAGGCGGAACACATCGTGACCGCGATCACGGGGCCGGCGAAGTGGTCACCGGACGGCACCTGGCTGGCGTTCGGGCTCGTCCCGCTCATTGGCGAGGACACGTCCACCGTGTGGGTGACACGCGCGGACGGGCGTCAGCTTCGACAGGTCACCGAGGGACCCTCGTGGACACCTGTCTGGCTTCCACCTGCCTGAGCAGCGGCGGACGGTCTCTGAGGTCAGTTCGCTCTCTCGCACGCCATCCAGCAGATGCGTGGGCTGTCGTCCGGCGTCACGGGCCTGTGGTGGACCTGCGCAGTTCCTGCGGGACCCGCGACGACGTCGTGCGATGGCCACAAGCCATCCCGCTGGCGATGTCCACGGAACACTACGCTCGCCATATCACGCCTTTGCTTGGCTGAGGAGGCACCGCCGTGTTGGCACAATCCCTCCGCGAGGACATGCAGACGGTGACACGGGGCTGGGGATGGTTCCTCGCCGCGGGCATCGCCTGGACCGTCTTCGCCTTCTTCATACTCTCGTTCAACTACCGGACCGTGTGGGCCATCGCCGTGTTCTTCGGCATCGGCTTCATCGTCGGCGGGCTCATGGAGTTCGCTGTCGCGGCCGTGGCCCCGGGGTGGAAGTGGCTGTACGTCCTGATCGGCATCGTGTCGATCGTCGCCGGGCTCATCGCCCTCATGTGGCCGGGTGAGACGTTCCTGGTGCTGAGCGCCATCGTCGGGTGGCTGCTGTTGTTCTACGGCATCATCGACATCGTGTTCGCGTTCAGCACGAGACACCTCGAAGGTCTCTGGTGGATGCAGCTCGTCTCCGGGATCATCATGGTGCTGCTCGGCTTCTGGGCGATCAGCCCCGACAATGCGACGGTGTCGACCTACCGCGGCGCCGTGCTGCTGGTCGTCTGGATCGGCGTGGCGGCCCTGTTCCGTGGCATCTCCGACATCATCGTCGGCTTCCGGCTGCGCTCACTTCAGAGGGAGCTCGAAGCTCGCGCCAGCTGACGGCCGGCGACTTCGGGCGCACAAGGCCATCGTGCCCTGTCAGTTGTGCCCGCAGGCTGACATCTGGCCACACTGAGCACTGGCCCGCTATCGGGACGATGGTCTGGCCGGCCTGATGGATCGGCCGAAACGGCCGCCGAACGAGAGCCGACGGCGTCGAGAGACGACGAGTGCGGAACGGCAGGTCAGCGTGGCTGAAGCGAACAGAGTTCGGGTCCCGAGGTCGCCGGATCAGATGTCGTAATAGAGGGCGAACTCCCAGGGGTGCGGCCTCAGACGCATCTCGTCGACCTCGTGCTGGCGCTTGTAGGCGACCCAGGTGTCGATGAGGTCGTCGGTGAACACGCCGCCGGCCTTGAGGAACTCGTTGTCGGCCTCGAGCGCGTCGAGCACGTCCTCCAGCGACCCGGGCACCTGGGGGACTGCGGCCAGCTCCTCGGGCGGCAGGTCGTACAGGTCCTTGTCCATCGGGTCGGGCGGCTCGATGCGGTTGTTGATGCCGTCGAGCCCGGCCATGAGCATGGCCGAGAACGCCAGGTACGGGTTGCACGACGGGTCGGGGCAGCGGAACTCGAGCCGCTTGGCCTTGGGGCTCTGGCTGTAGAGCGGGATGCGGACGGCCGCACTGCGGTTGCGCTGGCTGTACACCAGGTTGACCGGCGCCTCGTACCCGGGCACCAGCCGCTTGTAGCTGTTGGTGGTGGGGTTCGAGAACGCCAGCACGGCCGGGGCGTGCCGCAGCAGGCCGCCGATGTACCAGCGGCCCAGGTCGGAGAACCCGGCGTAGCCCGCCTCGTCGTAGAACAGCGGCTCGCCGCCCTTCCACAGGCTCTGGTGGGTGTGCATGCCCGAGCCGTTGTCCTGGAACACGGGCTTGGGCATGAACGTCGCCGTCTTCCCGTACTGGTGGGCCACGTTCTTGACCACGTACTTGAACAGCATGAGCTTGTCGGCCATGCGGGTCAGTTCGTCGAAGCGCACGTCGATCTCGGCCTGGCCGGCGGTGCCCACCTCGTGGTGCTGCAGCTCGACCTCGATGCCCACCTGCTCGAGGGCCAGCATCATCTCCGTGCGCAGGTCCTGGAAGTGGTCGGCGGGCGGGAGGGGGAAGTAGCCCTCCTTGTAGCGGATCTTGTAGCCGAGGTTCGGTCCCTCTTCGCGGCCGGTGTTCCATGCACCCTCGACCGAATCGACGTGGTAGCTGGCCGAGTGCTCGTCCTGGTGGAAGCGCACGTCGTCGAAGATGAAGAACTCGGCCTCGGGACCGATGTAGCACGTGTCGGCGATGCCGGTGGACTGCAGGTGCTCGGCCGCCTTGCGCACCACGTAGCGGGGGTCGCGGCTGTAGGACTCGCCGGTGAGCGGGTCGTGGACGAACGCGTTGATGGCCAGGGTCTTGCGGGTGCGGAACGGGTCGACGAAGGCCGTGTCGGAGTCGGGGATCAGGATCATGTCCGACTCCTGGATCTCCTGGAAGCCGCGGATCGACGAGCCGTCGAACCCGATGCCCTCGTCGAACACCTCGGCGGTGAGCTGCGCGGCCGGTATCGAGAAGTGCTGCATCAGACCAGGCAGGTCGCAGAAGCGCACGTCGACCACTTCGACGTCCTCGTCCGCGATCAGCGCCAGCACCTCGTCGGGGGTTCGCTCGTCCACCGTGGCTCCCTTCAGCGACCTTCAGCGGCTCGAATGCCGCACGCTAACAACTGCCTTCGCTCCGCAGCGGGAAAACGCCGGAGGACGCCCGAGAGGGCGCCCTCCGTACGTTCCCCAGCGAACCCGTCAGTCCGCGACCTCGGCCGAGCAGATGGTGTCGACCAGCAGCCGCGTCACCACATAGGGATCGCAGTTGGCGTTCGGCCGGCGATCCTCGAGGTAGCCCTTGCCGTCGACCTCGACCTGCCACGGGATGCGCACCGAGGCGCCCCGGTCGGACACGCCGTAGCTGAACTCGTCCCACGGCGCCGTCTCGTGCATGCCGGTGAGGCGGTGCTCGATGTCGGCGCCGTAGCCGGCGATGTGCTCGTCGATCCGCTTGCCCAGCGCCTCGGCACCCGCCACGACGGCCTGGAAGCCGTCGGCGGCGCGCATGGCCTTCGTCGAGAAGTTGGTGTGGGCACCGGCGCCGTTCCAGTCGCCCTTGACCGGCTTGGGATCGAGCGTCGCGGCCACGTCGAAGTCTTCGGCGATGCGGTAGAGCAGCCACCGGGCCAGCCACAGCTCGTCGGCCACCTGGGGCGGGGCCACCGGGCCGACCTGGAACTCCCACTGGCCGACCATGACCTCGGCGTTGATGCCGGAGATGTGCAGGCCGGCGGCCAGGCAGGCGTCGAGGTGGGCCTCGACGATGTCGCGGCCGAAGACCTCGTCTGCGCCGACGCCGCAGTAGTAGCCGCCCTGGGGGGCGGGGTAGCCGCCGACCGGGAAGCCGAACGGGCGCCCGTCCTTGAAGAAGGTGTACTCCTGCTCGATGCCGAAGATCGGCTCCTGGTCCTTGTAGCGGGTGGCGACCTCGACGCACGCGGCCCGGGTGTTGCTCGGGTGCGGCGTCATGTCGGTGAGCAGGACCTCGCACAGCACGAGGACGTTGTCGCCGCCCCTGATGGGGTCGGGGCACGTGAAGACGGGCTGGAGGACGCAGTCGGACTTGTCGCCGGGCGCCTGGTTGGTGCTGGATCCGTCGAAGCCCCAGATGGGCAGCTCGACGCCGTCGTCGAGGATCTTGGTCTTCGAACGCAGCTTGGCCGTCGGCTCCGTGCCGTCGACCCAGATGTATTCGGCCTTGTACGTCATCGAGGCTCGGTCCTCCGGTCGGATGTGGGTCCAGCTGACGGTGAGGAAGGCTGTCAGCAGGTGGTTTCTCTGCTGTTGCCCGTATGTGAACGCACTGTGAACCGGAGAGGGCCAGCTTGCGGGCTGTGACGAACCGCCCCAACATCGCGGTCATGGACAGCTCCGAGCGCCAGCGAGAATACGTGCTCCGCACCGTCGAGGAGCGCGGCGTGCGCATGATCCGGCTGTGGTTCACCGACGTGTTGGGCCAGCTCAAGTCGTTCGCCATCTCGCCCGTCGAGCTCGAGGGCGCGTTCGAGGAGGGCATGCGGTTCGACGGCTCGTCGATCGACGGGTTCTCCCGCGTGCAGGAGTCGGACGTGCTGGTCAAGCCCGACCCCAACAGCTTCGAGATCCTGCCCTGGGCCGACGGCGTGGGCACCTCGGCGCGGGTGTTCTGCGACATCGTCAACCTCGACGGCAGCCCCTTCGAGGGCGATCCGCGCCAGGTGCTGCGGCGCAACCTGAACAAGGCCCGCGACAAGGGGTTCAGCTTCTACGCCGCCCCTGAGATGGAGTTCTTCTACTTCGCCGACAGCGACTCGGCGCAGCCGCCCCGCCCGCTCGACCAGGCCTCGTACTTCGACCTGACGACGGCCGACGTCGCCACCGACCTGCGCCAGCGCACCATCCACACGCTCGAGGCCATGGGCATCCCGGTCGAGTACAGCCACCACGAGGACGCGCCCAGCCAGCACGAGATCGACCTGCGCTACACCGACGCCCTCACCATGGCCGACAGTGTGATGACCTTCCGCCTGGTGGTGAAGGAGGTGGCGCTCGAGGCCGGCGTGCACGCCACGTTCATGCCCAAGCCGCTGACCGGCGTGCAGGGCTCGGGCATGCACACCCATTTCTCCCTCTTCGAGGGCGACACCAACGCGTTCTACGATCCCGGCGACGAGCGCAACCTGTCGAAGGTGGCCCGCGACTTCATCGCCGGGCTGCTGCACCACGCCAAGGAGATCACTGCGGTCACCAACCAGTGGGTCAACTCGTACAAGCGGCTGGTGGTGGGCTACGAGGCGCCGATCTACAACGCGTGGGCCCGCAACAACCGGTCGGTCATCGTGAACGTGCCGCCCATCAAGCAGGGCAAGGCCGAGAGCGCCCGCCTCGAGTTCCGGGCCCCCGACGCGTCGTGCAACCCCTACTTGGCGTTCTCGGTGATCCTGGCGGCCGGCCTGCGGGGCATCGAGAAGGAGTACTCGCTGGCCGAGGAGACGGTCACGAACCTCTACCAGCTCACGGACTCGGAGCGCATGGCCGAGGGCATCGACACGCTGCCGCAGTCGCTGTCGGACGCGCTCGACGAGATGGAGCGCTCCGACCTCGTGGCCGAGGCGCTGGGCGAGCACGTCTTCGAGTGGTTCATCCGCAACAAGCGCAACGAGTGGATGGAGTACAAGACCCACGTCACGCAGTTCGAGCTCGACCGCTACCTGTCCCGCCTCTGAGCCGCCGAATGGAACCCCTGCTCATCTACCCCGACCCCGTGCCGCCCGAGCTGGCGCAGGCGCTCGACCTGGCCGGCTACCCGTGGAAGGCGGTGACCGACGAGCGGGCCGCGGTGCGCAACGAGCCCGACGACGGGTGGGCCGGCGCCGTGGTGGTGGGGGCGATCGAGCCCGACGGTGCGTTCGCCCTGTGCCGGGGGCTGCGCAAGCGCGACCTGCCGCTCGAGCCGCTGCTGCTGCTGGTGTCCGGCGCCCAGCTGGGCGACCTCGAGCTGCGCGACGACCTGTTCGACGACTTCTGCCTCTACCCGTTCCAGCCGCTCGAGCTCGAGGCCCGCCTGAAGCACCTGTTCTGGCGGACGGGCCGCGGCACCCGCCCGGAGCTGGTCGAGTACGGGCCGCTGGTCCTCAACCTCGAGACCTACCAGGCGGCCATCGAGGGCGCCCCACTCGACCTCACCTACATGGAGTACGAGCTGCTGAAGTTCCTGGCCTCGCACCCCGGACGGGTGTTCACCCGCGAGACGCTGCTCAGCCGGGTGTGGGGTTACGAGTACTACGGCGGGGCCCGCACGGTCGATGTCCACATCCGGCGCCTGCGGGCCAAGCTGGGCGAGGAGCACGCCAACCTCATCCAGACCGTCCGCTCGGTCGGGTACCGCTTCGGCCAGTCCCGCTGGGGCCTCTGACCGCCGGCCCCGGCAGCGCTGTTCGGTCGTCAATCCGGTTCTCGACTTACCGGCGAATCTGGCCTCGATGAACGGTGGTCGGGGTCATCGGGCCGTGGGGGTGGTGGATGGCTGTCTCGGTGGGCATCGATGTCGCGGAGGAGCGGAAGGGGCTCGACCTCATCGCTCTCGACGGCGATCGGCTCCTGGTCGCCACGCTCGGTCGGGCCACGCTCGCCGATGTCACGGCGGTGATCGGCGAGCTTCGCCCCGACGTGGTCTGCATCGACTCGCCGCCGGCGTGGGCGTCAGCGGGACGGAGTCGCGCCGCCGAACGTCAGCTGCGCCGGATCGGCATCACGGCGTACGCCACGCCCACGGACCCGGGAGCTCACCCCTTCTACCGCTGGATGCGGGTCGGCTTCTCGGTCTTCACGGGCATCGCCGACGACTACCCCCGCTTCCGGACCGGTCCCGTGCGGGGCACAGCGATGGAGGTCTTCCCGGAGGCGTCGGCCGTGCTCCTGGAGGGCCGCCTCCGCTCGAAGGACGAACCGAAGGTGCGGTTCCGCCGCCGTGTGCTGGCAGACCGTGGGATCGACACCGCCGGGCTGAGGACCGGTGACGCCGTCGACGCCGCCCTGGCCGCCCTCACCGGCGTGCTGGCGCTCGAGGGGGTGTTCTCCGCCCTCGGAGATCCCGACGAGGGAGTCGTCGTGGTCCCGGTGCGGTCGGTTCCGTCCGTCCCGCTCGTGCGGCCAGCGCCGAGGTCGACTCGGCGGGTCGAGGCCGCCGCCCCTGCACCGCCAGGCGTGTCGTCGGGCACCTGTGCGTGACGTGCAGTCGTCGAGCATCCGGGGAGCCACGCCGGGCTCGGCGATCACCCGGCGCTGGTCGTCGACCTCGCCCACAGCTCGACCTCGGCGCCGTAGTGGTGCTCGATGCCGACGCGTCGGAGGCCGGCCTTGGCCAGCACCCTCTGCGAGGCCGTGTTCTCCGGCCGCACCACGGCCACGACGCGCGGGAGCCTCAGCTCGCCGAACGCCATGTCCATGAGCGCGTGCGCGAGCTCGGTGGCGAGGCCGCGACCCCAGGCCCGGCGGGCGAGGTAGTAGCCGATCTCGACCTCCGGACCGCCCTCCATGTGCTGCAGCCCGGCGAAGCCGTAGAGCTCGCCGGTCTCGCGGTCGGTCACGGCCATCATCCCGAAGCCGTGCTCGCGGGCGTGGCGGATCTTGGCCTCGAGCGACTCGCGGGTCTCCTCGAGCGTGCTCGTGGTCCCGTCCCAGGTCACGTCCGGATCGCTGTAGACGCGGTCGTGCAGGTCGCCCAGGTCGTCGAGGGTGAGCGGCCGCAGACGCAGGCGCTCGGTGGTGAGCTCGTCCGACACGCCTCCGAGGTTAGGGGTGGGCGGACGGATGATCCCGGGCCGGCGATCGCCGGTCGCTTCCGGGCAGGGCGCAGGTAGCGTGCTCCCCGACCGACAGGGGGATTGTATGCAGTACGTGAATCTGGGCCGCTCCGGCCTCAAGGTGAGCCGCGCCTGCCTCGGGGCCATGATGTTCGGCACCTCCGACAGCGCGCCGTGCGGCGAGGACGAGGCCCGCCGTGTCATCGGCGCCTTCCTCGACGCGGGCGGCAACTTCATCGACACCGCCAACGTGTACACGGGCGGCCAGTCCGAGCAGGTCGTCGGCCGGGCGATCGCCGACAGGCGCGACGAGGTCGTGCTCGCCACCAAGGGACGCATGCCCACCGGGCGCGGGCCCAACGACGTCGGGTTGTCCCGCGGCCACCTCACCCGCGCCCTCGACGACAGCCTCCGCCGCCTCGGCACCGACCACGTCGACCTCTACCAGGTGCACGCCTGGGACCCCGACACGCCCATCGAGGAGACGATGGTGACGCTCGACGGCTTCGTCCGCTCGGGCAAGGTGCGCTACATCGGCTGCTCGAACTTCACCGGCAGCCAGATCGTCGAGGCCCAGTGGGCGGCCGAGCGCCAGCACGGCACGCCGTTCACCAGCCTCCAGCCCCGCTACTCGCTGCTGGCCCGCGACATCGAGACCGACGTGTTGCCGGCGGCTCAGCGACACGGGCTCGGAACGATGATCTACAGCCCGCTCGGCGGCGGCTTCCTCACCGGCAAGTACGAGCGCGGCACGCAGCCTGCGGGCGACACCCGGCTCGGCAGCCGGGGCGGCCGCTATGCCGAGCAGGTGCTGACCGAGCGCAACTTCGACATCGTCGATGCGGTGCGCAAGGTCGCCGCCGAGCTCGACGCCACGCCCACCGCCGTCAGCCTGGCCTGGGTGCTCAGCCGCCGAGGGGTGACCTCGGTGATCATGGGGCCCCGGAGCCTCGACCAGATGGAAGAGAACCTGCCGGGCTACGACCTCGACCTGCCCGACGAGGCCATCTCCCGCCTCAACGACATCTCCCGGCCGAGCGGTCCCCGCCGGCGCTGATCGCGGCGGCGCATCGCTGCGTCGGACGCGACGACGCTCCCGGTGCGGGATCCCTGCGCGGGACGCCGCTCCCGGGAGCGCCGTGGGCATGTGCTCAGCTGGGGATCAGCACCGTGTCGATCACGTGGATGACGCCATTGCTGGTCTCGATGTCGGTCTGGGTGACGCCGACGTCGTTGCCGGCGGCATCCCGCAGGGTGACCGAGCCGTCGTCGCCGGCGTCGACCGTGAACGTGGCGCCGTTCACCGTCGTGACCTCCTGGCCGTCGAGGCCGACGACGTCCTCGGCGAGGACCTCACCCTCGACCACGTGGTAGGTGAGGATGTCGGTCAGGTCGCCCTGCGGGTCGGCCAGCAGGGTGTCGACGGTTCCGGCAGGCAGCGCCTGGAAGGCCGCGTCGCTGGGGGCGAACACGGTGAAGGGGCCTTCGCCGCGCAGCGTCTCCTCCAACCCGGCGGCCTGGACGGCAGCGACGAGGGTCTCGAAGTCGCCGGCTCCCACCGCGGTGTCGACGATGTCGTCGCCGGCTGCGCTGGACATGTCGTCCGACTCGGCGGGCGTGGCCTCGTCGCTCATTCCCTCGTTTCTGGTCGCGGCCTGGTCGCCGGTCTCCTCGGTGGCGGCGGCGTCACCGTCGTCGTTGTCGTCGCCGCAAGCGGCGACGAGCAGGGTCAGGGCGAGGCCGCCGCCGATCAGCCGCGCGATGGAAGTCTTCATGGGTCGTGCTCCTCGGGAGGGGGTCGTGTCGCGAGGTGCTTCGACCGTTGGGGTGCCGCGCGGATGCACCCGGGCGCGGAAAACCTCGGTCCGTCAGGTCAGGGTGCCGCGCAGCGCGCTGACGCCCGAGTGGGTCGGCACCCCGTCGGGCGGCTCGATCGACACGTCGACGACCGGGAACGCGCCCACGTCCACGTCGGGCGGGATCTGGTACCGCCCGTCGGCCCGCGCCGGCCCGAGCGACACCATGCCCTCGATGTCCTCGTCGATGAGCCACACCTCGTAGAAGCCGGCCGTCGCCGGCACGTCGAGCGACAGGTCGAGCTCACGCACCCCGTCGCGCTCGACGACGGTTGCCGCCGCGGACTCGGTCCCCGGCACGGCCGACGGCAGCGGCTCGAGCTGCGCCTGGGCCAGCGTGGTGCCGCCGTCGTCCCTGCTGACGAGGGCCACGGTCCCCGCCAGGACCAGCACGGCGGCCGCCACCGCGCCCGCCAACCAGGCGGTCCGCCGCCGGACGGGAGGACCCGGACGGCGGCGGGCGGGTGCGTCGCCGATGGGCACGACCGGCGCGTGCCCGCCCGTGCGTTCGCCCTGGCTCGGGGCCGCGGGCGCGGCCATGGACCCGGCGCCCGCTCCGGGAGCAGCCGTGGCCCCGGGCCCGGCCGCGGCCTCGATGCGGTCCCAGAGCGCGGGCGGCAGGTCGTCCAGCCGCAGGTCGTCGTCGGAGAGCGCGCGGGCAGCCGCGCCGACCCGTCGGGTGAGGGCGATGTCGGGCGTGTCGTCCGGCTGTGGCTGCGACGTCCGCGCCGCCGCGAGCTCGGCCTCGTCAGGGTCACGCGGTGACATCGAGGCCCTCCAGATGCCGGCGGAGCGTGCCGAGCGAGCGCCGGATCTGCGACTTGACGGTGCCGAGTGGCCGGCCCGTCGCCTCGGCGATCTGCTCGTGGGTCAGGTCCGAGTAGAACGCCATCTCGACCACCTCCCGCACGTCCGGACGCAGTGTGGCCAGCCCGTCGGCCACCAGCAACCTCTCGGCCACCTGGTCGACCTCGGGTGCCCGGGGCGACCGGTCGGCGTAGGCGCCGGCCCGCTCGACGCGGGCGTCAACGCGCTGGCTGCGGCGCAGGGCATCGGTCACCTTGTGCCGGGCGATGCCCGTCAGCCAGCCGCCCAGCGAGCCCCGGTCGGGGTCGAAGTTGTGGCGCGAGCGCCAGGCCGCCACGAACACGTCCTGCGTCACCTCCTCCGCCACCTCCGGGCCGACCGTGCGCCGGGCGAAGGTGAGCACCATCCGGGCGTAGCGGCGGTAGGCCGCGGCCAGCGCATCGTCGGCGCCCTTCGCGAAGGCACGCTCGAGCTGGATGTCGGCGATGCTGGGTTCGTCGTCGGGTTCGGTCTGGTTGGGGTCGCGTCCCACGTCCGGGTGGCATCGAAGCCGCGGCCCGCGGCTCGGCTCATGCCCTGTATTCGTCCGTACCCTGCCACAGAGATGCGCAGTCCTGCCCGTGGGCCCGGCGGCCCGACCGGGCGCTACCGGTCGAGGGCGATGAGCTCGCTGCCCTCGTGGCGCTGCGCGGCGTCCTCCTTGAGCGACCAACCGAGCGCGGCCGCCACCAGGGTGCCGGACATCATCACGGCCACGGGGATGACGACGACCAGCACGAGCGCGATGAGGATGCCTCCGACCATCGGCCCATCATCCCCCGACCCAGGCCCACGCCTCCACTTCGACCAGCGCACCGATGGGGAGCTCGGCCACGCCGATGGCCGAGCGGGCCGGGCGGTGGTCGCCGAACGCGGCCGTGTAGGAGTCGTTCATCTGCGCGTAGTCGCTCATGTGGCGCAGGAAGACGGTGGTCTTGACCACGTCCGACAGCGACGCACCCTGGCTGGCGAGATGGCCCTCGAGGTTGGCGATGGCCTGGCGCAGCTCGCCCTGCACCCCGCCGGGCACGAGGCGGCCGTCGGCGAGGCCCACCTGGCCGGACACCACCAGCCAGTCGCCCGCCCGCACGATGGGCGTGTAGGGACCGACGGGCTTGGCCGGATCGCTCATGGCGGGAACGCTACCCGCCCGCGTGGGTCAGCGGAGGCGGGTGCCGGTCGGCCATTCGGGCGGGCACCCGTCGGCCAGCCAGGCGGCCGCGGCGACCGCGGCGAAGACGGCGTCCGAGCCGTTGACCGGCGGTCCTCCGGCGGCGCGGCCGATCGTGACGGCGATCGGCGGCGTGTCGACCGCGCGCAGCACGCCGAAGCTGCGGATGGTCAGGTCGTGGACGTCGCCCGCCTCGTCGACCGCCAACCCCTCGCTCGTGACCCACCCGAGCGCCATGTGCGCAGCGCCGACGCAGTACGAGCGCAGCACGGTCTCGTCGAGCGGGGGCCCGCACTCGACCTCGACGGCGACCCGGGCGTCGGCACCGAGCACGACCTCGGCCGTGGCGACGGCGCCGTCCGGCGACCGCAGGACCACGCGGGCCCGTCCGTCCCCACGCTCGACGCGCAGGACTCCGGGGGCCCGGCCCGGGGCCCCTGCGCCGCCGTCGCCGGCGGGAGCGACGGCGCCGGCCGCGGCCGCGAGGACCAGCGCCTCGGCCCAGCCGGCCGCACGCAGGTCGAGCGACGTGGGCGGACCCGCGACCGCCACCTGCTCGACCCGCAGGCCCGGCGCCACCGCGGCCACCGCGTCCTCGATGCCGTCCGTCGCCACCACGCGCAAGACACCGGTGCCGTCCGCGCGCATGGCCCCGGCCACCGGCGGGCGCTTGGGCCCGAGCCGCACCGCGTCCTCGCGGGCGAGCACGGCGCGCACGGTGCGCCCGTGCTCGTCGGCCAGCGACCGGGCGGCCTCGGTCACCACCGAGGCGAGCTTGCCGCCGAAAGCGCCGCCGTTGGCGAGGGGCGTCGCCGGCTCGCCGACGGGGGTGCACCACGAGGCGTCGA
>DASUYL010000230.1:0-16051 GCA_036377395.1 Jiangellaceae bacterium
CGCGCGCGACATACTCCTGGTGACTCAGCCTCATGCGGACGCAGCCTGGCACGGGCCGCGGACGGGCGGCCAGCACGGGGCAGGGATCAGGCCGAGGCGCGGACGACCAGCTCCGTGGGCAGGATCTCCGCCACCGACCGCTGCGGAGATCCGCCGAGCTGTTCGATCAGCAGCTCGGCCATCCGCCGGCCCATCTCCTCCGCGGGCTGGCGCACGGTCGTCAGCGGTGGCATCGCCGTGCGGGCCAGTACGGAGTCGTCGTGGCCCACCACCGCGATGTCCTGGGGCACGCGCCGGCCGGACTCGTGGATCACGCGCAGTGCTCCCGTGGCCATCAGGTCGGAGGCCACGAAGACGGCGTCGAGGTCGGGGTGGTGTGCCAGCAGCCGGCTCATGGCCGCGGCACCGCCCTCTGGCGTGAAGTCGCCGTACTCGACGAGGTCGACTCGCCGGCCGGCGGCACTCAGCTCCTTGCGCCAGCCGGCCAGACGGTCGACACCGGCGGGCATGTCCCGCGGCCCGGCGACGGTGGCAATCATCTGATGACCGCGCCGCAGAAGATGTGCCGCCGCCGTTCGACCGCTGCCGACGTTGTCGGCGTCCACGTAGGGCACGTCGACGTTGCCGGGGTCGAGCGGTCGGCCGCCGAAGACGAAGGGCAGGCGGGTCTTGGCCAGCTCGGCCGGAAGCTGGTCCTCGCGGTGGTGACTGATCACCAGTGCGCCGTCGACGTGCCCGGCCCGCAGGTAGCGCAACTGGCCAGCGGTGTCACCCACCTGCTGGGCGACGAGGAGAACGAGTTGGAGATCGGTGCCGGCGAGGGCGGTCGTGATCCCCTGCAGGGCACCGGTGAGCACCGGGTCGGCCACGAATCTGTTGCCGGTCTCCGGCACCACCAGCGCGACCGAGTCGGTGCGCCGGGTGACGAGCGAACGTGCCGCCCGGTTCGGGATGTAGCCGAGTTCGGCGATGGCCCGGTCGATCGCCTCGCGGGCGCGGGCGCTGACCCGGTCGCCGCCGTTGATCGCACGCGAGACCGTCGCCCGGGACACTCCCGCAGTGCGGGCGACCTCCTCCAGCGTCGGTATCCGATGGCCTGCCGGCCCCGTGTCCATGACCGTCCTCCCCATGGCCCAGCGTATGGCCCGGTCAGGGGACGGTGTTGGCCGATATCACCGACGAGTACCACCGTGCGCTCGACTTGAGGATTCGCTGCTGGGTGTCGTAGTCGACGAAGACGATCCCGAACCGGCAGGCATACCCCCACGCCCACTCGAAGTTGTCCAGTAGCGACCAGGCGAAGTAGCCCCGCACGTCCGCACCGGCCTCGATCGCATCGTGCACCGCGGACACGTGCGCGGCGACGTAGGCAACCCGGTCCGGATCATGCACCGCACCGTCGCGAACCTCGTCAGGGTAGGCGGCGCCGTTCTCGGTGACATAGAGCGGAAGCCCGGGCACCTGTTCGGACAGCCGGGTCAGCGTCCGGGTCAAGCCTTCCGGGTAGACCTCCCAGTCCTGGCCGGTCACCGGCCGACCACGTGACCTGAAGCTGACGTCCTCGGCGCCGATCCAGGGCGACCCTGGTGGTGTCGGGCGCGGCAGGCCGGCCGAGGTCAGCGACGGTGGCGGCCCGGCCGGGTCGGGATGGCCGGAGACCACGGTGCCGACGTAATAGTTGACACCGAGCAGGTCGATCGGTGCGGAGATCACCTCGAGGTCGCCGTCGCGGACGTGGTCACCGAGACCGTACGGTTCGAGGTCCGCGGCGACGTCGTCCGGGTATGTGCCCCGGACGACGGGCTCGAGGAACAGCCGGTTCTGCAGGCCGTCGATCCGCCGCGCCGCCTCGACGTCGGCCGGGTCGTCCGGGTCGGCGGCGTCGACCGGCGAGAGGTTGAGGGTGATTCCCAGCGTGCCGCGCGGATCGCGGGCCCTGATGGCCGCCGCGGCGAGGCCGTGTGCCAGCAGGAGATGGTGGGTGGCCGCCACGGCGGCCCGTGGCTCGACCCGGCCGGGGGCATGCTCACCGGCGGCATAGCCGACCAGGGCCGAGCACCACGGCTCGTTGAGTGTCGTCCAGTAGGGCACGCGGTCACCAAGGGCTTCGTGCACCGTGTCGGCGAACTCGGCGAACCGCCGGGCGGTGTCCCGCTCGGTCCAGCCGCCGCGATCCTCGAGTGCCTGCGGCAGGTCCCAGTGGTACAAGGTCACCCACGGCGTGATGTCACGGACGAGCAACTCGTCGACCAGCCGCCGGTAGAAGTCGAGCCCGCGCTGCTCGACGGATCCGCCGTCCGGGCGGATCCGCGGCCAGGCGACCGAGAAGCGGTAGGTGGTGAGCCCGATGTCCGCCATCAGCGCGACGTCCTCGGGCATCCGGCGGTAGTGGTCCGCTGCGGGCTCACCGGTGTGGCCGCCGAGGATCGCGCCGGGACGGCGGGCGAAGACGTCCCAGATCGAGTCGGTGCGTCCGTCGGCCGACGTCGAGCCTTCGATCTGGAACGCCGCCGTGGCCGCTCCCCACTGAAAGCCGGCCGGGAACTGCTTCGGGCCCGCCGTCGCTGCTGCCGGAGTCGTCCTGGAGTCGAGCACGGTCATCCCTTCGCTGGTCCCTGCATGATGCCCGACACGGGTCCGCGCCCGACCAACAGGTGCGCTGAGCTCAGGCGGCTCTCGCCTCGGTGGTCACCGGCTCGATAGTCGAGGAGCGGACCGTCAGGCCCGGACGAGGACGCAGCCGTGGTCGCAGGACGACACCGCTGCGGCCGGCGAGGAGTGCGGTCACGACCAGCGTCCCGGCGAGGGTCATGATGCCGCCGCCGAGCAGCGACCACCGTGGTCCGAGGATTTCCGCCGCCCACCCGATGAGCGGAGCGCCAGCAGGTGTGCCACCCATGAACACCATCAGGTAGAGCGCCATGACCCGGCCCCGAATCTGTGGATCGACCGATGTCTGGACGTAGGCGTTGGCGGTCGCGATCACGGTGAGCGCAGTGACCCCGAGCGGGATCAGCGACAGCGCGAAGATCCAGTAGGCGGGGCTCAGCCCGGCAAGGATCTCCAGCAGCGCGAACACCACGGCGACGGTCACGATCACCCGTCGCCGAGGCGCCCCTCGTCGGGCGGCCAGCAGCGATCCGATGACCGAGCCGATCGCCATGATCGAGCCCAGCAGGCCGTACTCGCTCGGCCCCTTGTGGAACACGCCCGTCGCCATCAGGGCCGTGGTCATCTGGAAGTTCATGCCGAACGTGCCGACGAAGAACATGATCGACATGACCAGCACGAGGTCGGGTCGGCCGCGGACGTACCGCACTCCGTCGATCAGCCGCTGCTGCCGCCGCGGCACGCTCCGCAGCCGACCCGGGACGTCACCGCCGATGATCAGCAGCATGACGATCGGTGCACCGAACGTGACGGCGTTGAGCAGGAAGACCGGGCCGGTGCCGAAGGCGGCGATCAGCAGCCCGGCCAAGCCCGGCCCGATCAGGCGGGCGCCGTTGAACGATGCGCTGTTGAGCCCCACGGCATTGGCCAGGTCGTCGGGTTCCACCAACTCCGCGGCAAAGGTGTTCCGGGCGGGGTGGTCCAGAGCGGCGCCCACCCCGAGCAGGAATGCCAGGACGTACACGTGCCAGACCTGGGCGAGATCGGTGACCACCAGCACGCCCAGGACGATCCCCAGCGTGCCGAGGAAGCCGTTGGTGAACATGAGCAGCTGCCGCTTCGGGAGTCGATCAGCGAGCAGGCCGCCGAAGGGTGCGACCAACAGGAACGGCAGGAACTGCAGCCCGGTGGTGACGCCCAGCGCCGCCGGGCCGCCACCGAGGGTGACCAGCACCAGCCAGTCCTGCGCGACCCGCTGCATCCAGGTGCCGATGTTCGACACCAGCATGCCCGACCAGAACAGCCGGAAGGCACGGTATCGACGCAGGGATCGGAAGGTGGGACTCACAGTCGGGCCAGCTTCTCCAGCACTGGGGTGGCACGGCGCAAGGCGTCGCGTTCGGCGGCGGTGAGCTCACGCAGGCTGCGGGCCAGCCACGCGTCGCGGCGGCGCCGGTCCTCGGCCAGCAGGGCGCGGGCCGCACGCGTGATGCTCACCACGACCCGGCGGCCGTCGTCGTGGTCGGGGCCGCGGACGACCAGCCGGCGCTGTTCCAGGGCCGAGACGATCCGGGTCATCGACGGGGGCTGCACCCTCTCGTGGGCGGCCAGCTCGCCAAGGCTCATCGCGCCGTGGCGATCGAGGGTGCCCAGGGTCGCGAGTTGGGTCAGCGTCAGCGACTCGTCAGCACCCTCGGCCCGCAGCCGGCGCGCCAATCGCATCACCGACAGGCGCAGCGAGCTGGACAGGCTGGCGCGGGTTGTGGGCAGGCCCGGGGTGACAGTCACAATTCGTTAGCGTACGTCATTACCTATGCTAACGACCAGCACACAGCACACGACCCGCACGAGCTGAGAGTTCTCGCTATCCGTGCCGGCGGGCGCGGCGGCCGCGGTATGTCGTGCCGCCCTCGTCGACCTCGTCCGCAGCCGCGCGGGCGTCGCGTCGGGCCCGGCGGACACCGGGCGGCCGCTCGGCGGTCTCCACCGGCAGGGGCACCGATTCATCCGACACCCCGCCGTCGACGGGCGGCAGCTCTGCGGCAGGCCAGTCCGCCGGCTCCTCCGGCCGGTCCGCCTCCTCGTCCAGCAGTGCCTGGGCGATGGCGTCACGCCGCTTGCGGGTGTACTCGAGCCCGAGCAGGCCGAGACCGACACCGGCCAGACAGGTCCACAGCCACCAGCCGAGGCCCTGCTCGTCCAGGCTCGCCCGGTTGAGCGCGAGGATGACGAAGGCCGCTGCCCAGAGCACGGTGCCGACCGCCACGGTGCGTACCCCGTCGACGTCGAACGGGTGCACCTGCGGCGGCTTCTGTGCCCGCCGGCGACGCCTGGCCATGGTGACGAGGCTATCCGCCACGCGTGTCATCTGTTGACATACGCCCAGGTCTGGCATTCTCGCGCCCGCGGGGAGCAGCACTGGAACGCCCTGGGAGCACGCGATGACCGACACCGGGACGACGACGGAGCCCACGAACGGCTTCGACAGGTACTTCAAGATCACCGAGCGCGGATCCACCGTGGGCGGGGAGATCCGCGGCGGCTTCGTCACGTTCTTCACGATGGCCTACATCATCGTGCTCAACCCGCTGATCATCGGCACACAACCCGACTCCACCGGCGCCTTCCTCGGCGGTGGTGACTCCCCCGACCTGGCCATGGTCGCGGCGGCCACAGCTCTGGTCGCCGGTGTGATGACGATCGCCATGGGCGTGTTCGCAAACTACCCGCTGGCGCTGGCCACCGGTCTCGGCCTCAACGCATTCGTCACGTTCGCGATCGCGAGCCGGATGACGTGGGCGGACGCAATGGGGCTGGTGGTGATCGAGGGCCTGGTCATCCTGGTCCTGGTGCTCACCGGATTCCGCACGGCGGTGTTCACGGCGGTGCCACCACCGCTCAAGATCGCCATCAGCGTCGGAATCGGGCTGTTCATCGCCCTGATCGGACTCGTCGATGCCGGAGTCGTCCGTAGCACGGCCGTGCCCGTGCCTCCGATCGAGATGGGCATCGACGGCCAGCTGGCCGGCTGGCCGGTCTTCGTCTTCGCGGTCGTCCTGCTCGCGCTGATAGTGATGTACGTCCTCAAGGTCAAGGGCGCCATCCTGTGGGCCATCCTCGGCGGCACGATTCTGGCGATCCTGGTGGAGGCGGCGTTCGACATCGGACCCGCGTTCGGCCCGGACGCCGCCGTGAACCCCAAGGGCTGGGGTCTGAACGTCCCGGCTCTGCCGGACCAGGTCGTCGACACGCCCGACTTCGGTCTTCTGGGCGAGTTCAGCTTGCTGGGATCGTGGGAGGCCGTCGGTGTCCTGACGGCCTTGCTGTTCGTCTTCACGCTGCTGCTGGCCGACTTCTTCGACACGATGGGGACGATGGTCGCCGTCGGGGCCGAGGGAGACCTGCTCGACGAGGAAGGCACCCCGCCCAATGCCGACCGGATCCTGATCGTCGACTCGGTCGCCGCGGCCGCCGGTGGGGCCGCCGCCGTCTCGAGCAACACGTCCTACATCGAGTCGGCGGCCGGCGTCGGCGACGGTGCGCGGACCGGCCTGGCCAGTGTCGTCACCGGACTCTGCTTCCTGCTCGCGACGTTCCTGGCGCCGTTGGTGGCCATCGTGCCCTACGAGGCCGCCACTCCGGCGCTGGTGCTGGTCGGGTTCATCATGATGACCCAGGTACGGGGCATCGACTGGGACGACCTGGAGATCGCCATCCCGGCCTTCCTGACGATCGTCCTGATGCCGTTCACCTTCTCGATCACCGCCGGAATCGGTGCCGGCTTCGTGACCTACGTCCTGATCAAACTGGTCCGTGGCAAGGGCGGCGAGGTCCACCCGCTGCTGTGGGCGGTGGCGGCGCTGTTCGTCGTCTACTTCTTGATCGAGCCGATCGGTCAGCTCATCGACTGAGCAGCCGCCGCCCCCGGTCGGCGACCGAGCGGGATGCCCGATCAGTCGGCCGAGCCGGCGTCGAAGGCCTGCTCGGCGAGAAGCGCGGGCACTGCGTCGGGAGCACGGATTGCCTCCGCCACAGCGAAGCGCAGTTCCCACCGACCGGCCGCCCAGCACAGTCCGCGGGCGAGCCCGTCGGCGGTCGCGGCGTGAATTGCGCCCTCGGCGTCGACCCACCAGTCGACCGGCGTTCCGGCGACGACGAGATCGTCGTGCTCGACGTACGTCAGCGGTGGCCCGGGGAGAAACAGGCCGACGACATCGGGCACCTGCACGGCGGATCCCTCGCCCGCCGGTGCGGCCTCCAGCACGTCGGCCGCCAGGTCGATCCCCAGCACGTCGGCCAGGGCGGGAGGCCCGGGGACGACGGCGCGGCGGCCGAGCTGCAGCCAGTGTGGTCCGTCGGCGACCATGGCCGAGTCCGCGGCGACGACCCGTGATCCGGTGCCATCGGAGACCCGCACCCGATCGGGGGTCGGCACCTCGGATGCATCCGCGGTCGCCAGCACGCTGTAGACCTGCGCCAGCACACGCGCCGGGAGCTCCAGATCCGGATCGGCCAGCCGGTCGAGCAGGATCGACGGTTCGGCTTCGGCGAGCGTCGACGGCAGCCTCAGCGCACGGGTCGTGCCGCTGTCCAGACCGACCTCGAGCGGGCGCAGGAGCGACGCGACCGCCGCCTCGGCATCGGCGGCGCAGTACTCGCGCAGCCGCCGTCCGCGGATGCGGGCATGCGTTCGCAACCACCAGGCCGTGTACGGCTCCACGGTATGGCGCGAGCCGTCGTCGAGCGTCACGTAGGCCGGATCGACGACGGCCGGCCGGGTTGCCGGGCTTCCCGGCAGCACTGCCAATGCCTCGGGCCACGCATCGTCGCGAACCAGGTCGAGATCGCGAACGGCGGTGAGCTCGACGAGGACGGGCGGAAGGTCATGGTGGGGCAGGTCCGCCAGGACACTCGCCACCCATCCGTCCTCGTCGTCCAGGTCGTGCCACGTCCGCCCGTCCAGCGGCACGTCGAGGTCCTCGACGGTGCCGAAGCCGTCCCGGACACCGACTGCTCGCAGGACGGGCAGACCCCACCGCTGCACGGTCTCGGCCGCCACCGTGAGCTCGGCCGGCTCGGCGTCCAGCAGGTCGAGGACCGTCGCCTCGGGCACGAGGAGGTCGCCCGCGGGCACGGGATGTCCGGTCGCATCGGGCAACGGGATCCGCGCGAGCCACGGCTCGTCCTCGACCGTCACCCCGGCTGCTGCCACCAGGTGCAGGAGAGCACCGACCAGTGCCGACCGATCGTCAGGGCCCATCGCCTCGTCGTCGGCGAGGACGTCGACGGTGGCCCGCACGCTCGGGTCGCGCAGCACCGCCGCAGGCGTGGCATCCAGCGCTCCCAGCCGGGTCAGTAGCGGATGCACTGCCTCAGCGGCGATGACGCGCAGCCGCAGCGGGGCGACCGCGTTGGGGTCGAGTTGTCCGGTCGGAACCAGCAGTCCGCGCGGGCCGCGGACGACCCGGCCATCGGCGAGCGGCACCGGCAGTGTCGCGAGAGCCTCCAGGTCGGCTCCCGACAGGGCGGCGTAGAGATCGCGCCACTGAGCCGGCGCGAGATCGATGCCGCCGAGCGCGTCGACGACGTCGGACAAGGGGACCTCGCGGGCGCCGAGGCGGCGCAGCGGATCGGCGCGCCACCACGCGGCCGCCGGAAGTCCACCGACGACCGCGGTGACGGCCGACGGATCCGCTGCCGTGCGCAGCCCGGGAACCAGGACGACGTCGGCCGGGCGGATCGGACCGGTACCGTCGGCGGCCGGAACCAGCGGTGTCGATGCGAGTTCGGCGATGACGGCTCGGTGCAGCGCCGCGTCCAGCTCACCGGCGCCGAGCGGGCCGGGCACGAGGTCGAGGACGCCGGGACCGCCGAGGCCGCGGGCCAGTGCCGCATAGGCGTGGCCGATCTCCGCGACGAGCACGTCGGTCAGAGCGCTGGGGGCGACGCGGCGCCGGGCCGCATCGAGCGGGAACGTGGCGAGCACGAGCACCGGCAGCGCGGTCCGATCGTCGGTCGGTGTCGGAGCATGCACAACGCGCGGCACGGAGTCCGGCAGGCGGGCGGGAACCGCCATCGCGTCGATCGGCACGGCGACCGTCACTGCCCAGAAGGGGCGGGCACGCTCCTCGGCCGGGCGGTCGGCCAGCAGGGCCGGTGCGATGTCACCCGCGCGGCGGGCCAGCCGCCATCGCGTCAGAACGCCGTCATCGTCGATCTCCACCGTGTCACCGGCCCCCCGGGCTGCGATCACGCGCCGTGCACCGTCGATCTCGATCAGCACCTCGGCCAGGCCCGGTAGCGCCAGGAGCAGCGCGTCGCCGACCTCCGTCAGCAGGTCCGCCACAACGGAGCGAGCCCGGGCGTCACGGAGCGCCAGCACGACCGCGGTGTCGTAGGGCGCCGGCGCCTCCGCCGCGGTTGGATACGGCAGCCGCAGGACCGGGACGGCGTCGCCGCGCCGGGCCAGCTCGGGCGTGAGGGCGGGGAGACCCGCTGCGGCGGCGCGGGCCTCGGACCTCGACCAGCGCACACCTCCGCTCCTCGACAGGATCGCCGGCTCGTCGGTCACTGCCAGTACCGCAGCGAAACCGACGCCGAAGCGGCCCACCGTCGCGACGGGGTCCTCGTCGCGCTTGGCAGAGGCGCGCAGCGTCGAGAGTCCCTCGACCCCGGCGGCATCCAGCGGGGCGCCGGTGTTGGCCGCGGTGAGCACGTCGCCGGCCAGCCGCAGCAGCACGCGGCCGGGCACGCCCGCCCGGACCGCTGCGTCGGAGGCGTTCTGGGCCAGCTCGACGATCAGCCGGTCGCGATAGGCGCCGCGGACGAGCTCGTCCTCGGCGTTGGCGTCCTCACGGAACCGAGCCGGGGATGCCGCCCACGCCGCCAGCACACGGGAACGCAACGCAGCCGTGTCGAACGGGTCCACGCGACGTCGCCCCTCAGGAGTGGCCGAGCTCCTCGTCGGCGGACTCAGCCGGAGCGGCGGGCACCGGCTCGTGCGAGAGCGTGTCGAGGACCGGCCCCGGGACGACCGGAACGGTCTGCCCGACCCGAACCTCGGAGTGTGCTCCGCAGCCGTGGTCGTACGACACGACCTGTCCATCGAACGGCGCCCGCTCGTTGGCGCACACGCCGAAGACGTGCCCGAGGGCACCGGCCAGAGCGACCAGGAAGCCGCACGTCTCGCAGCGGAGCGGAGCGGCCCGGGAGATCTCGGTGTGGGGCCCGCCGCTGCCCTCACGCCAGCGGTCGGCGGCCTCGTCACGGCCCCACACGGAGAGCATGCGCGCCCGCCCGAGCCCGAGCGGTGGGTACGCAGATTCCAAGCGCGGGTCGTCGGCGGCGGTCGGGAGCAGGTCACCGGGGCCGAGGTCGGCCGGCTCCAGCCGCTCGTCCCACGGCACCCACGCCGGGGCAAGGATCGCTTCGGGACCCGGCAGGAGCACGCACTCGTCGACCGTGACGACCTTGGCCCGGGCGGCCCGGGCAACAGTCACCGACCAGCGCCAGCCTCGGTAGCCCGCCGTGGTGCAGTCGAAGTAGTGGGTGACGACGCGATCGCCCTCGACGTCGTGGCCCAGATGCTCACCGACCCGCTCCGCCCCTGCCACCTCGATCGCGGCCACACGAGCGAGGTCGGCCGCGGCGACGCAGGCGGCATCACCCTTGCGGCTGCGGGATGGCGACGGCGCAGAGGTCACGGCGGGTCATTCTCGCAAACACCGGGCGGTAACGGTACATCGGCACCGTCGGCCGACGGGCCCGGCGCCCTTCGGATGATGGGGTTGGATGGGACAGTGAGGCCGGACCCGCGCTCCCCGCAGGGCGGCGGCCCGGGCACGGGACGCGTCCGGCGGGTCGCGGGCGTGTCCGCTCGGGCGGCGCGGGCAGCGGCCGCATCGACCTCTCGCGCCGCGCGATCTGGCAGCGCCCGCCTGCGCCGGGCGGCCAGTGCCGAAGGTGCGGGCCAGTCCGGGCTGTCCCGGCTGATCGAGCTGAACGCGGTCAACGCTGCAGCCGACGTCCTCGTGGCCGTCGCGCTGGCCGACACCCTGTTCTTCTCGGTCGCCACGTCCGAGGCCCGTGGACGGGTCGCTCTCTACCTCGTGCTGACCATGGCACCGTTCGCCGTGGTCGCTCCGGTCATCGGCCCGTTCCTCGACCGCTTCCGGCACGGCCGCCGGTGGGCCATCGGGACGACCACCGCCGTACGCGGATTCCTGTGCTGGGTCATGGCCGGGGCCGTGCTCGCCGAAGCGGTCTGGCTGTATCCCGCCGCTTTCGGATGCCTGGTCGCGTCCAAGGCGTTCGCCGTCACGCGGGCCGCTGCGGTGCCGAGGTTGCTGCCCGACGGCGTGGAGCTCGTCACCGCGAACTCACGCGTGTCCATGGCGGCGGTGATCGGCGCTGCAGTAGCAGCGCCGATCGGAGTCGGCCTGGCGGTCATCGGGTCGGACTGGCCGCTTCGGATCGCCTTCCTCGCGTATGCGGGTGCCACGGTGCAGGCGATCCTGCTCCCGGCCCGCGTGGACTCGGCCGCCGGTGAAGGCGAGGCGTCGCTACGGGAGGGCCGCGCCGTTGCCGGCCGCGCGTACCGGGTGGGTGGCACGGTGGTCCGGGCCCTACGGGCCAACACGGCGCTGCGGGCGTTCTCCGGCTTTCTCACCTTCTTCCTGGCTTTCGTGCTCCGCGAGGAACCGGTCGCAGGCCTGGACGACACCGTCGCGATCGCGCTGGTCGCGGTCGCGGCGTGGGTGGGCAGCACGGTCGGCACGACCCTGGGTGCGACAACGCGCGCTCGCAGCCCGGACCGTACGGTGCTGGCGCTGGTGGCGATGTCGGCGGCGATCGCTGCCCTCACCGCCGTGCTCTGGGGGCTGGTCACCGTCATCCTGGTCGCGCTCGCGGCCGGATTCGGCCAGCAGCTGGGACGGCTATCGCTGGACGCCGTCGTCCAGCGTGACGTGCCCGAGCACGTGCGGGCGAGCGCGTTCGCGCGCTCGGACGCCCTGCTGCAGCTGGCCTGGGTGTTGGGCGGCGGGCTGGGGATCGCGCTGCCGCTCGTCCCGCCCCTCGGCATGGGTATCGCCGCCGTCGCCCTGGTCGGCGGCCTGGTTGCGGCCCAGCGGGTACGGCCCGAGCCGCGCTAGACGTCGAGGTCGTCGGCGACGGCCCGCAGCACGGCGGCCACCTTGTGCGCCGACCGTCCGTCGGGATGACGCCCGCGGCGGTAGGTGTTGGAGATGCCGTCCAGAAGCTTGATCAGGTCTTCGATGATCGTGACCATGTCGTCGGGCTTCTTGCGCGATGCGGCCACGACCGAGGGGATCGGCTCGAGGACATGGAGGGACAAGGCCTGCTCGCCCCGTTTGCCCTCGGCGACGCCGAACTCGACTCGCTGACCCGGCTTGAGCCCCGCCAGGCCGGCCGGCAGCGCGGAGGAATGGACGAAGACGTCGCCGCCGTCGTCCTTGGAGAGGAAGCCGAAGCCCTTCTCGGCGTCGTACCACTTGACCTTGCCGGTAGGCACGGGCAGACCTCGTTACGTCGTCGGTATCGGACCCGCACAGCGTAATGCCGTACGGTCCGCCTCATGGTCGAGGTCGCCGTCGAGGCCCTCCGCCGGGTGCAGGCGACCCGGTACGTCGAGCCGCTGCGCGAGGGCGGCTCGCTGCCCGGACTGGTCGAGGCGGATGACCTGGGAACCTACGTGGTCAAGTTCCGCGGTGCCGGGCAGGGCGTCAAGGCGCTGGTGGCCGAGGTGATCGTCGGGGAACTCGCCCGCAGGCTCGGCATCCGGGTCCCCGAACAGGTCCTGGTCGAGGTGGACCCGTCGATCGGGCGCCGGGAACCCGATCCGGAGGTCCAGGAGCTCCTGCTGGCGAGTCCGGGCACGAACCTCGGAGTCGACTTCCTCCCGCGCTCCCTCGGCTACGACGGCCTGGGGTGGCGTCCGGATCCCGAGGTGGCGGGCCGAATCCTCTGGCTGGACGCGCTCACCGTCAACGTCGACCGCAGCTGGCGCAACCCGAACCTGCTGGTCTGGCACCAGCAGCTGTGGGCGATCGACCACGGGGCGACCCTGCTGTTCCAGCACACCTGGCCCGGGGTCGATGCCTTCGCGACGCGGCCCTATCCGTTGACCGAGCACGCGCTGGCACCCTTCCGACGCTCGGTCGCGAACGCCGACCACGAACTCTCCCCACGGCTGACCCCAGGTCTGCTGGAGGAGGTCGTCGCGCTCGTGCCGGCCGACTGGCTGGCGGACGCCGATCGGCCGGCGTACGTCGAGTATCTGCTGGCCCGCATGGCGGCGTCGGCGACCTGGCTACCGCGGGTCGCAGCGTGAAGGCGTTCGAGTACGCCGTCCTGCGCGCCGTGCCGCGCGTCGAGAGGGGCGAGCTCGCCAACGTCGGAGTGATCGTGTACAGCCAAGAGCACGACTTCCTGGGGGCAGCGGTGCACGTGGACGCCGCACGGCTGCGAGCACTGGACGCCGAGGTCGACGTGGATGCGGTCTGCGCAGCCGTGGAGGCCGTCAAGGCCGTCTGCAAGGGCGGCGGCCCGGCGGCGGCGGGCACCAAGGGCGAACGGTTCCGGTGGCTGACGGCTCCCCGCAGCACCATCGTGCAGCCAGGACCGGTCCACGCCGGTGTCACCGACGCGCCGCAAGCCGAGCTCGAGCACCTGCTGGACCTCCTGGTGCGCTGAGCCGCGTCCTCAACGCCAGCGGACCGGGTCCGCGAGCAACTCGTTCATCGCGCCCGATCGGAACGCCTCGACCGTGACGTCGTCGAAGCCGGCGGCGCGCACCGCGGCCGGCAGGGCCGGACGACCGGTCACGTCGGCGACGACGTCGCCGTCGACCTCGATCCGGGCGACATCACCGAGATCGCGGACGCGCACGTTCTCGACCTGCAGCCCTGCCGCCGTAAGGGCAGCGCGCAGTGCTGCCTCGGCGCGGTCCACGCGGGCCAGCCGGGCCGGCGTGATCTCGATGCCGTACGCGACCCGGCTGGACAGGCAGGCTGCCGCAGGCTTGTCCCACGTCGACAGGCCCCAGCGCCGGGAGCCCTGGCGGACTTGGGTCTTAGTCAGACCGGCGTCTCTCAGCGGCGTCACGGCACCGCGCTCGGCGGCGGCGCGGATGCCGGGGCGGAAGCCCGCGCGGGCGTCGTCGGCATTCGTTCCCGTGGCGACGTGTTCCATACCCTCCCGCTCGGCGATCGGGGCCAGAACGTCGAGCAGTTCCGCCTTGCAGAAGTAGCACCGGTCACCGTCGTTGGTGCGGTAGCCCTCACGTGCCATCTCGTCCGTGCGCGGCGCGACGTGGCGGACACCGAGGCCGTCGGCGAACTCCCGGGCCGCCAGCAGTTCGCGGCGCGGCAGCGACGGTGAGACCGCGGTCGCTGCAACGACCCGGTCGGTGCCCAGGGCCCGTGTCGCAGCGGCCAGCAGAAAGGCCGAGTCGGCTCCACCCGAGAACGCAACCACGACCGATCCGAGCTCGCGCAGCCGCGATTCGAGCGCTGCCAGCCGCGACTGGAGGACGTGCTCGTCGAGCCAGTGCGGGAAGTCGCGGAGGTCGGCGAGGACGAGGTCGGCTCCTGCGGCCCGCAGCACCGTGGCATCGTGCGATCCGGTCATGACGCCGACCCCCAGCACCCCGGCCGCGGCGGCCCCGATCATGTCGGCGGGATGGTCGCCGACGTGGGCGACCGCGCCGTGGGCGCGGAGGGCATCGCCCTTGGCCTCGGCGTAGAGGTCGCCGATCGCCTCGTCCACGTCGAGTCCGACGTGCTCCAGGACTGCTTCGACCGCCGATTGGATCTTCGCGCTGACGACGACGACACGTCCGCCGTGCGCGTGCACGGCTGCGACGGCCCCCACCGCTCCGGGCATGAGCGTCGTCGCACTCACACCCATCGTCGGGTAGAGCTCCCGGTAGATGCGGACCCCGTCCTTGGCCAGGTGTGCAGGCAGGAACCGCGCCATCGCAGCCTCGAGCGGGACGCCGATCGTTGCCCGCACTCCCGCGGCGTCGACGGTGAGGCCGAGTCGACGCCCCGTCTCGACGAAGGTGGCGACGATCCCGTCGGCCGAGTCGACCAGCGTCAGATCGAGATCGAACCCGACGACCGGCCTCATGTCGCCACCCTACGTGGCGGCTCAGGCGCCGACCCGAGCAGCTCGTCTGAATCAGCCGATCGCGTGCAGGCGTGGGAGCAGGGCCGCGGCCTGCTCGGCCTGCTGTACGGCCTCGTCGCCCATCACGATCACGATGACCTCGGTGATGCCCACGCGGGCGTAGCCCTCGACCAGCGGGAGCACGTCCTCGGCCTTGCCGGGTAGCCGGATCTGCACCGTCCGGCGGATCTGTGCCGGGTCGCGCCCGACGTCGGCGCAGTGCTGGTCGAGCACAGCCGAGAGGTCGGCGACCTCGTCCGGCCCGCCACCTGCGGCGTTCCACGCGTCGGCGTACTGGGCGACGATCCGCAGGGTCCGCTTGCGTCCGCTCCCACCGATCCAGATCGGTGGGTACGGCCGCTGGACAGGTTTCGGGTCAGCGATCGCGTCCACGATCCGGTAATGGCGGCCGTCGAACGTGGTCCGCTTCTCGGTCCACAGCGAGCGGATGATCTGGCAGGCCTCATCGAGCCGGTCCATCCGCTCGCCGACGGTGCCGAACTCGAGGTCGAACATGATGTGCTCGTTCTCGGCCCAGCCGGCGCCGATGCCGAACTCCAGCCGGCCGCCGGAGATGTGGTCTACGGTCACGGCCTCCTTGGCCAGCACTCCTGGGTGCCGGTAGGTGTTGCCGGTCACCATGCACCCGATGCGGGTGCGGGACGTCGCCGCGGCCATCGCTGCGAGCAGCGTCCAGGCCTCGAATATGTCGCCGGTGGGATCGCCACCGATGGTGGCGAGGTGGTCCATGATCCAGCAGTGGTCGAAGCCCTCGTCGTCGGCGATCCGCCACACCTGGCGCAGGTCGTCGATGGTGGCTCGCTGGCTGAGTTTGAGGCCGTATCGCATCACGGGCATGACGGTAGTCATACCGCACGCCCGATCGTGCGCGTCCTGTTTCGATCACCGGGCGTCCGGGTAGTCTGCCCGCCCGTGACGGTCGAACGACGCAAGCCTGACGAGACGCCCGCCGACCCCGAGGTCACCGCCGAGCTTCGTGCTGCCGACGAGGAGGCGCGCCAAGAAGCGGCCGAACGCAAGTCGGAGTTGCTCGACCGGCTCCGCGACCTTTGACGCACAGGTACTCAGAACGGCGGTGGGTCGGGGTCGGCGGGCGGGTCCTGGTCCGGGGGTGGGGGTGGGTGGAGGAGTCCGACGATGTCGGGGTCGACCTGGTAGGTGTGTCCGGTGGGTGCGATCCAGACGAACCTGCCGGGTTCGGGTTGTTCGAGTCGCCAGTGGTGGTGGGTTT
>DASUYL010000231.1:0-3252 GCA_036377395.1 Jiangellaceae bacterium
GACGGTCGTCCTCTGCGGTCTTGCCGTCGCGGCATGCAGCGACGACCCCGGCCAGGCTCGCCCGGACGTCGACGACGACGCCCTGGCCGAGTACACCGACGAGGGGGACGGTTGCCAGCAGGCCGTGTCGGCCATCGGATACGCCGACAGCCTGCTCCGCGCGCTCGGCCAGGAGGACCATCAGGAGTTCGACGCCGCGGTCCGCTCGAGGCTGGCGTCGGTCGCCGGGACGATCGCGCTGGAGGACAGGGACTTTCCCGACCATGCCACGCAGGAGCAGGCCCGTCGGGTCGGCGACCTGGCCGACCGCGCCCAGGCGTCCGAGGATCCCGATCCCGAGCAAGTACTCGCCCTTCGCGAGTACCGGCGGGAGGCTGCGCAGTTGGTCATCGACTGCGCGGCGGCCACCGACGCCGGGCCGGAACCGGATCGCTCGTAGGCCGCGGTCGGCGCGGTTCAGAGCCCGCGCGCAACCATGTCGAGCGTGCGCTCGAGCACGGCATTGCGGGCGTCGGCGGTCAGGTCGGCCAGCGGGCCGTCGAGGATGAGGCGGGCCAGGCCGTGCACGGCCGACCAGGCGGCGAACTCTGCCAGCGGCCGACGCTCTGCAGGCAGGTACCCGGCGGTGACGAGGTCGTCGAGGCCGCGGGTGAGGATGAGGAAGGACGCATCGGTCTGCCTGGCGGTGGCCACGCCGCCGCGTTCCTCGCCGAACGCGGTGCGGAACAGTCCGGGATCGGCGAGTGCGACTTTTAGGTACGCGCGGCCGATCGCATAGAGCCGGCGTAGTGCGTCCTCGACCGCCTCTCCGGTCGTTTCCAGCGACGCCAGTTCGGATCGCATGCTCTGAGCCAGGGCGTCGAACGCGCAGTCCTTCACTGCGACCTGCAGCGCTTCCGCGTTGGCGAAGTGACGGTACGCGGCCGTCGGCGTCACGCCGACCGCACGAGCGGCCGCCCGCACCCCCACCGCCGTCGGACCACCCTGCTCGGCGAGCTTCGCGCCGGCGGCGATCAGCGCATTGCGCAGGTCGCCGTGGTGGTAGGTCGGGCGTGTCGTCGTCGCGCGGACCATGCTTAATGTTGACATCCGCTCACTTCTGAGGCAAGTTTACATCTAGCAAGTTTACATCCGCTCAGATCGTCCTGCAGGGAGTGCGTGATGCTCGCAACGCTGGGATCCTTCGTCGCACGGCATGCCCGGGGCGTGCTCGTCGCCTCGGTCATCGTCCTGGCCGGCGTCGGTGTCCTCGGTGCCGGCGCCTTTGGCAAGCTGCAGACCGGCGGATTCGAGGACCCGGACGCCGAGTCGACCGTCGCGTCGGAACTGATCGACGAGCGCTTCGGTGGCGAATCGGACCTCGTCTTCCTGTTCACCAGCGACGCCGGCACCGTCGACGACCCGGAGCCGGCCGCCGCGGGCGCTGCACTCACAGCGACGATGGCCGCCGATCCGGAGCTGTCACGCGTCGTCTCGTACTGGGACAGCGGTGCGCCCTCGCTGAGATCCGACGACGGCTCGCAGGCACTGATCGTCGCAAACCTGGGTGACGCGGAGGCCGGCTCTGTCGCCGAGCGGTACGCAGGCATTAGCGGGCCGATGGAGGTCACGGTCGGCGGCGGTGCCGTCGCGGGCGAAGACGTGACCGACCAGGTGCTCCGAGGTCTCGCGGTCGCCGAGAGCATTTTCCGCTGATCCTGATCCTGCTCGTCGTCGCGTTCGGTTCTCTGGTGGCGGCGCTGCTGCCGCTGGCCGTCGGTGCAATCGCGATCATGGGGACGCTCGGTGGGCTGTCCGTCCTGGCCGACGTCACCGACGTGTCGGTGTTCGCGGTCAACCTGACCACTGCACTCGGGTTGGGCCTGGCGATCGACTACGCACTGCTGATGGTGAGTCGCTTCCGGGAGGAGCTCAGCCGTGGCCTGACGGTGTCGGACGCGGTGGTACGCACCGTCGAGACGGCAGGTCGCACGATCGTCTTCAGTGGCTTGGCCGTGGGTGCAGCGCTGGCCGCTCTGCTGTTGTTCCCGCTCTACTTCCTCCGTTCCTTCGCCTACGCCGGGGTCGGTGTGGTCGCGATCGCTCTCGTGGGTGCCGTGGTCGTCCTGCCCGCCCTGCTGACCGTGCTCGGGCCGCGCGTCAACGCCGGACGGCTGCCGTGGGCAGGAAGCGTCACCGCAGGTGCGGCAGCGCCGTTCTGGGGACGGCTGGCGGCCTGGGTCATGCGGCGTCCGGCGCTCGCCGCGTTGCCGGTGATGGCACTTCTGCTGGTAGCCGCCGCCCCGCTGCTGCAGGTCACCTTCGGCACGCCCGACGACCGGGTGCTTCCGACCAGCGCACCGAGCCGGCAGGTGGGCGACGCGCGCTCCGCGACGGCTTCGCCGGCGACGACACCACCGCGATCGACGTGGTGACCACCGGCCCGGTCGATTCGACGGCACTGCGCGACTACGCGGCTCGGCTGTCGTCGGTCCCGGCCGTCGATCGGGTCGACTCCAGCGCGGGAAGCTTCGTCGACGGCGTGCTCGTCGTCGACGGCGGGTCCGCATCGGCGGCCTCGGCCGGTGCCAGCGAGCGCCTGGTGGTCGTGACGGCAACGGACGCCAGGTCGTCGACCGCCCAAGCACTGGTCGATGACGTCCGAGATGTCCCCGCGCCGAGCGGAGTCGAGGCCGTGATCGGTGGCGAGACGGCGACCCTCGTCGACAGCCTGGACGCCATCGGTGGCCGGCTGCCGCTGGCTGCGGGTCTCGTGGCGGGCACGACGTTCGTCGTGCTCTTCCTGTTCACCGGCAGCGTCATCCAGCCGTTGCGGGCGCTGCTGAGCAACGTGTTGACCCTGGGGGCCACGCTGGGGCTGATGGTCCTGATCTTCCAGGAGGGCTTCGGGTCGTCGCTGCTCGGCTTCACGCCGCTGGCGTTGGACACCGCCATGCTCGTGCTGATGTTCTGTCTCGTCTTCGGCTTGTCGATGGACTACGAGATGTTCGTGATGAGCCGGATCAAGGAGCAGTACGACGCCGGGTCGAGCATCGAGGAGGCCACCCGGCACGGGCTGGCGCACACGGGCCGGATCGTCACGACGGCGGCCGCACTGATCGCCGTGTCCTTCTTCGCCTTCGTCACCAGCCAGGTGAGCTTCATCCAGATGTTCGGGCTCGGTGCCGGCCTTGCCATCCTCATCGATGCGACATTGGTGCGCGGCGTGCTGTTGCCGGCCTCGATGCGGCTCCTGGGCCCGGCGTCGTGGTA
>DASUYL010000232.1:0-3755 GCA_036377395.1 Jiangellaceae bacterium
CCCATTCTCGCCCATGACGCGCGCCACGTTGACGTACGACCGGCGGTGCACGGGGCTGGGGCCGTAGCGGCTCAGAGCCTGCTGGTGCTCGGGAGTCACGTACCCCTTGTGCGTGGCGAAGTCGTATCCCGGCCACCGGTCGTGCATCTCGGTCATGATCCGGTCGCGGGTGACCTTCGCGATGACCGACGCCGCGGCGATGCAGGCCGCCATCTGGTCCCCCTTCCACATGGCCAGGCCGGGCACACCCAGCCCGGCCACGGGGAACCCGTCGGTCAGCACGTAGCCCGGTGTCAGCTCGAGCCGGGCCAACGCCCGCCGCATGGCCTCGATGTTCGTGACGTGCAGACCCCGCCGGTCGACCTCGTCGGCCGGAACGACGACCACCGACCACGCCGCAGCGCGGGCGACAACAGCCTCGTAGACCCGTTCCCGAACCGGCGGGCTCAGCAGCTTGGAGTCCGCCAGATCGGGCACCTCGCCACGCCGCCCTTCACGCAGCACCGTCGCGGCCACGACCAGCGGGCCCGCGCACGCACCGCGTCCGGCCTCGTCCGCACCGGCGACAGGTGCCAGGCCGAGCCGGGTCAGGGTGCGCTCGTAGCCATAGAGCCCGGCGTCGCGGCGGACGATCGCCCTCGTCACCGGGATCACACTCCCACTTCGAGCGGTTCCGCGGGTGCGCCGTCGCGGATCAAGCCGCGGACGAGTCTTGCCAGCGACCGAGGTACGAGAAGCTCCGTCGTCGCCTCCAGCTCGGGCAGCGACCACCATCGGTGGGCCGTGAGGTCGTCGTGTTCCTCGGGTGTCCAGCCGGTCGTGTCGACTGGTACGACGTCCGGGATCCGAGCCAGGTACCAGCGTTCGCGGACGTCGAGCGGGCCGCCGTGCCATTCGAACACGTCCCGACGGTTCCAGATGTGCGGCCCGATGCCGACACCGGTGAGCCCGGTCTCCTCGGCCAGTTCGCGCAGCGCCGCCTGCTCGTCGGTCTCCGCCCCCTCGATGCCGCCACCGGGCGGGAACCAGTAGCCGTCGTAGGCCCGGAAGAGCAAGACGCGCGTCGCCTCGCCGTCGCGGGCCAGCAGGAGCACCCGGACTGTCGGCCGGACGACGGGCGGGCTCATGGGCTCTGAGCCTACGGCCGGACGGGCGTCGCCGCGCTCACCGGTCGGGAACGGCGTCGAACGTGTCCGGGCGGGCCAGCGACGCCCAGTTCGAGACCGGCCAGACGACGGCGAACGCGCGCCCGGTGACACGGTCCTCGGGAACTGTGCCGTTGACCCGCGAGTCGCCGGAGTTCGAACGGTGGTCACCCATGACGAACAGTTCGCCGTCGGGAACGACGGTCTCGAAATCGGTGGCCGACGGCTCGTCACCCGGGAGCAGGTACTCCGACTCGTCGACGCTCACGCCGTTGACCTGCAGGCGGCCGTCGTCGTCGCAACACGCGACAGTGTCACCACCGATGCCGATGACACGTTTGATCAGGTGACCCTCGGAGTCGTCCGGCAGCACGCCTACGAACTGGAGCGCGTCGCGGACCCGCTCGCCGAAGCCGCCTTTGGCGTCGTCGGCGGTAGGGGACAGCCAACCGTTCGGATCGGCGAAGACGACCACGTCGCCGCGGTGGATCTCACCGAAGCGCATCGTCAGCTTGGAGACCAGGACGCGGTCGCCGACGACGAGGGTGTCCTCCATCGACTGCGACGGGATGAGGAAGGCCTGTACCAGGAAGATGCGTACGAGTGTGGCGATGACCAGGGAGAGCCCCACCACGATCACTATCTCGCGGACGAGTGCGGCGAAGCCTCCCCGCCGCGGCTTGTCCACTCTGGCCTCACCGTCGTCGCGGGGCACCGTCTTCTCCGCCACGAGCACTCCCTGTCGCCACCGGGCCGGGCCCGCCGTGGTTGCCATGCGGCACCACCGGGACCGGGCCGCGACGCACCGACGCTACCCTGTCGGCCGCTCGATCGGGCGCACCGGGGGCCATGCGACGGCCACCACCCTGCCCTGGACCGCGTCGGTCGCGACGCTGCCGCCGCCTGCCGAACCCAGGTGGTCCCTCGAGTCCAGCGAGTCCGCCCGGTCGTCGCCGAGCAGCCACAGCCGGCCGGGCGGCACCACGACATCGAAGTCGGGACCGGGACCGCCCGGAGCGAGGTACGGCTCGTGCAGCGGCTCGCTGTCGACCGTGACACGTTCCTGTGCGTCGCAGCAGGCCACCCGCTCCCCCGGCAGGCCGACGATCCGCTTGACCACCGTCGGATCGTCCGCAGACCCCGGCCGCGCCCAGGTGCCTCGGACGTCCACGACCACCACGTCGCCGCGGCGGAGATCGTCGAGCCCGATCCGGACCGCGAGGACCCGGTCGCCCGGCTGCAGCGTGGGGGTCATCGAGGCCGTGGTGACCGTATAGATCCGGCCCACCCAGACGAAGCCGGCCAGCACGGCCACGACCGCGAGTGCCACCGGCGCCGCCACCCGCGACCATCGGGGCGCGGAGGCGTCGCGCGCGGACCGGCCGCGTCCCTGGTCGGTCATGCCCGGTCGGGGCGGGGTCAGGCCCTGTCGCGCTTCTCGCGGATCTTCGCGGCCCGGCCGCGCAGGTTGCGCAGGTAGTACAGCTTGGCTCGCCGGACGTCGCCGCGCGTGACCACTTCGATGCGGTCGATCACCGGCGTGTGCAACGGGAAGGTCCGCTCGACGCCGACGCCGAAGCTGACCTTGCGGACCGTGAACGACTCGCGCACGCCGGAACCCTGCCGCCGGATGACCACACCCTGGAAGACCTGGACCCGCGAGCGGCTGCCCTCGATGACCTTGACGTGGACCTTGAGCGTGTCACCCGCTCGGAACGCGGGGATGTCGTCGCGCAGGTTGGCGGCGTCGACGGTGTCGAGGGTGTGCATGGCGTGGTCGCTTCCTCGCCGGCGCCACGGGTCGTCGGCGGAACGGTGTTCGTCAGGGCGGGCCCGGATGACAGCTGTCGGCACACCCCCCATGGCAGGGGCACGAGTGACTGACCGGGTAACGGCCGTCCAGTGTGCCACAGCAGGTTCCGGTGGACGAAAACGGGCCAGCTGCCGAACCACGGGGCCTGAGGGGCCTTAGGCGAGCGCCGGCCAGGACTAAGTGTGACGTCCGCCTGTTCATGGGCGACTGCCCGATGCCGCCGAACCCGCCTCAGCACGAGGCTGAAGACATCAGCGAGGAGGAAACCATGATCAGCATCGTCGCACCGGCCATCGAGGCCGAGGTGAGTTACCGCCACGAGCGCGTCACCGAGGACTTCCGCCGCTCGCGCAGCCATCGGCGGACGCGACTGAACGGCGACCGGGGGCACGGGCGGAGGACGAAGCCGAGCGCTCCCGAACGTCACGCGTGACACCCGCGGACGCCGTGCCGGCACCGGCCGTCACGGCGTCCGTGCTGTCACCGCCGCGTGACACCATGGATGCCGTGGCCCGGGTTGGATTCGAGACACCGCTCGTCGGTCGCGGCCGCGAGTTGCGTGCTCTAACGGCCGCGCTCGACGAAGCACGCCAGGGCCAGCCCGGAGTCGTGCTGGTCGCAGGGGACGCCGGAGTGGGCAAGACCCGCCTGCTGGTCGAGTTCGCCGCCCAGGCCGGGCAGGCCGGAGCGACCGTCATGATCGGCCACTGCCTCGACGTCGGCGGCGTCGGCCTTCCGTACCTGCCCTTCACCGAGGCATTGCGGCCGCTGACCGTCGACGGCGCCGCCGGTTCCGA
>DASUYL010000233.1:0-4090 GCA_036377395.1 Jiangellaceae bacterium
GACTTATGCCGACGTCGGCATAAGTCGGCATAGCGGATGATCCGCCATGTCGGCCGCCCCTTGTAGCGCCGGTAATTGCGTTTACCTGAGGTGGACATCGCCCCGCCGGGCTTCCATGGCTCCATCACGTGCTCGTCGAGCGCGGACAGTGCGATATTGAAGATCAGCGGTGACAGAATGCCGCCCTATGAACAGTGCTGGGTTATGCGCAGTGTCGGCTTGTCGTGCCTGGTGAGAGGGCAGCCGAGGTCCGATCGTTGCGCATAATGCGCCGTCGATTCTGATCATGTGGCCGGCATGGTGCCGGGCTCGCATGATCGGAGGTCGATCGTGATGGTCGCGTTGTCTGCGCTGGTGTCGGGCTTGGACGCGGAGCTGGTTCGCCTGGGCTACAAGCCCTCGACGATGGGCTGGTACCGGGGCTGCTGGCGCCGGCTGGAGGCGTTCTTCGCGTTCCGTGGCGTCGAGGAGTTTTCGCTGGATGTCGCCATGACGTGGGTCGACGCGGCGTGCGGCGGCTTCTTCGACAAGGAGCAGGCCGGCACGTTGAAGGCGACCGACGTGTACTTGTTCCGCGTCGCGGCGATGCTCGATGACTTCGCCGTCCACGGGGCGGTGCTGCGTCGCTACGGCCGGTCCGTGGACAAGGTCACCGGGAGCGATGCCGTGGTGATCGCTCGGTTCCAGGAGCGGCTTCGGGCCGACGGCCGGGCCGTCTCGACGGTCAGGGCCTACGGGATGCTGGCCGAGGAGTTCGTCGCGTTCGTGAACACTCGTGGCGGGCTGGCGCGCCTGGATGCCGACGTGGTCGGGGCTTTCGTCGCCACGCTGAGTGGGTACCAGGTCAAGACGGTCGAGCAGAAGCTGTGCGCGGTGCGCTCCTTCCTGCGGTTCGCGTCCGCCGACGGCCTAGTCGACGCCACCGTCCTGGACGTGGTCCCGGCCGTGCGCTCGAGCAGGCAGGCCCGGATCCCGTCGGTATGGGACCCGGGTGACGTCGCCCGGATCCTGGAGGCGGTCGACCGGGGCAACCCGTGCGGGAAACGGGACTACGCGATCATCCTGCTGGTCGCCAGGCTCGGGCTGCGCGGCGTCGACGTCAAGCGACTGGAGTTCGCCGACTTCGATTGGCCGGGCAACCGGCTGAGCGTGGTCCAGGCCAAGACCGGTCACCGCGTGCAGTTGCCGCTGCTGAAAGAGGTCGGCTGGGCGGTGATCGACTACATTCGGCATGGTCGACCGGCGTGTGACTGTCCGCAGGTGTTCGTGCGGCACACCGCCCCGATCGGAGCGTTCTCCGACCAGGATCATTTGCATCAGATTCTGGTGAAGCACGCCCGGGTGGCACACGTGGCGGTCGGTGAGCACCGCCGCCACGGCATGCACTCGCTGCGGCATTCGCTGGCGACCCGGTTGATGGAGGACGGCACGCCGGTCGAGCAGATCGCCGACATCCTCGGCCACCAGTCGGTCACCTCGACCGGGGTGTATCTGAAGTCGTCCCTGGGCCTGCTGGCCGCCTGCGCCCTGGACCCGGACGCACCCGGTCGGGCGGCGTCGCGATGACCTCCTCGCGGATCACCCTGACCGAGGCGATCACTGCCCTGGCCACGGAGAAACGCGCTGTCGGCTTCACGTACGTCGCCGAGGAACGGGTGCTGACCCGGTTCGCCGCGTTCTGCCGCACCGAGTTCGGCGAGCTGGACGCGCCCACCCAGGCCTCAGTCGAGGCGTGGATCGCGGCCGCCGGGCGGCGTGGGGTTCGACCGGCGACCGTGCAGAGCCTGGTGGCACCGGTCCGGGAGTTGGCCCGGTGGATGGGTCGCCGGGGCATACCGACCTACGTCCTGCCCACCGGGACGCTGCCCAGGCCGGCCCGTTACCTCCCGCACATCTACACCGACTCCGAGCTGGCGGCCCTGTTCGCCCAGACCGACCGCTGCCACTACGACTCGCAGGTCCCGTTGCGGCATCTGGTCATGCCGGTGCTGTTCCGCACGATCTACGCCTGTGGCCTGCGCGCCTCCGAGGCCCGCCTGCTACGGGTCGACGACGTCGATCTGGCCGTCGGTGTCCTGCGCATTCGTGACGCCAAGGGCGGCAAGGACCGGCAGGTGCCCGTCAGCGAACCGCTGCGCGCCAGGCTCGCCGGCTACCACGCCCGCGTCGCCGGACACCGCACCGGGGACTGGTTCTTCCCCGGCAGGGTCGGGCAGCCCTTGACGCTGGGGAACGTCGAGAAGAACTTTCGCAGGTTCCTGTGGCAGGCCCGGATCTCCCACGGTGGTCGAGGCCATGGCCCCCGCGTTCACGATCTGCGCCACACGTTCGTGGTCAACAACCTGCGCCTCTGGTTCGCCCGCGGCGAGGACGTCGGCGCACTGCTGCCGGTCCTGCAGACCTACCTGGGCCATTCCTCGATCGCCGACACCGCCTACTACCTGCGGTTGACCGCCGAGTCCCACCCCGACATCACCGGCCGGGTCCAACAGGTCCTCGGTGACGTCGTCCCGCCCCTCACCACCGACATCACCGGCGGGCCGCGTGATGGCGACTGACTTCGCGGTCTTCCTGCACCGCTTCCTCACCGCGCACCTGGCCGGGCTGCACGGCTGCTCGCCCCACACCATCACGTCCTACCGGGACACCTTCAAGCTCCTGATCGTCTTCCTCCGGGACGAGCGATCCATCCCACCCGAAAGGCTCACCCTCGACCGCATCGACGCCGCCGCCGTCACCGCCTTCCTGGACTGGCTCGAGATCAGCCGGCGCAACAGCGTCCCGACCCGCAACCAGCGCCTGGCCGCGATCTGCTCGTTCTACCGGTGGATGCAGTCCCAGGACCCCACCCGGATGGCCTGCTGCCAGGACATCCTCGCCATCCCGGCCAAGCGGGCACCCCGGCCAGCGGTCAACCACCTGACCGTCGAGCAGACTCGCCGCCTGCTCGCCCAACCAGACCGCTCCACCCGGCAGGGCCGCCGCGACGCGACCCTGCTCGCCACCCTCTACGACACCGCAGCCAGGGTCGGCGAACTGGTCGACCTCACCGTCCGTGACATTCGCCTTGAGCCGCCCGCGCTGGTCGCCCTGACCGGCAAAGGCCGAAAGACCCGCCACGTCCCGCTCACTGGCAACACCGTGACGCTGCTGCGGGCCTACCTGGCCGAACACGGCCTCGACAGGGCCGGCCACGGAGATCATCCGTTGTTCTTCAACCAGTGGCGAGGCAAGCTCAGCCGGGGTGGGATCGCCTGGCTCCTCGGCAAGTACCAGACCAAGACCGGTGATCCGACGCTCAGCAACGCTGACATCAGCCCGCACACCCTGCGCCACAGCAAGGCAATGCACCTCTACGAGGCAGGCGTCCCCCTGCCCTACATCCGCGACCTTCTCGGGCACGTCGAATTGTCCACGACCGAGATCTATGCCCGCGCCTCGACCGAGGCCAAACGCAGAGCCCTCGAAGCCGCCCACACCGACGTCGTCGACGACGACCTCCCCGAATGGAACCAAGATCCCGGACTGCTCAACTGGCTCGCCAACCTCTGACACCAGGACCACACGAGGGTTATGCGCAGCGGACGGACCTCGGCCGCCCTCTCACCAGGCACGACAAGCCGACACTGCGCATAACCCAGCACTGTTCATAGGGATCGCCGATCGTAAGTAGTCGGAAGTCTTGTGGTCGGGGCCTGGCTTGGGGTTCGCCTGCTGGTGTGTGACACGCCGGGTGCGGCGCGTGCGTGATTTCCGGTGCGCCGGGGTGTCTGCTGTGGCTCGTGACGGCTGGCGGTGTACTCGCGGAAGCGGACACCGTCACGCGGCTGGAGGGGTTGCTGGCCCGGGCGCTGGAGGCGAACAAGCAGCTGACGGCCCTGGCGGAGCGGCAGCAGGCGGAGATCGCCGGGCTGCGTGCATCGCTGGCCGCCCGGGACGCCGAGTTGGAGCGGGTGAACGCCGAGCTGACGGTGTTGAAGCGGATGTTGTTCGGCCGGTCCTCGGAACGGGCCCGGCCCTCGACAGCCGACGGCGGCGGTGACGGCGGGGATGAGGTTCGGCCCGCTGGCGGTGGGACGAGCACCAAGCG
>DASUYL010000234.1:0-15748 GCA_036377395.1 Jiangellaceae bacterium
ACGTTCACCGACTCCCACTCGTGGGTGAGTTCGGGGAACCGGTCACGGATGGTGAGCTCGGGACGGCACTCCGGCGCGAAGATCGTGGCATCCATCCGGAATCCCGTGCAGGCAATCACCCGGTCGTACACGAACTCGGCGGTGCCGTCCCTGCGGAGGTAGTCGACCGCAACGAGATACCGTCCGTCGGCACGCGGCTCGATCCGCTTGATCGTGCAGTCCAGAACGGAGTTCTGCGTCTTCAGCTGGTACGTGTCGAGGAAGCGGGCGTTCACCGCACGCAGGTGACCGATGAAGTGTGTCCGCCAGGCAAACCTGATCGAACTCGGCCCGGCGATGTGTATGACGGCGGCGTGCTCGGTCAGGTGGTCCGCCGTCTCGAAGGCCGAGTTGCCCTTCCCGATGAGCAGCACACGCTGGTCCGTGAAGCCCTCGGGATCGATGGGCACGTCCACATACCGCTCCGCCGTCTCGATGCCGGGGATCGGCGGGATGTACGGCTCGGTGAACCCGGTCGCCGCGATCACCCGCTTCGCATGGTATCGCCGGCCGGACGCATCCGTGACGAGGAAGCCTCCCGAGCCGTTGCCGTCGACTGGCGGGCGCGCGACCTCGACGACCCGAGTGTCGAAGTGGATCCGCAGCGCATGGGTGGTGGCGAAGTCGTCCAGGTAGCGGAGGTAGTCGTCGGCGTCGGGGAAGTAACGATCCGTGTATCGAGTGAAGCGGAGCTCCGGATCGTCGCTCAGCAAGGAGTTCCAGTCCCACCGCAGCGTGAGCTCGGGGTCGTCGTGACCGGTGTGTGGCTTGTTGATCGAGATCATGCGGCGATGCCGCGGGAAGGTCTGGAAGAACCGGCCGGGCGCACTGCCGGCCTCGAGGATGACGTAGTCCCGCCCGGCACGGTCGAGGAAATATCCGAGTTGCAGGCCGGCCGGACCCGCACCGATGACGAGGTAGTCGACGGTCTGTGGATCCACACCGACCTCCGGTCCGCACACTTCGGTCGCGCCACCGTCCGACGTCGGTTCCCACGTCCGCCGGACCTGAACGGTTCACGCCGGCGCCGGAACCGGCACCACGACCCGGATCTGAGGTTGGTCGCTCGCGCGCGAGCCATGCCTGAGGTGCGTGGAAGGTTGTGGCTCCGCCGTTACCGATGCGGCCGGTGACGCGCGGATGCCCAAGCCGCACCGATCAGCTTGCGGTTCGGACCCAGGTGGACGATCAGGTGCGTCGCAGGATCCACAGCCCGGAGTTCATGTCGCTGGCGTAGATCAGCCCGTCGTCGTCGACGACGACACCCCACACTTGTGCCGTGTTGGTGAGTACCCCGCGTTGTGACGGCTGGACCGGGTTCTTGACCGCCGGCGGCACGAAGTGCGCCAACTCCGTCGGAGCGGTCGGGTCGGACACGTCGAGGACGCGTACGCCGTCGGAGTACCAGGACACGTAGAGCGTCTGTCCGACGAGGAACGGATTGTGGATGACGTAGTCGCCGGCCGCCTGGTCATCGGTGCCGAGTGAGTTCGGCGTCCGGTACGTGCCGATCTGGAGCGGATTGGCGAGGTCTCGGTAGTCCCATACCCGCAGGTAGCCGAAGCCCTTCTCGGTCTCCGGGCCGGAACTCTTGCAGAAGTCCTCGTCTGCGGTGAACAACAGCCCTCGGCCGTCGTCGTAATTCGAGGAGTGCGCGTCACCATCCGCGTTCCGGGGGTAATTGGTACGACCGCGGTACACCGGATCCGCCGGGTCGCTCAAGTCCAGGGCGATGAACCCGCTGTCCCAGTAGGCGATGAAGGCTAGCCGACCATCGTCGGAAGGCTCGGCGCTGTGCCCGTAGGTAGCATCCGGGTCGCAGCCGAGGGGCGCTCCAGGTGGCCCACCGAGATCTGCCACCACCCCCCAGTCGGAGACCTCGAACGGGTTGCCCGGGTCGGTGATGTCGAAGAGTCGGAAATCGCCGCGACCCAGTTCGTCTCGATGCCCGCTGGGCGAGACCGAGTCGGTGTACTCACTCGTCGGGACCGACGCGTAGGCGAATGTACGGCCCAGGTCCGCGCGCGCCCGCACCTCGAACTCGTGCACGCCGCGGGTGCAGCAGCCGCTGTCGAGCAGCCCGAGCTCCTGGGGACTGGCCGGATCGGTGACGTCCCACAGCATCAGCCCGCGGGCGAACGATGTGTCATACCGTGATCCGCCGCACACCTGAAGGCCGGTTGCCGCGATGTCATGCCCCGCCAGCGGACCGTTCTCGGCGGTGTAGACGACCACGTCCTCGGCCGAAGTACCCGGCGGGTTCTGAAGCTTGGCGACCACCTGCGGACTGGTGGGCTCGCCCACGTCGACGACCTTGACCCCCGACGCATCGCCGCTCGGGCAGAAACGCTGCTCCCCACCCTCGTTCCAGTCGCTGAAACCCCAATGACCCACGTACGCGAAACCATCGTGGACCCAGACATCACCGTTGAAGCCCCACCCACCCAGGTCGGTGTGGCCCACCACCTCCATGTTCTCGATCGAGCCGGACTTCTGCCCGTCAGGAAAGGCCGGGACGGCCGCTGCCACAAGCAGCACTGCCGCCGAGGTGACGGTCAACCGGTACCTCATGGAAGCCCCCATCCATGTAGAGACTGCTCACCCGGCCTCAGGGCACCGGGGCAAAGATCCACCCGGGACGGTAGGCCTCCACTCCGGAACACACAAGCCCCGATGATTCTGGGCGCCCTGCCGCCTCGAGGACGAGGTGGTCGCGGCCGCACAGTCGAGAATGTTGCCGCCGCCGTCCGACTGCGGTTCCCACATCTGCAAGACGCGAACGGTTCACACAGTGGCGGTGTCGGACACCAAAACGAACGGGATCCCAGACACCTTGCGGTGCCTGGGATCCCGTTCGTTCTTGGGTGTGCCCGGACAGGCACGCCTGTACCGGCTCAGGTCACATCCGATCGCGCGGGTGGGTGCCGGTGTAGTAGGTGCCCAGACGCTCCCGGTACCCAACGTCCTCCGTGAGCATTTCGTCGAACTCCGGCGCGTCCTTGATCTGCTCCTTGGTCCGGTCGACGTACACCTTCTTCTCGGCGGAGTCGATCCGCTGGACCAAGCCAGCCGGCAACATCACCTTGCGGCCGAAGATCCACGGCCCGGTGTCGACCACCAGGTACGACGCTCCAGTGTCATAGGTGGCCTCGTCCACGTGGCCGATGTCGCCGTCAACTGCGGCGATCGAATAGCCGGTCAGATCCATGTCATCTCGAGCGAACCCTGCATCGGTCCGGTAGTCCCATGGCTGGAAAGCCATTGTCACCGTCCTCCTTCTCGGGTAGGCACGTGCTTCTTACACAGTCCCCGTACCCATCGGGTCGGGGCCTACACGGCCGATCTCACATGGAGCACTTGGCGGTCGTGTGGCGTGCTCGGGTCATCGAGTGGGGTGTGACCAGCTTCATACCCAATCTGCCCACATCAGCGATAATGCCTTTAGCGTCATAAAGGATGACGAACCGATGCGGCGGGTGCAGACATCGGGCGCGCCGATGACGAGCCCGAGGGATCAGTTCTCGTCGGATCGACGATTGCCGGGTACTCCTGGCCCTGCATCGAGAGGCCGCGAGATGTCAGTCCCCGACAGGATGGCTCGAACGCTGCGCTCTGCTTCTAACAGGCCCTCGCTAAGGCCGTCCAGATCAGCGGTTACCGACCGTAGGTCGTCGCTGGTGGTGTCGACCCTGCCGCTGGACTCGTAGAGTGCGCCGATCTCCCCGACCCGAACGGCCAGGCCCTCGATACCGACGGCAGTGGCCCGCATTCGCTCCAGCATCAGAGCCCGCTGCCGGCCGAGGCGCTCGATGCTCGCGAGCTGGGCCTGAAGGCCCTCCCGGGTACGGCTGCGCTCTTCTGCCAGTTCACGACCCGCGGCTGTGTCTCGGGTGAGCGCCGACTCCACGTCGGCCAGCTCGGCTCGCGCTGCCGGCTCGTCGAACCTGCCGAGCATCTCCGATAGCCGGTCGACTTGGCCGCCGGTGTGGCCGAGCGCGTCGAGCATGCCCCTCGCTTTGGTGTCGACGTCGGCCGAGAGGTCCGCAGAGGCATCCTCCAGCGAGGTCTTTGCCTCGTTGAGCCGGGTCACGGCTGCTGCTGCGCGGTCGAGGTAGGCGGCAGCCTGCCGATCGCGGACCTGCGGACGCTGCGCCCGCCGGCTGGACCCCATGGCTGGGCTGCGCGCTTGCCGATAGCGCCGCACGGTGTCGACCGTTGCGCCGGTCACCAGTGCCAGTCCAGACGTCAGTGCCGCGAACCACAGTGGTACCTGCCCGGTTGCGACGAGCACAGCTCCGGCGAAGACGGCGACGAGCCACAGCCAGCGATTGGCGAGAGCGGAGAGGAAGACCCAGCCCACCGGAGACCGCCTAGAAGTTGCTCATGACGTCAACCATGACCTTGTCGATTGTCGCGGCGTCCGACGCATTGTAGGAACGGGCCCGGGACGCCGACGCGATGAGCTCCAGGGTCTCCTGATCGGCGTCCTCGCCGTAGCCGATCGTGAAGACGCGCACTCCGGTCGCCGTCCCTTCGGTCCCGAGTTGCTCCAGGACGGCATCCAGGTCGGTGTAGGAGTGCTCGTTGAGGCCGTCGGTCAACAGGACCACGGCATTGATCGCGCTCGGTTCTGCGCGGTCCGCCATCTCGGCGTGGGCATCCCTCGTCGTCATGTAGAGCGCAGTCCCACCTTCCGGTACCAGGCCCGCGACAGCCGACTCGACCCGTCCGATCACCTCGTCGCGCAACCCGACAGTCACCAGCTCGCGCCACGGCTTACCTATGCCCTGCGCAGCCTCCGATGAGAAGATCCACAGTCCAATGGAGTCCTGGGCGGCAAAGTTGTCCAGCGCGGCGATCGTCGCTTGCTTGGCCAGCTCGATGCGAGTGCTTCCGGTGCCCTCGACCTGGCCACCCATGGAGCCGGATACGTCCACGACCAGGAGAACGCGAGCAGGCTTGCGGTAGTCCTCCCACGCATCACGAACGGCCGCGAGCACATCGGCGCCCGGCGTGCCCAGCACTGCGGACGGCTGGTCGGTCAGTATCCCGTTCTCTTCGGTGGCCAGCGAGCCGGTACCACCGTCGGCCGTACGAAAGCCCGCCTCGGCGAAGCGTTGCTGCTGATCGTCGTCGAGCAGCCATGCCAGCAGATCCTCCGCGACGGCCGCTTCGCTCTCGTCGACCCACTCGGCCTCGAGGATCGCCCACGGGCTGTCGGAGAGCAGTGTCCCCTCCTTGGGATAGACCGCGACGAGCGGCGTCTGTGGCGGCGTGAGATCGGTGGCCTCGGGGTCCGCGGCCGGGTTGCCCGCGTTGTAGTCGAGGACGCTCTTCTCCTCGACGGTGACCGCCGAGACGTAGGTGAGTCCCTGGCCCTCGTCATCGGCGGCGCGCAGGTTCTCGAGGAACGTCAGCGTCGTGTCGCCGTAATGGACCACGCTTCGTTCGAGCCCGCGCACGTACGCTGCCGTAGCTGGATCCTGTATATCGGCCACGGTCAGGTCGCTGGCAACGCCGGTAGCAGCGAAGAATGTCCCCACAGTGGCGTGCAGGCCACTGGTGGAGAGGTTGGGGTTTGTCTTGCCGAGCTTGAACGCTCCCCACTCCGGGTGACCGGCCGCCTCCCAGCCCTGCGGATCGTTGGCAAGCGTGAGCAGATCGGCCCATCCGAGTGCGGCGTCCGGCCACCCCAACGCCTCTGCCATCGGACGCGGCATGGCGATGACGAGGGGCGAGGCCGCGATCGACGTACTCTCGGCCGGAAAAATGTCGGGCAGGTCGGCTTCCCGGGCATCGAGGCGGGCGATCTCGATCCAGGCGCTGGATGCGGGGCTCCAGACATCGGGGGGTGGGCCGTCGACATCTTCGTCCCATCCGCGCGCCAGCGCTGCGGCGGCCGCGCCGGAGGACGGTCGAGTCACCGTCACCCATGAGCAGTCTCCGGCGACCTCGCGTTCGGACGCATTGTAGTCGGCTGCGAGCATGCTCATGACGTCGTACTTCTCCGGAGACGACGCCACGACAAGCTGCACGCAGGCTGCACGGTCGGACGGTGCGTCAGGAGACTGGTCGGCGGCTTGAACCGCGTCGTCGCGGCCGACGAACCAGTACACACCTGCGACCACGAGGGCCAGCACGAGGGCCACGGCGACGAAGAGCCCACCGCCCACAGTACGGGCTGACTCACCCTGCTTGCCGTGTGCCATGCGTCCCCCTCTCGCCGTTCGCCCTAGCAGACTTCCGGCGGCTCAGCAGGGACGGTAGTCCTCCTGCGGCAACCACGCACCGCTGTTCCGCTGCCCCGCTCGCGCCTCGGCGTTCGTCGTCCACCTGGCTGAACCAGTTTCCGGAACGGATGACGGGATGGCGCTATGTGCGGAACGCGGCGATCACCGGCCGCATGTGTTCGAGCGATGCCGGGTCGTCGAGATCGAGCAGCCGGACCATGACCTCGGCGGCCCCGGCCTCGGCGAGCTGGCGAAACCGCCCGATGTGGTCGTCGACGGTGCCGGCGTTGACCGACGCGGCGAAGCGCGCCGGGTCCTGGCGCGCAGGGCGCAGCCGCTCCATCATCCCGGCGACGTGCGCGTCGTCGGTGCCGACCAGCACCGTAGAGAGGTGGGTCATCGCCACCTCCGTGGGATCACGCCCGGCCTCGATGCAGTGGCTGCGCAGCACCGACGACTTGTGTCGAACCGTGGCGGCGTCCCCGGTCACGTTGGCTGCGTCGGCGTACCGCGCAGCCAGGCGCAGTGTCCGCCGCTCGCCACCGCCGCCGACGACGATCGGCAGGTGCTCCTGCAGTGGCCGCGGGTAGCACGTCGTGTCCGGCACCGACACCACCCGGCCGGTGAACGGTGCTTTGCCCGGCCCCCACATGTGCGGCAGGAGCTGCAGGGTCTCCTCCAGCAGCGCGTACCGCTGGGACGTCGCCGGGAAGTCCCACCCGTGGGCGAGGTGTTCCTCCCTGAACCAGGCCAGGCCGAGGCCGCAGATGGCGCGGCCCCCGCTGAGCACGTCGAGCGTGGCGACGATCTTGGCCAGGTGTGCGGGGTTGCGGTACGTGACCCCGGTGACCAGCGTGCCGATCCGGGCCCGCTCGGTGCAGGCCGCGAGGTACCCGAGTGTGGTGTAACTCTCCAGGAAGTCGTCCCACGCCCGCCCCACCTGCGGGATCTGCCGGAAGTGGTCCATGACGTACACGGCGTCGAACCCCGCCGCTTCGGCGGTGCCGACGATCTCCCGGAGCGACGCACGTGTCGCGGCGGACCCGCCCGGAAAGGTGAACGTACCGAGGTGGAGGCCGAAGCGAAGGCCGGTGGGCCGCTGGTGCTGACGGTCAATGGCGGCAGCCGCATCCACGAAGGCTTCGGGGACGACCCGGACCGGACGCGGCGCCAGGACGTCGTCGTACCCCTCGGTGGGCAGCACGTCCCGGGTCCGGGCCCACATCCGCAACTGCGTGGTCAGGGCATCGGACGGGACTCGTTTCGACCTCGCCCGGTTGCGCGCTCGGCATTGCTCCGCGGGCGTGTCGAAGCCGACGGCGATGCACGCCAGGCCGTGTCCGCGCGCGAGCGAGAGCCACCCGCGGCGGCGCTCCGCGTCGAGCCCGAGCGTGTCGACGACGGTCGTCAGCCGTCGACCGACGCGAAGCCGGACGACCTGGTCGAGCAGCGCGAAGGCGTCGGCGCTCGCGGTGATGTCGTCCTCGCCGGATCCGACCAGGGCTCGCAGGCGGTCGCTCGACACCACCGCATCGGGCGGGAAATGCGCCGCCGCCCAGGTCGACTTGCCGGACGCACCCGGCCCCACGAGCACCACCAGGCACGGCGCGGGCAGGTTGACCGCTTCGGACACGCGCCCAGTGTGGTCCACGAGAACGCGACGCCGGCGCGGCCGGGTAGGAATGGGCCTCATGAGCGCTTGCGAGGTCGTCGTGGTCGGCGGAGGCGTCATGGGCTCGGCCGCCGCCTGGCAACTGGCCCGGCGTGGCGTCGGTGTGACCCTGCTGGAGCAGTTCGAGCAGGGTCACACTCGCGGCGGCTCGCACGGCAGTTCCCGCATCGTGCGCCTCTCGTACGACGATCCGCTCTACGTCGACCTCGCAGCGGCTGGATACGAGGGCTGGGCGGCGTTGGAGGACGAGTGCGACGAGCAGTTGCTCACCTGGACGGGGGTCGTCGACCACGGCGACCCGGCGACGGTGCGCGCGCTCGCGGCCGCGATGCAGAGCCGGAATCACGCGGTGGAGCTGGTCGATCCGCAGGAGGCCCGCGAGCGGTGGCCAGGTCTCCGGTTCGACACCCCGGTGCTGTTCCACCCACGCGGAGGGCGGGCGCACGCCGATCGGACGGTGGCCGGCCTGCAGCGTGTCGCCGCCGCGAGAGGCGCGGAGATTCGGCACGGCGTCGAGGTCGAGGCCGTCGTCCCCGGCATTGACCCGCTCGAGGTCCGTACAGCCGTTGGGACACTGCTGGCTCGCCACGTCGTCATCGCCGCTGGTTCGTGGACGGCGCAGCTGCTCGACGGTGTGGTAGCGCTGCCGCCGTTGACCGTCACCCGCGAGCAGCCGGCGCACTTTCCGGCCCGCGACCCGGGCACACCCTGGCCGAGCTTCATCCACCACCTCGCCGGCTCCGCGACCCGTGGGACAGCGACCCCGCGCGGGACGTACGGCCTGGCCGGCCCGGATGGAGTCAAGGTCGGCTTCCACGCTGTGGGCCCGGTCGTCGACCCTCGGGCGGTGCCGGACCAGGTCGACGAACCACGGTTGCGCGAACTCCAGGAGTACGTCGCCCGCTGGATACCCGGCGCGGACTCGGAGCGGCCGGTGGCGGACGGGTGCCTCTACGACCTGACCGACTCCGCCGACTTCGTCGTCGACCGCGTGGGTTCGCTGACGATCGCCGCCGGGTTCTCCGGCCATGGTTTCAAGTTCGTGCCCGAGATCGGCCGCCTGGTGGCGGATCTCGTGCTGGGAACAGGGTTTCCGCCCACCCGGTTCGCGATCGATCGCTGAGCGGGCGCCGCACAGAGGTACTCAACGCAACGATCTCGGTTTAGGCTGGCGGCAGCGCGATTCGCGTCACGGGGGTCCGTTTCCTGCTCAGGAGGCGCCATGTACCCAGCGGCGTTCGACTACGTCGCACCACGAACCGTTGACGAGACCCTGGCCATCCTGGCCGACCGGGGTGAGGACGTGAAGATCCTGGCCGGCGGCCAGAGCCTCATCCCGATGATGAAGCTTCGCCTGGCCACCCCGGAGACGCTGGTCGACATCAACCGCGTTCCGGGCCTGGACGCCGTCGAGGTCGCGGACGGCCACCTGACCGTCGGCGCCCTGACCCGGCACAACGACATCGTGTCCTCCGAGATCGTCTCGGCCGAGAACCACACCATGGCCGCCGCGGCACCGTGGATCTCCGATCCGCTGGTGCGCAACCTCGGTACCGTCGGAGGATCGCTGGCGCACTCCGATCCGCAGGGCGACTGGGGCTCGGTGATGCTGGCCTGCGGGGCCGAGATGGTCGCCAGGACCACACGCGGGCAGCGCACGATCCCGGTCGACGAGTTCTTCGTCGACCTGTTCACCAGCGCGCTCGAACCCGACGAGCTGCTCACCGAGATCCACGTCCCGCGATACCGAGGTCCGGCAGGTGGCACCTACCTCAAGCTCGAGCGCAAGGTCGGTGACTACGCAACGGTCGGCGTCGCCGTCCATCTGCAACTCGACGGCGCCCGGGAGCGCATCGAGCAGGCCGGCATCGCACTCACCGCCGTCGGGCCCAAGAACATCAAGGCCGTGGACGCGGAGCAGGCCCTCCTCGGCGAGGCGCCGGGTGAGGACCTGTTCGCCGAGGCCGCCGAGCTCGCTGCGGCCGCCGCCGAGCCCCGCACCGACGTGCGAGGGTCCGCCGACTACAAGCGATCCGTCGTGAGCACGTTCGTGCGGCGTGGGCTCTCCCGTGCCGCCGGGCAGGCCGGCCGAGGGTGAGGAGCAGCGCAGTGAAGGTCACCGTCACGATCAACGGCACCGAGCGCGAGGCCGATGTCGAGCCGCGGGTTCTGCTCGCCGACTTCATCCGCACCCAACTCGGCCTCACCGGTACGCACATCGGCTGCGACACCACCAGCTGCGGAGTGTGCACCGTGCTCCTCGACGGCACGCCGGTGAAGTCCTGCACCGTCTTCGCCGTCCAGGCCGACGGCCGCAGCATCACCACCGTCGAGGGCCTGCGCACCGACGGTGAGCTCAGCGCCGTGCAGCGGGCGTTCAAGGAGGAGCACGGCCTGCAGTGCGGGTTCTGCACACCGGCGATGATGCTGGTCGCCACCGACCTGCTCGAGTCCAATCCCGACCCCAGCGAGGACGAGATCCGCTGGGCGATCTCGGGCAACCTGTGCCGCTGCACGGGCTACGTGAACATCGTCAAGGCGATCCAGGCGGCTGCCCGCAGCGCGCAGCCCGTCGGTGCCGGCGAGTGAGGGGAGCGACATGACCACCGAAACCGCCCACCAGACGACAACGCCCGCCGAGATCGGCGGCGTCGGCCATTCGGTGCGCCGCGTGGAGGACGACCGCCTGGTCCAGGGTGACGGCCACTTCGTCGACGACATCGTGCTGCCGGGAATGCTGCACATGGCGATGCTGCGCAGCCCGATCCCGCACGGTCGGATCGTGTCGATCGACACGACCGCCGCGGCCGCGGTACCGGGCGTCGTGGCAGTCCTCACCGGTGAGGCCCTCGACGGGTATGGGCTGGCCTGGATGCCGACGCTGTCCGGCGACACCCAGGCGGTGCTCGCCACGGACAAGGTCCGCTTCCAGGGTCAGGAGGTCGCGGCGGTCGTCGCCGAGAGCCCGTACATCGCCTACGACGCCCTCGACCTCATCGACGTCGAGTACGACGCCCTGCCGCCCGTGCTCTCGCCCCAGCAGGCGCTGGCCGACGGTGCGCCCCTGATCCGCGACGAGAAGGAGGGCCAGACCGACAACCGCTGCTACCAGTGGGAGGCCGGCGACAAGGAGGCCACCGACCGGGCGTTCGAGTCGGCCGACGTCGTCGTCGAGCTCGACACGCACTACCCGCGTTCGCACCCGTCGCCGCTGGAGACCTGCGCGTGCGTCGCCGACGTCAATCCGGCGACCAAGCACGTCACGGTCTATATGACCTCGCAGGCACCGCACGCCCACCGGACTCTGTTCGCGATGGTGGCCGGCCTGCCCGAGCAGAACATCAGGATCGTCTCGCCGGACATCGGCGGCGGCTTCGGCAACAAGGTGCCGATCTATCCCGGCTACGTCGTGGCCACCGCGGCGTCGCTGGTGATCGGCCGGCCGGTCAAGTGGGTCGAGACCCGCACCGAGAACCTCATCTCCACCGGTTTCGCCCGCGACTACTACATGCACGGCGAGTTGGCGCTGCGCAACGACGGCAAGATCCTCGGCCTGCGGGTCGACATGCTGTCGGACAACGGCGCGTTCTTCGCCGATGCGCAGCCGACCCGGTTCAAGGCCGGGCTGTTCCACATCGTGACCGGCTCCTACGACTACCCGGCCGCACACGTCGTGACGCAGGGCGCCTACACGAACAAGGCACCCGGCGGGGTGGCCTACCGTTGCTCGTTCCGCGTGACCGAGGCGTCCTATCTGATCGAGCGGTTGGTGCAGAACGCCGCATACGAGCTGGGCATCGACCCGGCCGAGATCCGGATGCGCAACTTCATCAAGCCCGACCAGTTCCCGTACGAGTCGCCGACCGGGTTCGTCTACGACTCCGGCGACTACCCGAGGGCGCTGCGGAAGGCACTCGACATGGTGGGCTACGACGAGTTGCGCGCCGAGCAGGCGGCCGGCCGGGCCGACGGGAAGCTGCTCGGCATCGGCATCGCGAGCTTCACCGAGGTGGTCGGCGCGGGTAAGGGCAGCGAGTACGACATCGCCGGGCTGCGGATGTTCGACTCGGCGGAGCTGCGGGTCCATCCGACCGGCAAGGCCATACTCAAGCTGGGCGTCCGCAGCCAGGGCCAGGGCCACGAGACGACGTTCGCCCAGATCGTCGCCAACGAGCTAGGCATCCCCGTCACCGACGTCAAGGTGATGGAGGGCGACACGGACAACACGCCGTACGGCCTGGGTACCTACGCTTCGCGCAGCACCCCGGTCGGCGGCGCGGCGACGGCTGTCATCGCGCGCAAGCTTCGGGAGAAGGCCACCAAGATCGCGGCCCATCTGCTGGAGGCGTCCGAGGACGACATGGAGTGGAAGACGGGCACCTTCTCGGTCAAGGGGTCCCCGGGCCAGTCGGTGACGATCCAGGACGTTGCGCTGGCGGCCTACAGCAACCTGCCCGAGGGCATGGAGGCCGGCCTCGAGGGGGTGCATTACTACGACCCGCCGAACATGACCTACCCGTTCGGCAGCTACATCGTCGTGGTCGACGTCGACCCGGATACAGGTCAGTGGACAGTGCGCCGGATGGTCGCCGTCGACGACTGCGGCGTCCGGATCAACCCGATGATCGTGGACGGCCAGATCCACGGCGGACTCGCCGAGGGGTACGCGATGTCCTCCATGCAGTTCATCACCTTCGACGAGGACGGCAACTGCATCGGGTCCAACTTCATGGACTACCTGATCCCGACGGCATGGGAGACACCGCGCTTCGAACTCGGTGCGACCGTCACGCCGTCACCGCACCACCCGATCGGCGCCAAGGGTGTCGGCGAGTCGGCAACCGTGGGATCTCCGGCGGCGTTCGTGAACGCAGTGATCGATGCACTCGCACATCTCGGCGTGCGCAACATCGACATGCCGGTGTTGCCGGCGCGGGTGTGGTCGGCGATCAGGGATGCAGAGGTGGCCCAGGGGTGAGCGACCCGCAACTCACCGAGGCCGCAGATCTCGAACGCCGCGGCGAACCGTTCGTGCTGGCGACGGTCGTGTGGCGGCGGGCGCCGTCGTCCGGCCACGTCGGGTCGAAGGCGCTGGTCATGCCGGACGGGTCGATGCGCGGCTGGCTGGGCGGCGCGTGTGCCCAGCCGGCGGTTCGCAGCGAAGCGCTGTCTGCGCTGGCGGACGGGCGGTCACGGCTGCTACTGCTCGGTGTCCCGCCGGAGGCCGCGGCAGCATTGGGCGAGGGCGCCGTCGTCGTGCCGATGGCATGTGGGAGTGAGGGGTCGCTCGCCGTGTATCTCGAGCCCGTGGTGCCCGCGCCACTGGTCGTCGCCGTCGGCGTATCGCCCGCGGTCGACACGCTGGTGGCGCTGGCCCGGGACGTCGGTTGGCGCGCGGCCGTCGCCGAGACGCCCGAGGACATAGCCGCGCATCCGGTCGACGCCGGCACCGCCATCGTCGTCGCGACCCAGGGGCACGACGACGAGGCAGCGCTGCAGGCGGCGCTGGTGACCGGCGCCGGTTACATCGGGCTCGTCGCATCGCGCAAGCGGGCCGAGACGACGCTGGGGTACCTGCGCGACCGGGGCCTGGCCGAGGTCGACCTGTCCCGCGTGCATGCCCCGGCCGGTCTCGACCTGGGGTCCACCGACCATCGCGAGATCGCCGTCGCGGTGTTGGCCGACCTGGTCGCGAGGCGAGCTGCGGGGGAGTTGCGGGTGCCCGTCAGGGCTTCGGAGCCTCCACCGGCGCAGGCCGTCGACCCGGTCTGCGGCATGAGCGTCGACGTCGCCGGTGCCCGGTGGACCACCGAGCACGACGGCAGCACGTGGTGCTTCTGCAGTCCCGGATGCCTCGAGGCGTTCCTGGTCCAGCATGCGGCCCGACCACCCGGGTAGTCCTCACGCATCAGTGCCGCGGAGCAGCGCGACGACGTCCGCCGCGCACCCCCACGACAGCGTCACGCCCGCTCCGCCGTGCCCGTAGCAGTGCACACATGGTGTCCCGTCGGCGAGGGCCGTCCGGTCGAGCCGCACGGCCGGCCGTCCGGGTCGTAGCCCGACCCGGTGGCCGAGCACCCGGGCACCCGCGAGGCGAGAGTCGAGAGCGGTACAGCGGCGCAGGATCGCCGCCGCCGTACCCGGATTCGGCTCCAGGTCGGTCTCGCCCTCCTCGGCGGTGCCGCCCAGGATGCAGTCGCCCGAACGCGGCACGATGTAGGTGACGTCGTCGCCGAACTCGTCGAGGATCACCTCGTCGAGGCCGGGATTCTCGACCCGGACGACCTGACCACGGATAGGCGTCACGGTCGCGTCGTCGGCCAGTTCCCTGGCGCCGAGCCCGGCACAGTTGACGACGGTCTCGGCCGTGCCGGCGAGCTCTTCGAGCGATCGAACGAAGCGGTGCTCGACGGCACCTCCGGCCGAGATGAACCGCTGCCACAGCCAGGCCAGGTAGAGCGGCATCTCCACCACCGGCGTCGTGAACACCAACCCGTCGCGATAGCCGTCGGGCAGTTCGTCCGGCCGGCACCGGCGCAGGTCGGTGACGGCCGCACGCCACCACGGGTCGGGCACCGGGTCGCGGAACAGCTCCTTGGTGACCCCCGTCCGGACGCCGGTCGCGATCGTGCCGGCCAGCTGCTCGAAGGTTGCATACGTGTCGCGCCCCCACCGCAGGACGTCCGCCTCCGGGTAGGCGCGGTACGGGTACCAGATCGCCGCCGCCACCGCGGAGGTGGTGTCCGGTGGCAGATCCTTGGCCACGATGCGCACGGCGAAGCCGGCCTCTTGCAGCCGGATCGCCGCGGACAGCCCGATCACGCCTGCTCCGACGACGATCACGTCCGTGCCGGTGCCTCTGCTCGTCACGCCGCATCCTCCCTCCTTCGACTGCCATCATGCGGTGGCAACGCAACGCCTGCCATGGCGATGAGGCGTGTCGTTCCCGCCACACGTCGCGGTCTCGGCAAGACCTGGCCGTTCCCCACGCCGCTGACGTCAGTGCTGACCGTCCGGCTGGGAACCGCGGGCCGCCGGGCACCGTCCAAGGCGCATGAAGACGACAGCGGCGAAAGCGACCGCGCTGGTTGCGGGCCTGGCCGGCTCGGCCATGGTTCTGAGCGCGTGCACCGGCGGTGGCACGGGTGGGGTGCAGCCGCCCGTCGGCCAGGTGGGCGCCGCTCTGCGGTTGGTGTCGTTCGACTCGTGCGACGACGCGCTCGCCGGGCTCAAGCGCGCCGCCGCCGACTACGTGTCGCCGTACGGGCTGGGTGGCGGCCAGATCCTCGAGGCTGACGCGGCCCTCGCTGTGCCTGAGGCGGCGACCGCAGGTGAAGGGGACGCACTCGCGGTCGGTGGCGACGATGCCGGTGCCCCTGTCACGACGCAGCGGGAGTACTCGACGACCAACAGCCATGAGGCGGGTGTCGACGAGCCCGACCTGGTTAAAACCGACGGACGCCGCATCGTCACCGTGACCGGCGACACGCTGCGGGTGATCGACGCGGAGAGCATGACCCTGACCGGTGAGCTCGAGCTGGACGACAGCCGCGGAGACGTCTGGTTCTCCGAGCAGATGCTGCTCTCGGGCGATCAGGCACTCGTCGTGGGCCACGGCATGGTCGACATCGCCCGGTCCGGTGTCGAGTCGTTCGCTGACGTCGAGATGTCCTACGTCCCCGAGGGCGCCAGGCTCGTTCTCGTCGACCTGTCCGGCGACCCCGAGGTCGTCGGCACCATGGACCTCGACGGCGCTTACGTCGACGCGCGCCAGGTCGGCTCGACGGTCCGAATGATCGTCCGCTCC
>DASUYL010000235.1:0-27591 GCA_036377395.1 Jiangellaceae bacterium
ACTCGGTAGCCCAGCGGCAGCCACGAGAAGATGCCGGGCGCGACCCGGCGGATGTAGCCGGCGCGGACGAGCAGGCGGTGGCTCGGCACCTCGGCGTCGACCGGGTCCTCGCGCAGGGTACGCAGGAACAGCGTCGACATCCGCAGGATCACGTCCGTCTCCTTGCTGGTGTGAACGGGCAGGTGACCGGCCGAGAATACCCAGGGCGACGGCGCGGCCACGGGTCAGGCTCAGTGGGCCAGCAGTTCCAGACCGTGCTCGGCGCCGCCCCGGGCGGTGACGACCTCCGCGGTCCGGGCCAGCGCCGTCTCGAGTCGCGACGCGGTGGTCGTGCCGGTGTCACCGGTGGCCAGCGCCGCCGGGACGTCGAGCACCTCGATCGGCAGCTCATAGGTCTGGTAGAGCGGCAGGTACTCGGCTCTCGTCGTGCTGAACCCGCCGGTGCCGAGATCCTCGCGGAAGGTGAACCGCATCAGCACGCCCTCGGCCTTGGGGCCCTCCGGTTCCGCGTGGTTGGCCATCAGGTTCCCCATGCCGTAGACGACCCACTCGCCATCGACGTTCTCCACCGGCTGCACCACGTGGGCGTGATGACCGAGCAGGAGATCGATATCGGTCGATGCGATGAGTCGTGGCGCCAGGTCGAGTTGCTGCTCGTTGGGGTCGTGGTCGTACTCCGTGCCCCAGTGCATGGCCACGACGACGACGTCGGCGCCGCGCTGCCTCGCAGTGGCGGCGTTCGCGAGGATCGTCGCCTCGTCAATCTCGTTCGCCCGCCAGGTGTCGCCGTTCGGATACGGGATGCCGTTGAAGCCGTAGGTGTACGACAGCAGCGCGACACGGACCGGTCCCTCCGTGGTCGCGACGTCGACGATGGTCGTGAGACCGGTTTCCTCGGGGGTCCGGGCCGAGCCGGCATGGGCCAGACCTGCGGCATCGAGGGTGTCGAGTGTCCGCTCCACACCGGCCGCACCCGCGTCGAAGGTGTGGTTCGACGCCGTCGTGCACGCGTCGTAGCCGCTCGCCACCAGCGCCGTCACCACCTGTGGCGGGCCGGAGAACGTCGGGTAGCCCGAATAGGGGCCGCGGGACGGGGCCAGTGGCACCTCGAGGTGGCAGATCGCGAGGTCCGCCGTCGATACGACGGGCGCGATGTTGGCCAGCTGCGGAGCGAAGTCCATGATCGCGGCACCGGTTCGCGAGGCGTCGGCCTCGGCCTGGCGCCACAGCCGCTCGTGCAGGAGGACGTCACCGGAGGCGACGAGTGTGAACGTCCGCGGGCGTGGGGTCGGCGTCGGGGTCGCCGTCACGCCACCACTCGCGCTGGCGGTCGGTGCAGCTTGCTCGCCGCCGCCCGAGCACGCCCCGGCCAGTACCAGGACGGCCGTCACGATCGCGGGGACAAAATGCCGGTTCACGGGCACAGTGTGGGCCATGAGAGGCGGCCTGAGGATGCCCGCCCGTCGCGTGTCGGGGACGTGCGTCACAACGGGCCTGCGCCGGCGACCGGGCATCGGAGGCGGCCTGCCTCTACACCGTCGCAACGTGCGGCCCGGTGCCCCCGTCCCTGCCGCGAGCCGACTCTGGAAGGCGTTGCATGCGGTAGTGCAGGACGAGGAATGGGAAGCCGAAGATCCAGAACGCATGCTCGGCGCGCAACTGTCCGTCCTGGACGTAGACGTCGAGCTCTTCGGCGAACCCCGGCACCGTCAGCGTCGTGAGCTCGCCCGTGATCGCGTCGATGTAGGTCAAGTAGTGTCCGGGCTGCTCCAGCGGGCTGCGGCTGGACAACACAAGACCGCCCGGTCGTGCTCGCGGCACCAGCGTGGCCGTGAAGCTGCCCTGTGGGACGGGAAAGCCGACACTGACGTATCCCCGTTCGGCATCACGGTAGGTGGTGTATATCCCGACGTAGATCGGCTCGTCGTTGTCCGCGAAGGACCGGATCCAGCCCCGGACGTCGATCACGTCGTCCCGAGCCGACGAGATCGTGTCGATGCGTCCGCGGATGCCGCGCAGGGCCTCTCGCTGGTTCATGGGGACACTCGCCTGTCCCAACGGCCGAGCGACGAGAGTGCGGTAGAGCAGGTATCCCGGTCGGACCCACAGCTTCCATTCCGGGACGATGTCCAGGCTGAAGCGAGTGGTGTGCTCGTAGAACTCGCGGACCTGCGGGTCGACGCCGGTCGGGTCGAAGTCCGGCCCCGCGATCTCCTCGAGTGACGCGACGATGCCGACGTCGGGTGCGGCAGCGACGTAGTCTCCGCCGAGCCGTTCGGCGAGCGCACGTACATAGCCGGTGCCGACATATCGGGTCGGCGCACCCAACGGCACGACGAACGGCACGTCATTCGGGCTGACGCGCTCCGCGAGCAGGGTCACGGCGCCGTCGCGGAACACCAGCGCGGACAGGATTCGGTAGGCCACCATCGTGGTCGCGGCGACCACTGCCGCCGGTGCCGCCCGGCGCCGCCGGTCGAAGGCGAACCCGATCGCAGCCCCGAGTATCGGACCCATGACGACCTTCTGGGGTCGGATACCCAAGGTGCCACCCACGGCACCGGTCGCCGCGCCCACAGCAATGGGTCGGACACGCATCACGCGCTCGGCTGCCCACCCCGCCGGCGCGACCAGGGCGGCACTCATCGCGATGCGCTGCCACAGCGCCGGAATCTCCCCGGGTCGTTGGTACGCCCGGGCCACCGCCTCCGAGGTGCCCAGCCCGGCCAGGCCCAGTAGCCCGCCCAGCACGGCCGCCCGCCGACCGTGGTGCGCGGTCAGCGCTGCCCCGGCGAGCCCTCCGACCGCGGCGGAGAAACCAACCGCCTGCACCCGCTCGGCTGGCGCGGATCGACTCGACGGCACGATCGAAACCTACCTGGGCGCAGCTCGACCCGAACCGTCGGTCGAGTGCGGGCGGGGTGGGCACGTCGTACGTGTGCCCCCTGCCTCGTTCCGAGTGGACCCGAACAGAGGCCTCTCAGCTACGGCTCACGACCTATCAGCTGCGGATCACCGGCACACGGGCGCGAGCCGCCTCCGGGATGCGCATCGTCATCAGCGATACGCCCAGACCGTAGGTGACGAACTCACCCGCCGGGATGACCTCGATCAGGCAGACGGAGTCCTGCCGCTCGGCCGGCAGCAGCGATCCCAGCTTCTTGGCCAGCGACGCTGCTTGCGCCGATCCGGCCGGGTGGACGATTGCCCTCGCGTGGAAGCTCACGGTTGCCGGCGGGATCGGCGCAACCAACGACAGGAGCCCACCTCGACGCACAGGCACGGTCACCGCGACCCGCCCGCTCACCGGGATGTGACGCGCCTTCCAGCTGTCCGGAGCGACCGCCACGTACAGGCGGCCTCCGACGACCCTGTAGAGGACGCCGCTGGACCGGGGCTCCCCGGTCGGAGTGACGTGGCTGAGGACCGCGAACGTTGCCTTCGTGACCTGCTGCCAGACCTGCTCGGCGGTCAGCGACGGCGCCATCTGCTGGCCGCCGCCCCCCGACCCCGCCCGGATCTCACCCTCGCCGGCCAGGCCGGTGCCCGTTTGCCTGTACTGGATCTTCGTCGCCATGACCCCTCCTCACCAACGTCACTCCGGTATCGACCGGGAGGCGGGATATCGCCCACCTACTTCCTCGATACCGATGAACAACCGGCGTTGGTAGAGGCGAACAGCGGGGTCGACCGGGACCTTGGGCCCCGGCTGGAGTGGGCCGGACCTAACGGTGCCGGTGCCCCCGCGCACGGCGGCTGCGCACTGCGACGGCCGTTGCGGCCACGGCAAGCGCCCCTTCGACCCACGGCCTCGGGTTCGTCGCCATCGGTCGCTTCAGGGCCGACATCGGCATCACATCCAGATGAACAGCCGTCGTGCCGCCCTCGGGTTCGCGGCTGAACACGACGCGCAGGGCGCCGAGCCCGAACTCGGACAGGTCGATCCGGAACACGTAGGGGTCCTTGTCGTCCGCGGGATGCAGCGGAAGCCCGCGATAGAGAGCAGGCACCGGGGTCAGGGCCCGAATGAGGAGCCGGCCACGACGGACGAAGACCTCCACCCCTGCGCCCACCATGCCTCTCGCCCGCACATCCGTGAGCGGGCCGGGAAGGTAGTACCACCCGCAGATGTCAGACCAGATCTCGGGGCTTTGCGGAATGTCCGTGCGGATGACGTCGTCCGGAACGCCGATCAGCGAGTTGAGCATCACCCCCAGCTCGGTCGGCAGCCACAGCACTCCGCGCCGGGCACCGTTGGTGAAGCCCATGACGCCGACGCCGTCGTCCGGAGCGACGAACAACTGCGAGTCGAAGCCGGGCAGAATCCCCTGGTGCTCGACCACGGAGTGTCCGCCGGCGTCGACCCGGAAGAACGCCAGACCGATGCCGGGCACGCGGGTGTCGGGCTGGTAGTGAGGCTGGAACATGGTCGCGATCGTGGCCGGCTCGAGCACCGAACCGTGGTCGTTGGCGCCACCGCCCAGCAACGCCGCCACGTAGCGCCCCATGTCCCTCGGCGTGGAGTACGCGGCGCCGGCTCCTCCTGTCACCACCTCCCGCTCCATGACCGGTCTGGCGCCGCGGGAACCCAGGGTGTAGCCCGTCGCCAACCGTGAGCGTTCGACCTCTGACCGCGCGAGGGTGGTGTCGGTCATGCCGAGGGGCTCGAAGACCTGTTCGCGCAGATAGCGGCCGAAGGGCTGCCCGCTCACGCCCTCGACGATCTGGCCGAGTGTCGCGGGCCCGTGGTCGGTGTATCTGAACCTGGTGCCCGGCTCAGCAACGAGGCGCAGGCCGCTGCGGTAGCGCTCGGGGAGGGACGGGACTCGAACCCCCACCCGGACGCTCTCCCCGAAGAACGGCCGGAACACGTCGGAGGGCGGTACGACCTCAGGGATGCCGGCGGTGTGTGTCAGCAGGTGTCGCACCGTCGCCGACCGCCAGCCGGCCCTGGGAATGAGTTCGTAGCCGCGCAGGTAGTCGTTGGCCGGCGCATCGAGGTCGAGCAGCCCACGTTCCCACAGCTGCATCACCGCGACCGCGGTGAAGGTCTTGGTGATCGATCCGACCCGGAACAGGGTGTCCGCGGTGACCGGGATCTTCGCCGCGACGTCGGCCAGCCCGTGCCCGCGGAAGAACACCATCGATCCGCCCTGGACCACGCCCACCGCCAGCCCCACCGCCGGTCGCCGGTGCAGGATCTCGTCGACCCGGGCAGTCAACTCCCGCTCGTCGACCTCAGCCATGGCTTCTCCCTCCACCCGACGACTGCACCCGCCGATGGCGGCCCCATCACTGAACGCTGCCACGCACTCAGGCACGCACACAGGAGCCGACCGACCCGAACCCGTGGGCCGAACGTCCTGCCGAATGAACGTGACGTGTCCCGAATACTTGGCGAAGTCGAACACCGCCGAGTCGTCATCCTCGAACGTCCAGGCCCCATCTCCGAGCACAGGGCCGTGGTACATCGGACAGCACGACCGCGCCCGGATCAGTCGTCGACCTCGAGGTCGACGAGAACGCCCGTCTCGACAGCTGCTCGGCCGGCGGTACTCGACATGTCGACAAACCATTTGGGCGAAACGGACACGTCTCGGTATCTCGCGCCGGCGTCAGCGGGTATCCAGCCCCCGGACCCCGGAGGATCCTCCTTGAAATCCCGGGTCTCCACACGGATCCGTCGGACTGCCCCGGGGGTCGCGGGGAAGGCCTCCGGCACCTCGGCATGATGGTCCTCGTGTACTCCGCCAGTCAGGGTGACGGCGCCCACCATGGCTTCGGCGGCGCGGCAAAAGAGGACTGCCGCGCCGCTGCTCAGGCGGACGCCCGTTCGCCCTTGATCTGCCGAGTCCCAGGGGAAGGGCTCTGCATCGGCGATCAGTTCGACAAGATGCTCCACAGGCTCGGCGGCTGATCGACCTGACTCCACGAAGAGCAGCCGCCACCGAACGTGCTGGTCCCTCTCGAACGGTTCGCCACAGCATTCCATCTGCCATGACGTCACGAAGACGGGCAGTAGCACGCTCTTCATTCTTGCGCGCGCCCGCCTCCTATGGAGGACCGTCCTCAGAACAGCACCGTCGCGAACCTCCCCACCTCGTGGAACCCCACCCTCCGGTAAGCGGCCCTGGCCGCGAGGTTGTAGTCGTTGACGTACAGCGTCACGAGCGGAGCGAGATCACGGCGGGCGTGCTCGACGACCGCGGCCATGCCGCCCGCGCAGAGACCCTGACCGCGCCGCTCGGGACGGATCCAGACGCCCTGCACCTGGCACGCGTCGGGCGTCACCGAGCCCACCTCGGCCTTGAACACGACCTCGCCGTTCTCGAACCGCGCGAACGCGCGGCCGGACGTGACCAGGTCGGTGACCCTGGCCCGGTAGTACGCACCACCGTCGGAACCGACCGGCGACACGCCGACCTCCTCGGTGAACATGGCGATCGATGCCGGTAGCAGGCGCTCGACCTCGTCCGGGCGCACCTGCCGGACGAGCGGGTCCGGTGCCACCGCAGGCTCTCCGCCGATCGCGAGCAGTGGCTGGCGCGAGCGCACCTCCCGGGCCTCGCCCCACGACCAGCGCAGGCGGTCCCACATCGTCAGCACGGCGTCGGCCGGGCCCAGGATGGACGAGCACCGCCGTCCCCTGCTGCCGGCCCGGTCGGCGAAGGCCGCGGCCGCGGCCGAAGTCGCGGCGACCGGAACCAGGTTGGCCCCCGAATAGCAGAGCGAGACCAGCCGCCCTGACTCGCGGTAGCCCCAGATCTCCCCGCCCATCCGGCCGGCCGACAACCCCGACGTGTGGACCCGGGACGCAACGAAGACGTGCGAGACAGGGTCACGAGCGAGAAGCTCGAGCACCTCCGGCAGGTCGGAGGCACCCAACGGCGCGACCGTGGCGGCAGCGGTCTCGAGCACCGTCCGCCCCTCTCCGACCCCGCGACCGCGAGACCTGTCACGCCGGTCCGGTCTGAACCCGTTCGCCTAGTGAAGCACCCCGGCGCGCAGCCGGCGCTCAGGAGACGACGACCTCCGGCCCGGTACCGGTGTCGGCCGGCTCCATGTGCTCGGCGATGCGCATGGCCTCCTCGATCAGGGTTTCGACGATCTGCGACTCGGGCACCGTCTTGATCACCTCACCCTTGACGAAGATCTGTCCTTTCCCGTTGCCGGACGCCACTCCGAGGTCGGCCTCACGCGCTTCGCCGGGCCCGTTGACGACGCAGCCCATGACCGCCACCCGCAGCGGGACCTCCATGCCCTCGAGGCCGGCAGTGACCCGGTCGGCCAGGGTGTACACGTCGACCTGCGCGCGTCCGCAGGAGGGACAGGAGACGATCTCCAGCTTGCGCTCGCGCAGGTTCAACGACTGCAGGATCTGCAGGCCGACCTTGACCTCCTCCACCGGAGGCGCGGACAGGGAGACCCGGATCGTGTCGCCGATCCCCTGCGAGAGCAGCGCGCCGAACGCGACCGCCGACTTCACCGTGCCCTGGAAGGCCGGGCCCGCCTCCGTGACGCCGAGGTGCAATGGCCAGTCGCCGCGTGCCGCCAGCAGTTCGTAGGCCCGCACCATGACCACCGGGTCGTTGTGCTTGACCGAGATCTTGAAGTCGTGGAAGTCGTGCTCCTCGAACAGCGACGCCTCCCAGACCGCAGACTCGACCAACGCCTCCGGTGTCGCCTTGCCGTACTTCTCCAGCAGCCGCGGGTCGAGGGAGCCTGCGTTCACGCCGATCCGGATGGACACGCCGGCATCCGTCGCAGCCCGGGCGATGGCGCCAACCTGGTCGTCGAACTTGCGGATGTTGCCCGGGTTGACCCGTACCGCCGCGCAACCGGCGTCGATCGCGGCGAAGACGTACTTGGGCTGGAAGTGGATGTCGGCGATGACCGGGATCTGCGACTTCCTGGCGATCGCCGGCAGTGCCTCCGCGTCGTCCTGGCTGGGGCATGCCACGCGGACGATGTCGCACCCGGTGGCGGTGAGCTCGGCGATCTGCTGGAGCGTGGCGTCGACGTCCGTGGTCGGCGTCGTCGTCATCGACTGCACGCTGATCGGAGCGTCGCCGCCCACCTCGACCGTGCCTACGCGGATCTTGTGTGAGGCGCGGCGCGGCGACAGGACCGGCGGCGGCATGGCGGGCATGCCCAGGGCGACGTTCATGGGGTCCATTCTCCGCGAGTGTCAGCCCGGGAGTCGGACCGGGTTGACGATGTCGGCGTAGAGCAGCAGAACGCTCATGCCGATGAGCAGCGTGGCGACGCCGTACGCCAACGGCAGCGCCTTGGCGACGTCGACCGGTCGCGGCATGGGTCCGCCGCTGAGCCGCGCCCACCCGCGCTTGATGCCCTCCCAGATCGCGCCCGCCGCATGGCCGCCGTCCAATGGCAGCAGCGGAATCAGGTTGAACAGCGCGATCGCCATGTTGAAGCTCGCGAGCAGCAGTACGAAGCTGGCCACGCGGTCCGCGACTCCGATGTCGAGCGTCGCTATCTCGCCGCCGATCCGCCCGGCGCCGACGATGCCGATCGGGCCGTCGACCTCACGCTCGCCGCCGCCGAACGCCGCGTCCCACACGCCAACCATGCGTTCCGGGATCGAGATCACCGCCTGTGCCGTCGTGACCGCGAAGTCGCCGAGCCAGGCGACCGCGCCGCCGAGGTCCTGCGGCACGACCTCCTGGGTGGGAGCCACGCCGAGGAAGCCGACGGTCTCCAGCTCGTCGGTCGGCGGACGGAAGCCGTCGGCCTCCGCCTCGCCGAGCGCGCGCCGCTCGGTCGTCACCAGGTCGGGGGTGAGCGCGACCTCGCGGCCGTTGCGTTCGACGACCACGTCGACCGGGCCGGCCGGCCGGCTGCGGATGAGTTCCTGCGCGTCGCTCCACGACGTGATATGGACGCCGGCGAAGGACACCAGCCGGTCGCCGGCGCGGAACCCGGCCTCGGCCGCAGGAGTCGGCGGGTCGTCCGCCGTGCACGCGCGATCGCCGTCGGCGACCGGGATCACGCAAGCCGATACCTCGCTCACCACCGGCCGCAGTTCAGCCTGGCCGTGGATCATCAGCACCCCGCCGGCGAGCACGGCGGCGATGAGCACGTTCATCGCCGGGCCGCCGAGCATCACCACGAGCTTCTTCCACCATGCCTTGCGGTAGAAGACGCGGTCCTCGTCACCGGCCTGGATCTCCTCCTTGGCGACGCGGCGGGCGTCCTCGACCAACGCCTGGAACGGCCCGGTACTGGCCTTGCGCAGCCGGCGCGGGTCGTCGCCCGGCTCGGGGGGAAACATGCCGACCATCCGGACGTAGCCGCCCAGCGGGATGGCCTTGTACCCGTACTCGGTCTCGCCGCGCCGGCGGGACCAGACCGTGCGGCCGAAACCGACCATGTACTGCGTGACCTTGATCCCGAACAGTTTCGCCGGTACCAGGTGGCCGATCTCGTGCAGCGCGATCGACACCATCAGCCCGACGGCGAAGGCCAGGATGCCGAGCACGGTCAGCCAGTCCACGGTGGCAGGGTCCCCCTATCGCGTGATCTCACGGGCACGGGCGCGGGCCCATGCCTCAGCAGCCAGAACGTCGTCGACGCTCGTGGCGTTCCCGCCGTCGCCGGCTGGTCCGGCACTCGCGGCGTGTTCCGCCACGACCCGGGCGACCGTGTCCACGATGGCGAGGAACGGTAGACGACCGCCGAGGAAGGCCTGGACACACTCCTCGTTCGCCGCGTTGTAGACGGCCGGAGCCGTGCCGCCACGCGCGCCGACCTCACGTGCGAGCGAGATCGCCGGGAAGGCCGTGTCGTCGAGCGGCATGAACTCCCAGCTGGTCGCCGTGGACCAGTCGCACGCTTCCGCGACACCGGGGACGCGGTCGGGCCATGCCAGGCCCAGGGCGATCGGGATGCGCATGTCGGGCGGGCTGGCCTGCGCGAGCGTCGACCCGTCGACGAACTCCACCATGGAGTGCACCACGGACTGCGGATGGACGACGACCTCGATCGCGTCGAACGGCAGCCCGAACAGCAGGTGCGCCTCGAGGACCTCCAGCGCCTTGTTGACCAGCGTCGCCGAGTTGACCGTGATCACCGGCCCCATGGACCAGGTCGGGTGGGCGAGCGCCTGTTCCGGGGTGACGTCGGCCAGCTGGTCGCGCGTGCGCCCCCGGAACGGGCCGCCGCTCGCGGTGACCACCAGGCGGCGCACCTCGTCCCGCCGCCCACCGCGCAGGCACTGGGCCAGTGCACTGTGCTCGCTGTCCACGGGCACGATCTGGCCGGGTGCGGCCGCTGCGGTCACCAAGGGCCCGCCCACGATCAACGACTCCTTGTTGGCCAGCGCCAGGGTGTGGCCCGCCTTCAGGGCGGCAAGCGTCGGCCGCAGGCCGATCGACCCGGTGATGGCATTGAGCACGACGTCGCAATCGTGCGAGGCGAGCTCGGTGGCGGCGTCGTGGCCCGTAAGGATCTTCGGCACGGCGTACTGCCCCGCGTCGAAGCCCCTCCGCTTCGCCTCGGCGTAGAAGGCGAGGAGGAGGTCTTGCGCCGCGCTCGCTCGGGCGACGGCGACGACCTCGACGTCGAGGTCGAGAGCTTGCGCAGCGAGCGCACCGGGATCGGATCCGCCGGCCGCGAGGCCGACGACCCGGAAGCGGTCCGGATTGGCCCGGACCACGTCCAGCGCCTGGGTGCCGACCGAACCGGTGGATCCCAGCACGACGACCTCGCGCGGGCTGCTCATGGCTCCATTGTCGCCCCGGCAGCGGCGGTATCACCCCCACCGTCCGGTCTCACCGCAGCGTCACCTGCCGCGGCGACCGTTGAACCGCTCCAGGTCCACGTACGTGGGCACGATGGGGGACGACTGCGCCGGAGGCAGACCAGGACGCATCTCGGCGACGACGACCACTGACGGGGGGTGCACGCCGCGGCGGCCGGGAGCCGAAGATCCACGCTCCCGTGCCGCCGGCGGCTGCATCGGTCATGCCAGGGCGGGCACGTCGACCGTCAGCGTCGCCGCGTCCGCGTCGAGCGTGGCGGGCAGTCCGAGCGGGACTGTGAGTGAGCTGTCACCGTGGCCGAACCCGAGCTCGGAGACCACGGGAACGCCGAGACCCCGGAGCCGGTCGAGCACGACCTCCTCGACCGGCTCGCAGTCCTTCCACGACCCCAGCACGACCCCTGCCACGCCGTCGAGCCAGCCGGCCCGGAGAAGATGCGTGAGGAACCCGTCGATGCGGTAGGCCTTCTCGTCGACATCCTCGAGCAGGAGGATCCCGCCCGCCGCGTTGCGGCGTCCTGTTGTCGTGCCCACCTCCGCAGCCAGCACGCCCAGGCAGCCCCCCACGGTGATGCCGTGCGCCACCCCCGGCACCAGTGCGTGCGCGGTCGGCGATGTCATCGCCCGCACCGACTCCGGTTCGAACAGCGTGCGCCGGAAGGTCTCGGCGGTCTGGTGGTCGCTGAGGAACACGTGCGCGCCGACCATCGGCGCATGCAACGTCGCGACGCCGAGTCGCGTCGCGACGGCCTCGTGCAGCGCGGTGATGTCGCTGTAACCGGCGAGCACCTTGGGTGTGACGGCGCGCATTTCCGACCAGTCCAGCCGGTCCAGGATCCGTTGCACACCGTATCCGCCGCGGGCGCAGAGCACGGCCGCCACGGACGGGTCGAGCCAGGCATTCTGCAGGTCGCCGGCCCGTTCGGCGTCGCCGCCGGCGAGGTAGGCGAACCGGTCGTGCACGTCCAGCACGTGTGGTGCGACGACGACGTCGAGTCCCCAGTCGCGCAGGATCGCGCAGCCGGCGTCCAGCCGGTCCTTCGGAACCGGGCCGCTGGGCGCGACCACGACGACGCGGTCGCCCGGTTCCAGTCGCCGCGGCCGGGTCAGCTCCGCAGTGCCCACGTCCCGTCCTCCAACACAGCCGGGGGCGACAGGAAACGGTCCAGCACGCGGACACCGAAGTGAAGGGCATCGACGGGTACCCGCTCGTCCACACCGTGGAACAGCGCGTTGTAGTCGAAGCCCGGCGGCAGCCGCAGCGGCGAGAAGCCGTACCCCGCGACTCCCAGCCGGGAGAAGTGCTTGGCGTCGGTGCCACCGCCCAGGAAGAACGGCACGACGTGACTGCCGGGATCCTCGACGAGGATGGCGGCGCTCATCTCCGCAAAGATCGCCGAGTCGGCCGGCGCCTGCAACGACACCCCGCGATGGGTGAACTCCCACTCCACCGACGGTCCGGTCAACTCGTCCAACGTGGTGCGGAACTCGTCGTCACCACCGGGCACCACCCGGCCGTCGACGTGGGCGACCGCCGTCGCGGGGACGACGTTGACCTTGTAGCCGGCCTGGAGCATCGTCGGTCTCGCGCTGTTGCGCAGCGCATTCTCGACGATGATGCGTGCCGGACCGAACCGGTCGACAGCAGTCTCGATGTCCGGTCCGGCGTCGTCCGGGCCGACCGGCACGCCCACGGCGCGCCCGATCGCCACCAGGGCGGCACGCACCGTCGGCGTCAGGCGCATCGGCCACACGTGGGCGTCGATGCGGGCGACCGCCGCCGCCAGCGCCCCGACCGCGTTGGACCGGTTGACTTTCGACGCGTGCCCCGCCCGGCCGTGAGCCGTCAGTCGCAGCCACGCGGTGCCGCGCTCACCCGCCCCGATCGGGTAGATCCGCACTCCGTCCCCCGCGTGCACGGTATAGGCACCGGACTCGCCGATGGCCTCCGTGCAGCCGGCGAAGACATCAGGATGGTTGGCGACCAGCCACGAGGCGCCGTAGGTCGCGCCGTCTTCCTCGTCGGCGGTGAATGCGAGCACGATGTCACGGCGCGGGCGGCGGCCCTCGCGGGCCCAGCACCTGACGACGGCCAGCACCATCGCGTCCATGTTCTTCATGTCGACGGCGCCGCGGCCCCATACCACTCCGTCGCGGACCTCCCCCGAGAACGGCGGGACGGTCCAGTCCGCAGCCTCGGCCGGCACGACGTCGAGATGGCCGTGCACGAGCAACGCGTCCAGGCCCGGCTCCGAACCCGGGATGCGCGCGACGACGTTGGCACGGCCCGGCGTGGACTCGAGGATCGTCGCCTCGATGCCCGCCTCGTCCAGACGCTCCGCGACGTACTCGGCCGCCGGCCGCTCGCGGCAGTCGCCACCTCCGCGGTTGCTCGTGTCGATGCGGACGAGCCCGGCGGTGAGGCGGACGACGTCGTCGAGCGCGGCGGCGTCAGCCATGACGCATCTCGAGCGACGACTGGACCCTCGGTGGGAGGCTCGCGGTCACGTGGCGATGCCGACGTACTTGACCTCGAGGTACTCCTCGATCCCCTCGCGACCTCCCTCGCGGCCGAACCCGGAGGCCTTGATGCCACCGAAGGGTGCGGCGGGGTTGGAGATGACCCCGGCGTTGAGCCCGACCAGGCCGGTCTCGAGGCCTTCGGCCACCGCCACCGCGCGCCGGAGGTCGCGGGTGTAGGCGTAGGCGATGAGTCCGAACTCGGTGTCGTTGGCCAGCGTGAGCGCATCGTCGTCGGAGCCGAACGTGGTCACCGGTGCAACCGGGCCGAAGATCTCCTCGTGGAGGACCCGGGCGCCGACCGGGACGTCGGCGATCACCGTCGGAGGGTAGAACCACCCGCGTCGGTCCGGCGCCTCGCCCCCGACGAGGACCTTGCCGCCGTTGTCGACGGCGTCGGTCACGAGTTCGGCGACCCCCTCGCGCGCCTTCTCGGTGATCAGCGGTCCGACCTCGACCCCTTCCTCGGTCCCTCGCCCGATCCGAAGGGCACCCAATCGGTCCGCCAGCCGGCGCGAGAAATCGTCTGCCACGGACTCGTGGACGAGGAAACGGTTGGCCGCCGTGCACGCTTCGCCGATGTTGCGCATCTTGGCGGTGACCGCGCCGTCGACTGCGGCATCGAGGTCGGCGTCACCGAAGACGAGGAACGGCGCGTTCCCTCCCAGCTCCATCGACACTCGCAGCAACTGCTGGGCGGACTGCTCGACGAGGACGCGACCGACCGCCGTCGAGCCGGTGAAGGAGAGCTTGCGGGCGCGCGGATCGCGGATCAGCGGTTCCATGACCGCACCGGACCGGGACGTGGTGACGACGTTGAGCACGCCGGCCGGCAGGCCACAGTCCTCGAGCACCTCCGCCAGCGCCAGCATCGACAGCGGCGTCTCCGATGCCGGTTTGACGACCATCGTGCAGCCGGCGGCGACCGCCGGTCCGATCTTGCGTGTGCCCATGGCCATCGGGAAGTTCCATGGCGTGATGAGCAGGCACGGGCCCACCGGCTGTCGCATCGTCAGCAGCCGGCTGCCCCCGGCCGGAGCAATCTTGTACGAGCCTTCGATCCGGGCCGCCTCCTCGGAGAACCACCGCAGGAACTCGGCCGCGTAGGCGATCTCGGTCCGCGACTCGGCGACCGGCTTGCCCATCTCCAGGGTCATGAGCAGCGCGAGCTGGTCGCGGCGATCCATCAACGCGGTGTACGCGCTCCGCAGGATCTCGGCCCGGTCGCGCGGCGGGCGCGCCGACCACCCGGCCTGCGTCTCGGCGGCCGCAGCCAGTGCGGCCGCGCCGTCGGCCGGACTCGCGTCGGCCACCTCGCACAGCGCGTCGCCGGTGGACGGATCGTGGACGGCGAACGTGGCACCGCCGGAGGCTTCCCGCCACTCACCGCCGATCAACAGGGACTTCGGGACCGCGTCGACGACACGCTGCTCGCGCTCGGCACTGGTCACAGCACGCTCCTACCCGGTCGCCCCTGCACCACACCGGCATCGTCCCTTGCGGGTCACGGAGCGACGACCTCGGCCTCGAATCCCTCGTCGTTCTCCAGGTATGCCGCGTAGTGCTGGGTACCCCCGGCGTAGGGATGTCGTTCGGTGAACATCAACCGCCAGCCGTACGTCGGTGCCTCCGAGACGATCCGGTCGACCATCCAGCGCTCCGGCACCGCCAGCGCGAGGTGGTTCAGGCCGGGTGCCGTGCGGTCGTACGGCGTCCAGGACAGGTCGGGCGACCTCTCGATGACGACGTAGGGACCCTCGCCCGGTGCCTGCCAAGAGCGTCCCTGCTCCCAGACCTGGAACAGGGTCCAGCCCAGCCGCTCGAACAGCCAACCGAACGACCGCGAGGCGACGTCGAGGTCGCGGACCCAGACCTCGAGGTGGTGCAGTCCCGTCGTAGGCGTCGGTACCTGCGCGACCGGGCGGGACTCGGGTTCGAGCGGGCTACGGACCGTGTGGCGGTACAGCGGCTCCGGCTCGGGTCGGCTGTACCCGGGCGGCGCCGGCATCGGAGCCGGCATCGGAGCCGGCACCGGCGCAGCAGCGGGCGCGGCCGGCGCGGGCGCGGGTGGTCCCGCGTAGGCGACGGTGGGTGCGCCGACCTGCTCGTAGGTCGGCTCGCGGCGAGCCGGCTGGGGGGCTGCGGCCGGTGCGCGCCGGTTCGAGCCGGCGGCCGTGCGCATCGCGCGCAGTTCGACGGCGGCGTCGTCCAGCCAGTCGTCGACGTCGTCCATCGAATAGCCCTCGCGCATGCGGACGACCTTGAACTCCTGCGCCTCGATCTTCTCCGGCGTCAGGGTGCGGCCGTTGGGCCGCCCTTCCAGCGCATCGATGACACGGTCGACGAAGTCGTCTACCGCGTCGAGGTCGTACGCCTCTCGCATCCGCACCGTGCGGAAGGCAGGGTCGCGGCTGACGGCCACCAGATGTCACTCTCCTCCGTGAGCAAGCGGCAGAATCCTAAGCGTCCGCCGCCGCCGGCTGTCCACAGGCCCGGTGAATCCCCCTACCCAGCGGCCGGCGTGACAACGCTCAGCCGGGTGCCGCGGCGGCTCGGGCCGGTGGAGCGCCGCGACGGTGGCCGGTGCAGGGGTGGCCATGACCCACCCATGGTGCCACGACATGGTGGCCGATCAAGGCTCAGGTGACGGGAACCAGGGCGGTGAGGATCAGCCAGGCGATCGGGGCCGTCGGAAGCAGGGAGTCGAGCCGGTCCATGATGCCGCCGTGTCCGGGTAGCAGAGCGCTCATGTCCTTGATGCCGAGGTCGCGCTTGACCATCGACTCACCCAGGTCGCCCAGCGTCGCGGTGACGACCGCGGCCGCACCGAGGATGGCACCTGCCCACCACAGCCCGTCCAGCAGAACGACCACGGCGAGAACGCCGATCCCGACGCACGCCACAACCGACCCGGCGAAGCCCTCCCACGACTTCTTCGGGCTCACGGTCGGTGCCATCGGATGACGCCCGGCCAGGACACCGGCGAGGTAGCCTCCGGTGTCCGACGCGGCGACGACAAGGATGCAAGTGAGCACCCGCCACGGACCGTCGTCCGGACGAAGCAGGAGCATTGCGAAGCCAGCCAGGAAGGGTACGTAGACCGCCGCGAACACACCCGCGGTCACGTCGCGGACGTAGCCGGGTTCATGCTCGCCCAGTCGCCAGACCAGTACAGCCACGACCGTCAGGCCGAGCGCCACGACCAGAGTCTGGTAGCCGCCGACATAGGCACCGACGACCATGAGCACCGAACCCAGCAACACCGGCACCACCGGAACCCGGATCCCGCCGACGGCGAGCGCCTGGCTCAGTTCCCACACGGCGAGTGCCACCGCCACCACGGCGAGCCCGGCGAAGGCCGCCTTCCATACGAACAGCGTGCCGAGCACGAGCACGGCCAGGCCGAGCCCGACCATCGTCGCCGCCCGCAGGTCACGTCCGGCGCGGCCGTGCCCCGGCGTCGTGGTCACCGGCACCGGCCCGTCCGTCGTCACCATCAGACCTCGAGCAGTTCGGCTTCCTTGTGCTTGAGAAGGTCGTCGACCTGGTCGACGTAGGTCCGGGTCAGTGTCTCGAGCTGCTTCTCGGCCCTGGTGACCTCGTCCTCACCGACCTCGCCGTCGCGGGCCAGCCGGTCGAGCGCATCCTTGGCATGGCGGCGGATGTTGCGGATCGATACCCGGGCGTCCTCGGCTTTCTGCTTCGCGACCTTGGTGTACTCACGCCGCCGCTCCTCGGTCAGCTGAGGCAGCACCACGCGCAGGATCTGCCCGTCGTTGTTGGGGTTGACGCCGAGGTCGGAGTCGCGTATCGCCCGCTCTATCGCCGCGAGCGAACCCTTGTCGTAGGGCTGCACCGTGATCATCCGTGCATCGGCGACATGGAACGAGGCGAGCTGGTTGACCGGGGTGGGCGCGCCGTAGTAGTCGACCAGGATCTTGTTGAACAGCGAGGGATGGGCCCGTCCGGTCCGGATCGCGGTGAAGTCCTCCTTGGCGACGGACACGGCCTTGTCCATCTTCTCCTCGGCCTCGAGGAGTGTGTCGTCGATCACCGTGACTCCTTCGGTCTGGTTGTGGCCGCGGGGACCAGCGCCGGTCGGATCGTTGCGATGCGACCGTACCTCTCGCGGGCCCCTGCTCGACAGACGTGGCCGGTCAGTCCAGGACGGCCGGCTGGTCCTCTGCCAGTGCCGTCGGCACGTCGGCCGCCACCAGGGTGCCGATGGCGTCGCCTCGGATGGCGCGCGCGATGTTGCCGTCCGCACCCAGGCCGAAGACCACGATCGGCAGCTTGTTGTCCATGCACAGGCTGAACGCCGCCGGATCGGCTACCGAGAGCCGGCGTCGGAGCACCTCGCCGTAGCTGATCGTCGCGTATTTGCGCGCCGACGGGTCCGTGCGTGGGTCGGCCTCGTATACGCCGTCGACCCGGCTCTTGGCCATGAGCAGCCGGTCGCAGCCGATCTCGAGCGCACGCTGAGCCGCGACGGTGTCCGTAGTGAAGTACGGCATGCCGGCTCCGGCGCCGAAGATGACGACTCGGCCCTTCTCGAGGTGGCGGGCCGCCCGGCGCGGGATGTACGGCTCGGCGACCTGGCCCATCGCGATCGCGGTCTGGACCCGGGTGTCGACGCCCTGCTTCTCCAGGAAATCCTGCAGCGCAAGGCAGTTCATGACGGTGCCGAGCATGCCCATGTAGTCGCCGCGGGCCCGGTCCATGCCGTGCTGGTGGAGTTCCGCACCACGGAAGAAGTTGCCGCCGCCGACCACGATCGCCACCTGGACACCGGATCGCACGACAGCGGCGATCTGGCGGGCGAGCGTCTGCACGACGTCCGGGTCGACGCCCACAGCGCCCCCGCCGAAGACCTCGCCGGACAACTTGAGCAGGACGCGCCGCGGACGTGCCGCCCGGGCGATCGACGGTGGCGCCGCCTCGGCCGTTTTCGGTTCCGCCACGGTGGCGACCTCCTCGTCGGGCGTGGACCAGCCCCCGCCGGTCCTGTCGCGTTCCGTCCTGCTCAGGCCTGACCCACCTCGAAGCGCGCGAACCGCGTGACCGTCACGCCGGCCTCGGCCAGCACCACGCCGACGGACCGCTTGAGGTCCTGGACGGAGGGCTGGTCGACCAGCACGGTGTCCTTGAAGTAGGCGTTGACCCGCCCTTCGACGATCTTGGGAAGCGCCTGCTCCGGTCTGCCTTCCTCCCGAGCCGTCGCCTCCGCGATCCGGCGCTCGTGCTCGACGACCTCGGCGGGCACCTGCTCGCGGGTGACGAACTGGGGCCGCATGGCGGCGACCTGCATCGCGGCGCCACGGGCGGCGTCGGCGTCACCACCGGTGTACTCGACCAGGACCCCGACCTGCGGTGGCAGGTCGCTCGCCCGGCGGTGCAGGTACGTGACGACGTCGCCGTCGAAAACGGCGACGTTGCGCACCTCGAGCTTCTCGCCGATGACCGCAGCGGCGGCCTCGACGGCTTCGGCCACCGTTCGGCCGGTGGCCAGCGGTTGGGCCTGCAGTGTCTCGACGTCGCCGGCCCCGGCGGCATCGGCGGCCGCGGCGATGTCGGCGGCCAAGGCCTGCAGGTCGGCACCCTTGGCCACGAAGTCGGTCTCGCAGGCGAGCTCGACCAGGGCGCCGCCGTGCGCGGCGACCAGCCCGTTGGACGCCGTCCGCTCGGCCCCGCGCTTGGCCGCCCTGGCCGAGCCCCTGACCCTCAGCACCTCGATGGCCTGGTCGAAGTCGCCGCGGGTCTCGTCCAGCGCCTTCTTCGCGTCCATCATCCCGGCGCCGGTGGCGTCGCGCAGCCGCTTGACGTCAGCGGCGGTGAAGTCGGGCATCTGTCGAATCCCTCTCTCGCCTGTCGTATCGGCACCGACGCGGTGCGGCGGCAGCCCGCCGGCGTTCATGCGACCGTCGGCCGCGCCCGCTCATGCCGTCGGGTCGCCCCGGTCCGGGTCGGGTTGCTCGGAAACCACGTCGACCGGTGGGGCACCGGTGTCGTCGGCGACCTCGGCCGCGGTCTCGGCGTCCACCTGCGGCGCACCCTCGACAGTGTCGGCCGCGGTCTCGGCGTCCACCTGCGGCGCACCCTCGACGGTGTCGGCCGCGGCCTGGACCTCGTCGGTGACCGAGGACTGATCCGGCTGACCGGCCAGCAGTTCCTTCTCCCACTCGGCCAGCGGCTCGTCGCCGGCCAGCTCGACGCCCGGGCTCTCGTCGGCACCGGCCTGGCCGGCGCGGGCGATGAGACCGTCCGCCACCGCGTCGGCGACGACGCGGGTCAGCAACGTGACGGCGCGGATCGCGTCGTCGTTGCCGGGTATCGGGTACGTGACCTCGTCCGGGTCGCAGTTGGTGTCGAGGATCGCCACGATCGGGATGTTGAGTTTGCGCGCCTCGTCGACGGCGAGGTGCTCCTTCTTGGTGTCGACGATCCATACCGCACTGGGGATCCGGGCCATGTCGCGGACGCCGCCGAGGCTTCGCTGCAGCTTCTCCATCTCACGCTTGCGCATGAGCAGCTCTTTCTTGGTGAGCCCGGACGCCGTGGGATCGTCGAAGTCGAGCTCCTCCAGCTCCTTGAGCCGCTGGAGGCGCTTGTGGACGGTCTGGAAGTTGGTGAGCATGCCGCCCAGCCACCGCTCGGTCACATAGGGCATGCCGACCCGCGTCGCCTGTTCGCGCACTGCCTCCTGCGCCTGCTTCTTGGTGCCGACGAACAGCACGGAACCGCCGTGGGCAACGGTCTCCTTCACGAATTCGTAGGCGCGGTCGATGTAGGACAGCGACTGCTGCAGGTCGATGATGTAGATGCCGTTGCGCTCGGTGAAGATGAACCGCTTCATCTTCGGGTTCCAGCGTCGGGTCTGGTGACCGAAGTGGACGCCGCTCTCGAGCAGCTGCTTCATGGTGACGACGGCCATGGCCGCGCCTGCCTCCTCCCGCGCCCTGCCCGTGACAGGAACGCGTCGTCCGGTTGTCCGCGGGGCCCTGGTGGCCGCCGCGCCTGGCGCCCTGGTCGTCACCCACCCCGGCGAACCGGGGACCGATGGGCGGCGACCGTGCACAGGGCACGCGAAGTTGGACCTGGTCGGGACCAGGCCGAGGTCAGTGTACGGGAGCCGGACGGTTGCCGACCAGTTCGGTTGAGGTCAGCGCGGCAGCAGGACGCAGAACTCGCTGCCTTCCGGGTCGGCGAGCACGGTCCACGGAACGTCGCCCTGCCCGATGTCGACCGGCCTGGCGCCGAGTGCGGTGAGCCGAGCCACCTCTGCTGCGTGGTCGCCGTCCGGATACGGTGCGATGTCGAGGTGCAGGCGGTTCTTCACGATCTTGGGCTGCGTAGCACCGATCAACTCGATGTACGGCCCCCGGCCCTCGGCAGCCCGCAGCGCCGCGTAATCCGGACCGCCACGGACGACCGGCCAGCCGGTGGCGGCCGACCAGAAGACGGCTCGAGCGGTCGGGGCCGCGGTGTCGATGACCACCGCGGCCACCGGCCCGGTGTCCTCGTAGTCGTCGCGAGGATCCAGCACGCACAGCTCGTTCCCCTCGGGGTCGGCCAGCACGTCCCACGGAACGTCGCCCTGCCCGATGTCCACCGGCGTCGCGCCGAGATCGCGCAGGCGGAGCACGGTGTCTGCCTGGCCTCGTGCCGTCTCCGACCGGAGATCGAGATGGATCCGGTTCTTGCCCGTCTTGGGCTCGGGTACCGGGACGAACACCAGCGGGATGCCGTCCGGGTCGCCGTCGCGCGGCTCGACGGCCACCTCGTCGGCGATGTCCATGCCGAGCTGCCACCCGGTGACCGCCGACCAGAACCGAGCCACGCGGACCGGATCGAGGGAGTCGATCACGACACACTCGAGCCGGGTGGTCACGTCGTCGAGGCTACGGGCAGCCCTGCGGCGCAGCCAGCCCGCACCTCGTCCACGTCCACAGGTCGCGCCGGGGCGAGTCTGCCGTCCACAGCGTCGCGGCTGCTCCTGGTGGCCGGTGCGGCCGGTCGCGCAGGATCGCGCCATGACCCGGCCGACGTTTGTCAGCAGCGCACTCCTCCACGCGCTCTGCTTCGGTGCCGCGGCACTGGTCGCCACGACGTCGACCGTCGTCCCAGCGGCCGCGCTCGCCGGGCCGCCCCCACCCGGGGCATGGGTCCGACCCCTCGACGGCGAGGACGTTCAGGTCGTCCGCGGCTTCGAGCCGCCCGGACGACAGTGGCTTCCAGGGCACCGAGGGGTCGACCTCGCGGCTGCGGCCGGTTCGACGGTCCGCTCGGCCGGTGCCGGGGTGGTCACGTATGCCGGTGCCGTCGCCGGACGCGGCGTGGTCGTGGTGAGCCACGGCGACCTGCGCACCACCTACGAGCCCGTGACGGCCCACGTCCCGGCCGGCGGGCGGGTCGAGGCGGGTCAGGCCATCGGCACGGTCGACGTCGCCGGCAGCCACTGCGCTCCGCACGCATGTCTGCACTGGGGCCTGCTGGCCGGCGACACGTACCTCGACCCGTTCGGTCTGCTGGTCGGTCGCCGCGTCCGGCTGCTGCCGCTCGGGCCCGACTCGGTCCGCACAGAGCCGGGCCCGGACGTCGGTCCGGCCCATCCGGCATCGTGGTCGGCCCAGGACGCCGGTCGAACGTCGACGGTCGGGCGCACGCTCGCGGCCGCAGCGGCTGCCGGGATCCGCTGACCTGCGGAGTCCTCAGGCGCGTGGGTGGGCCTGCTGGTAGGCGCGCCGCAACCGGTCGACCGACACGTGGGTGTATACCTGCGTGGTCGCGAGCGACGCGTGCCCGAGCAGCTCTTGGACGCTCCGCAGGTCCGCGCCGCCGTCGAGTAGGTGCGTGGCGGCCGCGTGCCGCCAGCCGTGCGGTCCCAGGTCGGGTGCGCCGGGTACGGCGCGAAACCGGATGTGGACGATCTCACGGGCCGTTCGCGTGCCGAGCCGGTTGCCCCGCACACCGACGAACACGGCGTCCCCTGCCGCGGGCAGGGCCAGGCGCGGCCGGCCGTGGACCAGCCAGTCGTGCACAGCGGCATCCGCGGGCGCACCGAACGGCACGCTCCGTTCCTTGCGGCCCTTGCCGAGCACGCGGACCACGCGTCGATGGCGATCGACGTCGCGCATGTCGAGTCCCACGAGCTCGCTGACGCGGATCCCCGTCGCGTAGAGCAGCTCGAGCAGTGCCCGGTCGCGGAGACCCACCGGGTCGCCGTCGGCCGCGGCCGCGGCCACCGCGTCGAGCACGGCTGCGGCGGCATCGACGGCGAGGACTCCGGGAAGTTCGCGCCGGGCTTTGGGAGTGCCCAACAAGCCGCCCGGATCGGCGGCGATCAGGCCATGCCGGTGCGCCCACGCGGTGAACGTTCTCGCTGCCGACGCCCGCCGGGCCAGCGTGGCCCGGGCCCGTCCCAGCGTCCGCTGCCGAGCCAGCCAGCTGCGCAATACCGCCACATCCAGGCCACCCAGGTCGGTCCGGCCCAGCCGGAGGAGATGGTCGACCAGGTCGGTGACGTCGCCGACGTAGGCCCGGACGGTGTGCTCCGATCGGTCCCGCTCGGCGGTCAGGTGAGCGGCGAACTCCTCGATCGCCGCCTGCATCGCGGGCGGGACCTCGGTGTCGCCACTGACGCGGCCAGGCATGGTTCCACCGTCCGGGCCGGGCCCGCGCGGGTCAAGCACCCCGGCGGCGCGGCGCCAGGCTCCAGCCCTGCGCACCGGCGACGACCAGCCCGGAGAGCGTGAGCTCACCGAGCGCGGCGATGCAGGTTCCGGCTGCCAGCCCGGTGGTGCGGCACAGTTCGTCGACGGTGGCGGGGCCGCGCGCGGGCATCGCCTCGAGCACGTCGCGTGCGAGCGGTGCCAGGTCGTCCCACGGGCGCGGCGCACCTCGTCGTTCCGCCACAGCGTCGGCACCCAGGTCCCCCACCATGTCGACGACCTCGGCGGCGTCGGTGACCAGTGTCGCCACTGCGCGGCGGACCAGATCGTGACAGCCGGCCGACATCGTCGACGTGACCGGACCGGGCATGGCGAGAACGGCACGGCCCTGCTCGGACGCCCAGCCGGCGGTGTTCAGTGCCCCCGATCGGGGCGCCGCCTCGACCACAACGGTTCCGGCTGTCATCGCCGCGATGAGCCGGTTACGGGCCAGGAAACGCGGACGCGTCGGCGTGGAGCCGGGCGGAAGCTCGCTGACGATCAGCCCATCGCCGTTGATGCGGTGGAGCAGTGCCGCATGACCCCTCGGGTAGACCACGTCCACGCCGCAGGCGAGCACGGCCACCGTGACCCCGCCGGCGGCCAGTGCGCCGCGGTGGGCGGCCGCATCGATGCCGTAGGCCGCCCCGGACACCACCGTCCAGCCCGCCGCGGCCAGATCCGCGGCGAGGTCGGCAGCGACCCGCACGCCGTACTCGGTGGCCGCCCGCGAGCCCACCACGGCGACCGATCGGCCGGTGGCCTCGGCGAGGTCGGGCTCGCCCCGGACCCACAGACCGATCGGCGGTGGCCCGGCCGCAGCGGTCCCCGCGTCCAGGGCGAGGTCGAGCGTCGCCAGCCCGGCGGGCCACTCCGGGTCGCCAGGGCACTGGAACCTGGCGCCGGCCGCCGCGGCCCGGCGGAGCAGGTCGGCGCCGTCGACGGCGCCCGCGCGACGCTGCATCCGTGCCTCCGGATCAAGGGTGCGGTCACCCGAACGGAGTCGATCCAGGACCACCTCCGGCCCGTGCCGGCGCAGTTCGGTCACGATGGCGGCACCGGTGCCCGGTTCCACCAGAGCGGACAGGCAGGCCCGCGCCACCCGCTCCGCCGAAGCGTCGACGGTCCCGGTCATGCCGGCCGCCCGAGCCGGTGACCGACGGCCTCGTTCACGTCGCCCCGGCCGGGCCGGTCACGACCGGCGAGATCGGCAAGAGTCCAGGCGACGCGCAACACCCGGTCAGCACCACGAGCGGTGAGCAGCCCCTTCCGCAGTGCGTCGTGCAGCGGCGCGAGCGACGCTGCCGGCGGCCGCAGGTCGCGCCGGAGCACCGGACCCGGAACCTCGCCGTTGAGCCGCCAAGGCGTCTCGGCGAGCCTGCGGTGCTGGCGCTCGCGTGCCTCGGCCACGCGCTCGGCGACGACCTTGCTCGGCTCCGCGGACTCCAACCCCTCCTCGAGGCTGGCCAGCGTGGGCGCCTCGACGGCGATGCGAAGGTCGATGCGGTCGCGGACCGGGCCGGAGATGCGCTGTGCATAGCGCCGGACGGCGTCGGGCGTGCACGAGCAGGCTCGAGCGCGGCTGCCGTGGTTGCCGCACCGGCAGGGGTTCGACGCCAGCACCAGAAGGAAGCGTGCCGGGAAGGTGACCGACGACTCGGCCCGGGACACGACGATCTCGCCGTGCTCGAGTGGCTGGCGGAGCGCGTCGAGCACGTGCGGCGCGAACTCGGGCGCCTCGTCCATGAACAGCACGCCCAGATGTGCGCGGCTCGCGGCACCGGGCCGGATCAGCCGGCTCCCGCCGCCGACGACCGCGGCCACCGAGGCGGTGTGATGAGGGTCGGCGAACGGCGGCCTGGTGACCAGCGGTCGGTCGACGGGAAGAACGCCGGCCACGGAGTGGATGGCCGTGACCTCGAGTGACTCGTCGGTGGACAGGTCGGGCAGCAGGCCGGGCAGTCGACGCGCGAGCATCGTCTTGCCGGCACCGGGCGGCCCGGTCAGCATCAGGTGGTGGTGGCCCGCGGCCGCGACTTCCACGGCGCGCTTGGCGCCGCGTTGGTCGGCGACGTCGGCGAGGTCGGTCGGGATCTCGGCCGCATCGGCGGTCGGTGCGGCGGCGCCCATCGCAGGATAGGGTTCGGGTTCGTCCGGCACCGGTTCGCCGCGAAGTACCGCCAGCACCTGGCGCAGCGAGCGGACGCCGAGCACCGAGACGCCCGGCACCAGCCTGGCCTCCCCCGCGTTGGACTCCGGCACGACGACGTGCGTCGCTCCGGCGCCGGCCGCCGCCAGGACCGCGGGCAGCACCCCCGGCACCGGTCGCAGCCGCCCGTCGAGTGCGAGCTCACCCAGGAAGATCATCTCGTCGGCCGCTCCGGCGGGCAGGTCCTCGCCGGCCGAGACGATGGCCACGGCGACGCCGAGGTCGAAGTGGCTCCCCCGTTTGGGCAGGGCCGCCGGCGACAGGCTGACCGTGATGCGCTGCAACGGCCACCGCTCCCCGCTGCACAGCACGGCGGCTCGCACCCGGTCGCGCGCCTCGGCCAGCGACGCGTCCGGGAGCCCGACCAGAGTGAACCCGGGCATGCCGCCGATGTGCACCTCGACGTCGACGACGGTGCCGCTTACCCCGGCCAGGGCCACGCTGCGGCATCTCGCCAGCCGCATCAGAACGCCGCCCGGACGTGCTCGACCGCGGCCGGCCCGCGCCGGGAACGGTGCACGGCCAGTACGTCGAAGCGCAGGCCGACTCCGCGGGGGCCGTTCTCGACCAGCCACCGATGGCCGAGCCGACGCAGCCGGGCGGCCTTCTCCCGCGTCACGGCCTCCAGGCCGGAGCCGTAGCCAAGGCCACTGCGGGTCTTGACCTCGCAGACCACGACGGTGGAGCCGTCGAGTGCGACGACGTCGATCTCGCCGATCTCGCAGCGCCAGTTGCGGGCGAGGATGGTGAACCCGGCGCGCTCCAGATGCCGCACCGCCACCTGCTCGCCGTACCGGCCCACGCCGTCCTTGGCCCGCACCGGCACCACCTCCGCCACGAGCGTGGTGTCCGTGCCATGCCCAGGCCGGACCGAGCGACCGGCCTGTGGGCAACTTCGCCCAGACGCGGCGACTGTGGACGACCCGTCGCGTCACCGGCTGGTGTCATCGCGGCAGGACGGTGTCAGATAGCCCGGTGGACACCCCGGACCAGTCACCGGTCTCGACGGTCGCCGTCGTCGGACTGGGTGCCATGGGCAGCCGGATGGCCGAACGTCTGCTCGGCGCGTACCACGTCGTCGTCTGGAACCGGTCCGGTGCGAAGGTCCGACCGCTGGTGGAGGCCGGCGCGGGCGCGGCGACGAGCCCTGCAGACGCCGCCGTCAGCGCTGACGCGGTCATCACCATGGTCTCGGGCCCGACCGCATTGAGGGACGTGACCGAGGGCCCGGACGGTGTCCTGGCCGGCATCGGGCCCGGGTCGGACCTGATCGAGATGTCCACGGTGGGATCGGCGGCCGTCACCCACCTGGCGTCGCTGCTTCCCGCCGATGTCGGCCTGATCGACGCTCCGGTGCTCGGCAGCATCACCGAGGCGGACGGTGGCACCCTGCGCATCTTCGTCGGTGGCTCGTCGCGATCCGTCGACCGCTGTCACCCGGTGCTGTCGAGGCTGGGGACGCCGATCCACGTCGGTCCGCTCGGCTCCGGCGCCGCGGCCAAGCTCGTCGCGAACGCCACCCTGTTCGGGATGCTCGGCCTGCTCGGCGAGTCCCTCGCCCTGGCCGAAGGCCTCGGGCTGCCTCGCGACGTCGCATTCGACGTGCTGGCCACGACGCCGCTGGCCCAGCAGGCGCAGCGACGACGGGCCGCGGTCGAGTCCGGTGACTACCCCCGCCGCTTCGCGCTCTCGCTGGCCCGCAAGGACGCAGACCTGGTCGTGGACGCGGCCGAGGGTGCCGATGTCGATCTGCGCCTCGCCGCGGCCGCACGGGCTTGGATCGTCGAGGCCGACGAGGCCGGCATGGGTGACTTCGACTACACGGCCGTCCTGGCCCGGATCACCGGTAACGCTCCCTGACCATTCGTGGCGGCGCCGGCGCACCCCCGATCAGCTGTCCAGGCCGGACTTGGGTATCTCGAAGTCGCTCTTGGCCAGTTCCTCGACGTTGACGTCCCTGAACGTCACGACCTTGACGTTCTTCACGAACCGGGCCGGCCGGTACATGTCCCAGACCCAGGCGTCGCTCATCGTGACCTCGAAGTAGACTTCGCCGCCGTCGCTGCGCACCTGCAAGTCCACGTTGTTGGTGAGGTAGAAACGCCGCTCGGTCTCGACCACGTAGGAGAACAGCCCCACGACGTCGCGGTACTCCCGGTAGAGCGACAACTCCATCTCAGTCTCGTACTTTTCGAGATCTTCGGTGCTCATCCGGTCTCCTCCAGGACGACGGGCCCATTCTCGCCCATGACGCGCGCCACGTTGACGTACGACCGGCGGTGCACGGGGCTGGGGCCGTAGCGGCTCAGAGCCTGCTGGTGCTCGGGAGTCACGTACCCCTTGTGCGTGGCGAAGTCGTATCCCGGCCACCGGTC
>DASUYL010000236.1:0-13614 GCA_036377395.1 Jiangellaceae bacterium
ACCTCGACATCCGCATCATCGACGCCGTCACCGGCGAACTCCTCCGCGAGCTACACCTGGACCCATCCAAGCGCTACCAAGGCACCGGCCGCCCACCCGGACCCACGCGCTGAAAACGACGGACAGCCGAACCCACCACTAGTGGGTTCGGCTGTCCGGGATGTCCTGAGACATCACATGCGTCGGGGTGGCGGGATTTGAACCCACGACCTCTTCGTCCCGAACGAAGCGCGCTACCAAGCTGCGCCACACCCCGAAGTTGCCGGCTCAGCATATCCGAGCGTCGCAGCGTCGCTGAAATCCGTTCAGCCCGCTGAAATCTGTTCAGCCCGTCCGTTCGGCGGCCGTCATCGCCCAGATCGTCAGCGTCCAGTCCTCGAACGGCATCGTCCGCCACAGGCGCATACCGAGCTTCTCCATTACGCGCGACGACCGCACGTTTGCCTCGGTCGTGACCGAGATCAGCCGGTCCAGGTGCAGCGCGTCGAAGGCGAGATCACGGCACACCAGCGCCGCTTCCGTCGCGAGACCGCGGCCCCAGGCGGCCCGCGCCAGCCGCCAGCCGACCTCGACCTCGTCGGGCAGGGCCCGATGGTGCGAGAGGCCGCAGAAGCCCAACAGCTCGCCGGAGTCCCGGTCCTCGACCGCGTAGAGACCGTACCCGCGATGGCGCCACGAAGCCTCGATGCGGTCGACGAGTGCGTCGCTCTCCTCCCGACTCAACGGCACCCGAGAAACGTGTTCGGTCACGGCCGGATCGGCGTTGATCACCGCGAACGCCGGGCGGTGGTCGGGCCGCCACGTCCGGAGCACGAGCCGCTGCGATTCCACTCGCGCCGGGATGAGCGGTGTCACGCGCCCGTCAGGGTGAGCAGCGTCGCCTCCGGGAAGCAGGCGAAGCGCACCGGCGCGTACGGCGACGTTCCCAGGCCTGCCGACACGTGCAGCCACGACGCCTCGCGGCCGCCAGCCGCTCGGTGGCGCGCGAGGCCCTTGGCACGGCCGGTCTCGAGATCGCAGTTGGTCACCAAGGCGCCCCATCCGGGTACGCAGACTTGCCCACCGTGAGTGTGTCCGGCCAGCAGCAACTGGTACCCGTCCGCTGTCATCGCATCGAGGATCCGACGGTACGGCGCGTGCGCGACGCCGATCGCGACGTCTGCCCGATGGGGCCGACCTGCGATGTCCGAGTACCGGTCCAGATCAGTATGGGGGTCGTCCACACCGGCGAACGTCACCGTCCGCCCGTCGACGGTGAGGGAGGCGCGGGCATTGGTGAGATCGACCCAGCCCGCATCGACGAACCCGTCACGCAGTTCCTTCCAGGGCAGGTAGCCGCCGTGAACGTGGCGGTACTTGTCACTCGGGAGCAGGTAGCGGGCGGGGTTCTTGGGCATGGGCGCGTAATAGTCGTTGGAGCCGCCGACGAAGACGCCGGGCCGCTCCATCAGCGGCTCCAACGCGTCGAGGACCGTCGGCACTGCCTGCCGGTGGGCGAGGTTGTCGCCGGTGTTGACCACCAGGTCGGGCTCGAGGGCGGCCAAGCTGCGCACCCAGGCCTTCTTACGTTCCTGGCGGGGCGTCATGTGCAGATCGGACACGTGCAGGACGCGCAACGGTCGGCTTCGCGGCGGCAGGACAGGCACGTCGAAGCGCCGGAGCCGGAACGCCCGGACCTCGTAGCCGGCCGCATAGGTGAGGCATCCGGCAGCGGTGGCGCCCAGACCCAGCACGATCCGCGCGGCCGTCGAATTCGGGAGAACTGGCACCAGCCAAGGCTGCCACACCGCCGATCACCTCTCGAATCCGGAGCCGAACACGGTGGTAGCCGTGGGCCGTCGGGGTAAGAGCCGTCCATGTCGACACTGCTGCCCGCCGCCGCACGATCGCTCTGGCTCGACCGGCCGGGCCGTCCGGACCAACCGCCGCTGACCGGAGACCGGGACGCCGATGTCGTCGTCGTCGGTGCCGGCATCACCGGCCTGACGACGGCTGCGATCCTGGCCCGTACCGGCAGGCAGGTGGTCGTCCTGGAACGCAGGTCCGTCGCGGCGGTCGCTTCGGGCAACACGACGGCCAAGGCCACCGTGCTGCACGGGCTTCGGTATGCGGAGATCATCCGCAAGCACGGGACGCCCGTCGCTCGGGCTTATGCCACCGCGAACGAAGCGGGCCTGAGGTGGCTGGTCGACGAAGCGCGCCTGGCCGACGCCGCGGTCGAGGTCTGCCCCGCCTACACGTACGTGACCGACTACAGACGCCGGCGTGACGTCGAGGACGAGGTCGCCGCCCTGCGGGACTCGGGAATCGATGCCGAGTCCACCACGATCACCGGGTTGCCCTTCGACGTCGCCGCAGCGGTCCGCGTGAACGACCAGGCGCAGTTCGACCCGGTGGTACATCTCGACCGGCTTGCACGCGAGGTCGTCGCGGCCGGTGGTGCCGTTCACGAGGCGAGCCCGGTCGAATCCGTCCACGACGGCTCACCGTGCCGGATTTCTGTGCGTGGAGGCCATACCGTCCGAGCCGGACACGTCGTGATCGCCACCGGCACACCGTTCCCGCACCGTGGCCTGTTCTTCGCCAGGCTCGAACCCCTGCGGTCCTACCTGCTGGCGCTCCCGCTGGAAGGGCCGGCTCCGGAGGGCATGTACCTGTCGGCCGACCGGGTCGTTCGGACGGTGCGGACTGCCGTCGGGGCCGACGGAACCCAGTACCTCATCGCCGGTGGCGAGGGGCACAAGGTCGGCCACGAGACGCACACCCGCTCCCACCAGGAACGACCCGCCCGCTGGGCGCTCGACCACTTCCCCGTCCGCGAGGTCACGCACCGGTGGTCGGCGCAGGACTACCGATCTACGGACCTGCTGCCCTTCGTCGGCCCGGCGTGGCCCGGAACCCAGCATGTGTTGACCGCCACGGGTTTCGACAAGTGGGGAATGACCAACGGCACCGCTGCCGGCCTGGAACTCGCCGGACGGATCACGGAACAGCCGGTGCCATGGGAGGACACGTTCTCCTCGAACCGCCTGACGCTGCGACAGTCGGTCGGTGCACTCGCATCGATGAATGCCGATGTCGCGGTTCGGCTGGTTTCCGGCTGGGTGCGGCCGGACACCGGGCAGCCTGCGCCTCACGAGGGTTCCGGACGCGTCGAGCGGCGCGGCATCACCAAGGTCGCGCGCAGCCGGGTCGGAGGCGAGGAGCGTACCGTCGGCGCGACGTGCACTCATCTGGGCGGAATCGTGGAGTGGAACGATGCCGAACGGTCCTGGGACTGTCCGCTCCACGGATCACGCTTCGCCCCCGATGGGCAGGTTCTCGAGGGGCCGGCGACCCGGCCGCTTCGGCCCTGCGACCCGTCCGCGGCTGACCCGCAGACCTGAGGTCTGCTGCCCGTGATGTCGATCGTGCCGGGGGCATGACGACGTCCTGTCACACTTGATCCCATGGACTCGCTGAAGGAGCGGCTGAGGAACGACCTGACGACCTCGATGCGCGCACGGGATGAACTGCGCTTGTCGACACTACGGATGGTGCTGACGGCCGTGACGACCTCCGAGGTCGCCGGAGCCACGGCCCGCGAGCTCAGCGACAGCGAGGTGCTGGTGGTTCTCACCAAGGAGGCCAAGAAACGGCACGAGGCCGCCGACGCCTTCCGCGAGGCCGGCCGGACCGACCGCGCGGAGCGTGAGGAGGCAGAGGCGGGCGTCATCGCCGAGTACCTTCCGGCGCCACTGTCAGACGACGAGCTCGCGGCCATGGTCGACGCCGCAGTCGTGGAGACGGGAGCGTCCTCGCCGCGCGACATGGGTGCCGTGATGAAGGCGCTGCAGCCGCGAACCACTGGCCGTGCGGACGGCGCCCGCGTGGCTGCGGTGGTCAGGGCGAGGCTGAACTCCTAGCCATCCCGCCAGCCCTGTCGTCGATCGTTGAACCGCTGCCGGGGACACGCGCCCAGTACTGGTTCGACGATCACCGTCCGGTGGTCGAGGTGAGCTCCTGTGCGACGAGTTCGGCGATCTGGGCAGTGTTGAGGGCAGCGCCCTTGCGCAGGTTGTCGCCACACACGAAGAGGTCGAGCGCATTCGGGTCGTCGATGGACCGGCGTACCCGGCCCACCCACGTAGGGTCGGTTCCGACGACGTCGGCCGGCGTGGGGAACTCGCCGCGGGACGGGTCGTCGTAGAGCACCACACCGGGAGCGTTGCGTAGGATCTCCCAGGCACCGTCGGTCGTGACCTTGCCCTGGAAGACGGCGTGGACGGCGACGGAATGCGTCGTTACCACGGGTACCCGGACGCAGGTGGCGGACACCCGGAGTTTCGGCAGATCGAGGATCTTGCGGGACTCGTTACGGACCTTGAGCTCTTCGGAGCTCCAGCCGTCGTCCTTCGGTGAGCCAGCCCACGGCACGACGTTGAACGCGAGTGGCGCCGGAAACGGCCCGAGCTCGTCACCCACGACGCGCCGGACGTCGCCGGGATGGGTGCCGAGCTCGCGGTTGCCGGCCACCTTCTGAATCTGGTCATGGAGAGTGTCGATTCCCGCCTGTCCCACCCCGGATGCAGCCTGGTACGAGGCCACGACCAACTCGGTGAGGCCGAACTCCGCGTGCAACGAGCCCAGGGCGACGATCATCGACAGCGTCGTGCAGTTCGGATTGGCGATGATCCCCTTCGGCCGGTTGCGTACCGCCCGGCGGTTGACCTCGGGGACGACCAGGGGGACGTCCGGATCCATCCGGAAGGCGCCCGAGTTGTCGACGGCCACTACTCCCCGCTCCGCGGCCACGGGTGCCCATTGCGCCGAGACGTCGTCGGGCACGTCGAACATGGCGACATCGACACCGTCGAATACCTCCGGTGCGAGGGCCAGCACCTCGAGGTCCTGGCCACGGACGGGCAGCCTGCGCCCGGCCGACCGGGGCGAAGCCACCAGCCGTATCTCGCCCCAGACGTCCTCACGGGTAGAGAGCAGGTGGCGCATGACCGTGCCGACGGCACCGGTCGCACCGATGACGGCCAGCGTGGGCTTGCCGGCTCCCGTCATCGCCCGGTACCTCCGTAGACGACCGCTTCCACCTCCGCCGCATCGAGCTCGAAGGCGCGGTGGACGGCTCCCACGGCGATGTCGACGTCGTCGCCCCGGACGATGACGCTGATCCGGATCTCCGATGTCGAGATCATCTCGATGTTCACACCGGCGGACGCGAGCGCGCCGAAGAAACGCGCGCTCACCCCCGGGTGGCTGCGCATGCCGGCCCCGACCAACGACACCTTGCCGATGCCGTCGTCGTACCGCAGGGACTCGAACCCGACCTGAGGCTGGACGCCGGTCAGCGCCTCCATCGCGCGCCGCCCGTCGGCCTTGGGCAGGGTGAAGGAGATGTCGGTCCGGTTCGTCACCGCCGCCGATACGTTCTGGACGATCATGTCGAGGTTGATCTCAGCCGCTGCGACGGCCTGGAAGATCGCTGCGGCCTCGCCGACCTTGTCGGGCACACCCACGATCGTGATCTTTGCCTCGCTGCGATCGTGCGCCACGCCGGAGATGATCGGTTGCTCCATGTCGGGCTCGTCACTTCCTTCGGAGTGGTCGGACACCCAGGTGCCGTCGAGGGTCGAGAAGCTCGACCGAACATGGATGGGCAGGCCGTACCTGCGGGCGTACTCGACGCACCGGAGGTGGAGGACCTTGGCACCGCTGGCCGCCATCTCCAGCATCTCCTCGTAGGTGATGCGAGGCACCCGGCGGGCATTGGGGACGATACGAGGGTCGGCGGTGAAGATTCCATCCACATCCGTGTAGATCTCGCACACGTCGGCGTCGAGTGCGGCGGCCAGAGCGACGGCGGTGGTGTCGGATCCGCCACGACCCAGGGTGGTGATGTCCTTGCTGTCCTGGCTCACGCCCTGGAAGCCGGCGACGATCGCGACCGCACCGTCGTCGAGCGCCTGGCGAATGCGGCCGGGCGTCACGTCGATGATCCGCGCCTGTCCGTGTGCGGACGTCGTGATGACGCCGGCTTGGCTGCCGGTGAACGACCGGGCCTCGTGGCCGAGGTCACCGATGGCCATCGCCAACAAGGCCATCGAGATCCGCTCTCCGGCGGTCAGGAGCATGTCCAGTTCGCGACCCGCGGGCAGGGGGGATACCTGTTCGGCCAGTTCGAGCAGGTCATCGGTGGTGTCGCCCATCGCGGAAACGACCACGACGACCTCATGTCCTGATCTGCTGGTGGCCACGATCCGCTGGGCCACCCGCTTGACGGCGGCGGCATCGGACACCGAGGAACCCCCGTACTTCTGGACGATGAGGCCCACGCGGCGGTCCTCCTCCCGGCTGCTCGTCGCGGCGTCGGCGGCATGGCGAGTCTAGGCGACCGTCGGAGGCGGTCCCGGCCCGTCCGCATCCCGGGATTCATGTCGCCGAGCCGTTGTGAAGATCGTCATGCAAGAGCGTGCAGGGGCGCAGGCGGGACGAACTTGCACCACGATCTTCACTACTCGGCGTCTGCGCGGCGGCTCAGCGGTCGACGACCTCGGTCACGACATCGGCGAGCAGGTCCTGCTCTGCCTGGGTCTCGGCATCGAGTTCCGCGTCGAGGCGGGTGTGGGCGATCAGGGAGTGCAGCCCGCGAAGCGCAGCTGTGGCGTGGTTGCCCCAGTGACTGAGATAGGAGAACTGCCACCACCACAGTGCCTCCATGGTGTCGCCCGCGCGATAGTGCTGCAGCCCATGGAGCAGGTCTCCGGCGATGTCGGTGAGGTCGTCGGACAGACGGTAGGGCACCAACTCGGCAGGTGCGACCACGGGGTCGAAGATCTCCACGTAGTCGTCGACCGGACCCAACAGCTCCGCCAACCGCTCGCGAAGCTCCGCCAAGTCCGGGTCGAAGCCGGCGTCGGGCTCGTACTGCTCGGCCGGCACCACGTCGACGATCGCGCCCAGCCGGCCGCCGGCGAGCACCAGCTGACTGACCTCCAGCAGGAGCAGCGACAAGGTGCTGCCGGGGTCGTCTCCGCGGGCGATCTCGCGCAGCGCCACCAGGAAGCTCTCGACCTGGTCGGCGATCTCGGCGGCGAACTCGGTGTAGTCCTCGGCGGCGCCCGGCTCAGACATCGAGCAACCTCCGCCCCTCGAAAGCACGTCCCAGCGTGACCTCGTCGGCGTACTCGAGGTCTCCTCCTACCGGAAGTCCACTGGCCAGACGGGTGACGCGCAACCCCATCGGCTTGATCATTCGGGCCAGGTATGTCGCCGTCGCCTCCCCCTCGAGGTTCGGATCCGTCGCCAGGATCAGCTCGGTGACCGTGCCGTCCGCGAGTCTGGCCAGCAGTTCACGTATCCGCAGGTCGTCGGGGCCGATTCCCTCGATCGGACTGATCGCCCCGCCGAGGACGTGGTAGCGGCCGCGGAACTCGCGGGTGCGCTCGATCGCCACGACGTCCTTGGGCTCCTCGACGACGCACAGCACCGAAGCATCCCTGCGCGGGTCGCGGCAGATGCGGCATTGCTCCTCCTCGGCGACGTTGCCGCAGGTGGAACAGAACCGAACCTTGGCCTTCACCTCGATCAGCGCCTCGGCCAGCCGGCGGACGTCGACAGGATCGGCGGCCAGCAGGTGGAAGGCAATCCGCTGAGCACCCTTGGGCCCCACGCCGGGCAGCCGACCCAGTTCGTCGATGAGGTCCTGGACGACACCCTCGTACACAGCGAGATCCCGCGGTCAGGCGCCCGGCAACGGCGGTCGTCCGAGGCCCGGGCGGGTACCGTGCTCGCCCGCCTGCTCGGCGTTCCCGGCCTCGCCGGCTTCTGCACCGAGCAGGCCGCCCAAGCCCTGGCCGAGCGGGCCCATCTGGTCCGCGGCCAGCCGCTGCGCCTGCGCCGTGGCGTCGCGGACGGCCGCGACGACGAGGTCGCTGAGCGTCTCGACGTCGGCGGGGTCGACGACCGACGACGCGATGTCGAGCGAGACCAGCTCACCCGAGCCGGTGACCGTGGCTGTGACCAGCCCGCCGCCGGATGTGCCGGTGACCTCGGTCTCGGCGAGCTTCTGCTGTGCCGACATCAGCTGCTCCTGCATCCGCTGTGCCTGCTGGAGCAGTTGCTGGACGTCCAGGCCTTCGGGACCGGGCGGGAACACTCGAAGCCTCCAGAGGGGTGGGCCTGCCTCCGAGCCTAACCCGGCAGGGGCGGCGACCGGCCCAGGCCGCTCGGGTCAGCCGTGCTCGATCTCCTCGATGACGCGCGCTCCGAGGCTGCGCTCGAGAAGCTGGCGTTCTGACAGGGCCGAGTCGTCGTGATCGGGGTCGTCGGGGTGAACATCGTCGTCGGGATCGGTCCGCCTGGGCGATGACGCGGAGCCGTTCTCGGGGCCGGCGGAGCGACCGGATGCGTCGACGTCCAACGCTCGGGGCGCAGCCGCGGGATCGGCGGGGACCGGCGGCGTTCCCTGCGGCGTCACGGACCGCCTGTCGGAATCGCCACCCCTGGAGGCCGACCCGCCAGGATCGGCCGACGGGTCGACAATCGCGTCGACCCTCAGGTCGACTCCCAGAACGTCCGTGATCGCCTGCCGGAGGTTGTCCTGGAAGTCGTCGCGCCGCGCGAACGTGTCGCGGAGCGAGGGCTTCCGGAACGCCAGGGTGAGGACCCCGTCCGCGACGTCGACGACGGCGGACTCCTGGGAGATCAAGCTCCACGGTGTGCGCTTGATCTCACGGAGACGGACCAGGACCTCCGGCCACAGTCGGCGGACGTCGGCCACGCCCGGAGCACCCACCGACGCCGAGGCCGGTGCCGGTGCCGGTGCGGCCGTTACCGTCTCGCTCGGCCCGGCAGCCCGAACCGGCGCATCGGTGTCGGGCCCTACCGTCGTGGCCGGCTGCGCCGGAGGCCGATCGCTCGCCGGTTCGGGTCGCGGTGGTGGCGCCGCGCGGGCAGGTTCGGCCGGTGTCGGCTCGGCTGCCGGTGGACCAGCCGACACGGCCGCCTCGAGGCCCAGCCGCCGCTCGAGCCGGTCGAGCCGGGCACGGACACCGGCCGCGGAGTCGTCGGCGCCGGGCAGCAGCAGCCGCGCGCACACGAGCTCGAGTTGCAGGCGGGTGGGCGTGGCGCCCTTCATCGCAGTGATGCCCTCGTCGACGACATCGGCCAGCCGGACCAGGTCGGCCGGCCCGAAGCGGCTGGCCTGCGTCGACATTCGGGCGGCTTCGTCCTCGGGCACCTCGATCAGCCCGCTCGACGCCGCGTCGGGCACGGCCCGCACGACGACCAGGTCGCGGAAGCGCTCGAGCAGGTCGGTGAGGAACCGGCGCGGATCGTGGCCCGAGTCCATGACGCGATCGAGCGCGGTGAAGACGCCGGCCCCGTCGCCCGCCGCGATCGCGTCCACGACCTCGTCGAGCAGGGCCGCGTCGGTGAACCCGAGCAGGGCGATCGCGAGGTCGTAGGTGACTCCCTCCTCGCCCGCGCCGGCGATGAGCTGCCCCAGCACGGACTGCGCGTCACGCGCAGAGCCGGCTCCGGCGCGGGCGACCAGGGCCAGCGCAGCCGGCTCGATCGCCACCCCTTCCTGCTGGCAGATCTGGGCCAGGTTCTGCTGCAGAATGCGCGCGGGGATCAGGCGGAACGGGTAGTGGTGCGTCCGCGACCGGATCGTGGTGAGGATCTTGTCGGGTGCCGTCGTCGCGAAGATGAACTTCAGGTGCGGCGGCGGCTCCTCGATGAGCTTGAGCAGAGCGTTGGCCGCGCCGGGCCCGAGCTGGTGTGCCTCGTCGATGATGTAAATCTTGAAACGCGACGAGATGGGCGTGAAGTGTGCCTTCTCGCGAAGGTCGCGTGCGTCGTCGACGAGGCCGTGGGTGGCGGCGTCGAGCTCGACGACGTCGATGCTGCCCGGCCCGTTGGGTGCCAGTTCGACGCAAGAACGGCAGGTTCCGCACGGCTGCGCCGTCGGGCCGTTCTCGCAATTGAGCGAACGGGCCAGGATGCGCGCGGTCGAGGTCTTGCCGCAGCCGCGCGGACCGGAGAACAGGTAGGCGTGGTGCACGCGATCGTTGGCAAGAGCCCGGGTCAACGGGCCAGTGACGTGGTCCTGCCCCACCAGGTCGGCGAAGCGGCCGGGCCGGTAGGTGCGGTAGAGCGCGAGCGAGGACACCCCAGGAACCCTAGCCCCACGGTCCGACGCGATGTCGGGTGACGAAGGACCCCTCGCGCACCCGGTAGAGCCCACCTGCCCTTGCTGCCTTCCGGCCCTGGGGGGTTCAGCGGGGTGCCGCCGCACGAGGGGTCGGCCGCCCAGTGTACGTGCCTCACGTCAGCTTCTATGCGGGCTGTCGACCCGGCCTGGCGCAGACTGGACCTATCTGGGGCGACACGCCGGCGTGTCGTCGCCAGTTGCGTCCAGTTTGCGGGTCACTCAGTGTGTCCGGGCCGGGTCCGCTGATTTCGGCGGTTCGGCCATGCTCGGATACCCTCTGCGGCGGAGGATTCGCCTAGTGGCCTAGGGCGCACGCTTGGAAAGCGTGTTGGGGGCAACCCCTCGCGGGTTCGAATCCCGCATCCTCCGCCGCCGCCTCACCAGGCTTTTCGTATCCCCGGAGTGATCTTGCACCGGGGCCGAAGCCTTGTCTCAGCCGCCTGTGGTCTCAATTCTGGTCTCATTTCCACTCTCCTTGTGGGTCCTCGCTGGTGTTGGACATCGCTGTCCGGAGATCTTTGAGGGCGGACTGCAACTCAGCGAGATCGAGATCGCCGAGGCCCCTCCTGCAGGACTGCGTCTTCCACGAGCGGGAGGATGACGGCCAGGGCGCTGCGGCGAATGAAGACGGTCGGGTTGCCAGAGTCGGGGCTCCGTGCTTCCCAGATCAGACCCCCGACCTGGTTTGCGACGTCGGCACGCACGGAGTCAGTGACATGCTGGTAGCGCCTGGTCATATCGGCGCTGGACCAGCCCATCAGAGACATCACTGTCCGCTCGGGTTGACGCAGGATGAGCAGCACGGTGGCGGCGGTGTGACGGGCGTCGTGCAGCCTGGTCTCCCGCAGCCCGGCTGCCTTCAATAGCCGCTTCCATTCGTGGTAGTCGCTGTTGTGGTTGAGCGGCGCGCCGAGCGGATCGGCGAACACCCAACCCTCGTCTTGCCACAGCTGGCGAGCTGCCGCCCGCTCTGTGTCCTGTTCGGCATGGTGCCTCTGTAGGAGGGCGATGAGCGGTTCAGGCAAGCCGATCGTTCGCCTGCCCGCCCGTGGCCAGCCCGGACTGCGCGAGCTGCTTGTCCGACCACACCTGGATCCGCGCGACGAGGTTCTTGATCTTCGGGTCGACCTGGGCCAGGTCGACCGTGAACGGCCGGAGCAGCTCGACGACGTCGACCTTCGGCACGTCCTTCGTCGGATCCCTTGAGTAGACCGGCTCCGGTCCGCGCGCACTGATCATGCGGAACAGGTCAGTCACTCTCGCGGCCATCGCGTCCCTCCCCCGCAGTGCCGTGTCGTCGAGAATGCACCCAGGTCTGGGAGCGCAGCAAGGAGTATCGATCTACTGCGCCGCGGGGACATCGACATGAGCACGTGGACAGCGGCATGGTCGGGCGCCGGCCGACAGCGGCATGGTCGGGCGCCGGCCGACAGCGGCAGAAGCGTGTGCCCCGCACGCCGAGCATTAGATGGGGTGCGAGCCTCGCCGTTGGCCGACAGACTGTCCGTATGCGACAGGCGTTCGCTCACGATGCGGTCCTCTCCATGAACCCGGAGGCAGACGAGAGGACTCCGGGCGCTGCCGTCACGGTGGCGCTGTGCGGACACTGGGAGCACGAGCCACCGTGCGCACTCTCGCCCCACCACGTGCACGTTGAACGAGTTGAGAACGACCTGCGCGTCCGTGTTCTCTTTGCCGCCGAGCCGGAGACTGAACGTGAAGTACGTCGGCGCATCGATCGAGCCCTGTCGGGACTGTGGGAGTTCCCAGACGGTTTCACAACGCCGTGGCGGCTGCTGGAAAGCCGGCCGGGTGACCTTTCACCAGAAGAGGTCGATCAGGCACAGCGCTTGATACGAAGTTGACCGCCTAGCGAGCGGAATGCGGCAAATGAGGACGGATTCGGTGAACATCTCGTGGCAGGCTCGGATGGCCGACGGCCCGCTTCCTAGACTTCCGACGAGGTCCAGCCGACGGTAACGGCCACCTGGCATCGACGCGGTCATCGTGTCCCGCAAGCACCCCGACCACATGCTCGACCTGCACGGGCTGTTCCGGGCCCGCTGGTTCGGCTGGCCGTCGGCGAACGCTCTTCCGCTGTACGCCCCGGCCGGAGTGGTCGAACGCCTGAAGGGGCTCGAGGAAGGCGATGCCTCCGACATCGACCGGGTCTTCGACTGGCATCCGCTGCCAGCTTCGGGCTACGAGTTTGGCCCGTTTCGGCTGGAGAGCCTGCCACTGCCGCACTACGTTCCGAACGCAGGCGTACGTCTCGGTGCGAATGGGCTCACCGTGGCCTACACGGGCGACACCGGCCCCGACCCTGCTCTGACCGATCTGGGCCGTGCCGCCGATCTGTTCATCGTTGAGGCCAGCGACCGCCACCAGCAGGATCGCTCCAGTCCCACCGCCCCGCAAATGCACCTCACGGCTCGCCAGGCCGGCGAGGCCGCAGCTGCCGCTGGCGCACACCGGGTTCTCCTGACGCACTTCTGGCCGGAGAACGACAGGGAGCTTTCGCGTGCCGCGGCATGCGAGGTCTACGACGGCCACGTGCTGCTCGCCGCCGAAGGCCTGCAGATAGCACTGACCTGATCCGCGGACAATCGGACTTGCAGCGGAGAACCGCGCGACCCGCGGCATGTGAGGATGGCCGATCGTGCTAGCGGCGGTCAGTCGGCCGGAAGATCGCGACCCTGACAGCGCTTTAGCAGTGTGGCGATGGCGGAATCCTGTAAGTGCGGCATGACCTGCCGGAGGGCGCTGGCGTGCTGGGCGAGCCGCTTGGTGATCGTGTGCGCGGTTCCAGCGCCCTCGGGAACAGCCTGCGGCGGCCCAAGACCGCATGCCACGTACAGACAACCCAACGACGCCGACCGTTCCGACCCTTCCGGGTCGACGCCACGGATTGTGGTGGCGAATCCCTGCTCGTTCTTCCACGCCCAGTACTTGATGCTGATGTGCAGGCCCGAGCGGTGGTAAACAAGCCCACCGTCACTTCGCTCCGGTTGCTCGAAGTCCCAGTCGTGGGTGAGGAACGCGAACACGCTCTGGCCGCGCTCCCAGATCAGCTCCGCGGGATCTAACCGCCTGCCCACGCCGACAGTCTGCCGGACCGGCACACGCAATGACCCAGAGCCGATCGATGGGCGCCCATTTACACGATCACCCGAGGTCGGCACGCACCTCCCGGCGAACGCGCGCCTCGTGGCAGATCCGGACGTTACGAATATGTGGGCACGAAGAACGCCCAGGCGTTGTTCGACATCTCGCCCGCAGCGAATCGAACGACGCGGTCGGGCGCACGGATCGCCCAGACGTCAACCGTGTGGCGTTGCTCCGGGTATGCCGGGTGAGCAACGACAATCTGCTCGCCCTGGGACAGCCAGTCGTGCTCCCACGGGTTC
>DASUYL010000237.1:0-5438 GCA_036377395.1 Jiangellaceae bacterium
AGGCGCGCTTGCTCCGGGCGCTCGCGCAGCACACCGACCAGCCAGCGGACGTCGCGCAGCACACCCCGACCCGCCTGCTCGATCGTCAGCAGTGCACGGCGGGCGTCTTCCTCGGCGCCCGCGTCCAGCGCCATCCGCCCGGCACCGGCCTGCACCGTGATGGCGCCCATGCCGTGGCCAACCATGTCGTGCAGGTCGCGGGCGATGCGCAGTCGTTCCTCCAGAACCGCTGCCTGGGTCGCCGCCCCGACGCGCGCGTCCCGCGCAGCACCGAGTGCGCCGGCGAGGACCGCGATCAAGAGCGCGGCCGCGTACGTCGGCGCCAACCCGGCCGACCCGACGACCACGACGGTCGACGCGACAAGCAGCACGCCCAGCAGGGCCATCCCCGCACCACGCCATGACGCCTCCCGCCGAGCCACCGAGTAGCAGCCGACGGCCACGGCCACCGGCAGCACCGGGCCGAGCATGGCGGCCTGCACGACATAGGCAAGGACGGTGGTGGCCAGCACAGCCAGCGGTGCCCGGTGGCGGAACCACAGCGCCAGGCCGCCGGCCACGCCGGTCAGCAAACCGATCGTGTCGGGCAGCGGATCGTCGGCCTCGGCCGGGCCGGGCCGCACTGCGACCGCCTGGAGCACTGTGGCGGCCGCCACGAGGGACCGATCCACCCAGACGCCCCTCATGTCCAGATCATGCAGGATCGCAGCGGACACCGAGTGACCACTTGGCGTGTACGAGGACCGGGTTGGAGCACCGCCGCAGGAAGCAGCCCGACGGTTCGATCTCCGGATCGGCTCAGCCGGGCACCGCCGCGGGCGGCTCGGCGTCCTCGCCGGGCGCCGTTCCCAGGAACTCGATGATGCCGACCGCGAGCAGTGCGAGCGCCGCGAGGACCAGCACGACGGTGCCGGTGGGGTACGGCCAGAACACCAGGGCGAGGGCAGCGAGCACGAGCACGCCGATGCGGAGGATCCGCCGGTGCGCGTGCACCCATTCGCCGACGCCGCCCAGCCGCCAGCCCCGGGAGTCCGCCGCCCCCCGCCACCGGCGGAATGCGCCGGTCACCGCCGAGCGCATCCCGACGGCCGCGGCCGACGGCCCGCTGAGGGCTGCCCAGAGGGCAACCACCAGCCCGGCGGCCAGCACCGCGCGCAGGGTCAGCCGAAGGAAGCTGACCACCTGGTCGAAGATCGCCGTTGCCGCCTCGTACGGGATGACGTCGTCGACGCTGTCCAGGTAAAGGTTTCGCCCGATCAGGATCGCAACGGCTAGCACCACCATCGCGACGGCCAGCCCCACGCCAGCGCGGATCGTGGCCCTGCGCCGGTCCCGGGCGAGCAGGACGCCGGCGACGATGAGCGCGATGGCGATGATCGGCAGCACCACGCCGGCTCTGTCGATCGCGTTGAACGCCCGCTGCATGGTCGACACGTCACCGCCGCTGTACACGGTGATGACGGCGTCGACGGTGGGAACCCTCGAGATCAGCCCGAGCCCGTCGTCGGCCAGCCGCTCTTTGACCCGGTCGATGATCGGGGCCAGCTGGATGGTCACCTCGCCGGACTCGATCTGTACGGCGGCGCTCTCACCGGTGAGGGCGGCATTGAGCTGGGCATGACTCTCGCGGTTGACGGTCTCCCAGATGTCGGCGAACCGATCCGAGGCGACGAACCGGTCAACCCGATCACTGACGAATCCCTCGATGCCACTCGCGATGGGCCCGGCCAGGCCCTCGATGCGTTCGGTGGCCCGCTCGGGGAGCCCCCGCTCGGCGCCGACGTCGGCGAGCGTTCCCAGGGTTTGGTCGACCAGCGCCTCGACGTCGATCGAGGTGAGGATCTGGTTGGACACCGCGTCGGCGACGACCGACTGCACGGCCGGGTCGTCCGCCAGCGGAGCCATGGTCTCGACGTAGCGGTCGGTGTCGACGACCACCGACTGCAGCCAGGCACTCACCACGGCCACCGGCGCCAGGATGCAGCCCAGGGTTATCGCCAGAGCCGAAACGATCGAGCGCCAGCCAACTTCCCGACGCCGCCCGGTTCTGGCGTTGCGTTGCTCCACCTCGGCGCGGAGGCGGGTCAGTTCTTCCCGCTCGGCCGTCGAGAGGCCGGAGTCGTCCGCCGGGGGCTGGTCCTGAGTGGGGTCTGTCATAGCGTCCGTCCCACGTCGCACCTGCCTCGCTCGCTGGTTCCGTCGATGCCAGTGTGGTGCCCGTGGTGTGCGACGACGTCACCCGAAGCGGGTGAATGGCGCGTCGGCCGCACGGACCGAACTGCGGGCCGCGTCCTAGCCGAGGGCGCGTAGCGCGTCTTCTATACCGCGGTGGAACGTCGGGTAGGCGTAGATCATGTGCCGCAGCACATCGACGGGGACCTCGGCGTGAACGGCCAGTGCAAGAGCTGAGAGCACCTCGCCGCCGACCGGCCCGGCCGAGGTGGCACCCACGAGCACGTCGCGCTCGGCGTCGGCCACCAGTTTGATGATCCCGTCGTTGCCGGCCTTGTGGATCCAGCCACGAGCCGACGAGGGCACCTGCGCCAGCCCGACGGCGACGCGGACGCCGGCATCGCGAGCCTGTGCCTCGGTCAGCCCGACCGATGCGATCTCGGGATCGGTGAAGGTGACCCGCGGGACGGCGCGGTAATCGGCCGGCGGCCCGTCCTGGCCGAGGATGTCACGCACCGCGATGCCTGCCTGGTACATCGCCATGTGGGTGAACGCTCCGTGCCCGGTGAGGTCGCCGACGGCCCACAGCCGCTCGCCGGCCCGCATCCGCTCGTCCACGCTGACCGCCGGTGCACCCGGCTCGAGCCCCACACTGTCGACGCCGAGCGGAGCGAGGTCGGCGCGGCGGCCGACCGCGACCAACAGCCGCTCGGCGCGCAGGTCGCCGCCGGCGGTGACGGTGAACAGATCCCCGTCGTGAGCCACCGCGGTGGCGCGAGTACCGATCCGCACCGTGATTCCGTCTGCCGCCAGCGCGGACTGGGCAAGGGTGGACGACTCCGGCTCCTCGGCCGGGAGCAGCCGGTCCAGGGCCTCCACCACCGTGACCGCGACACCGAAGCGCGCGTAGGCCTGCGCCAGCTCCAGCCCGACGGCGCCACCGCCGAGGACCAGCAGTGAATCCGGCAGCGTCTTGGCCTCGATCGCCTCCCGGTTGGTCCAGTACGGGGTTTCGGAAAGCCCGGCGATCGGCGGGACCGCCGGCACCGTACCGGTCGCCAGCACGACCGCCCGGCCAGCTTCGTACCTTTCACCGTCGACCTCGACCACCCCGGGCCCGACCAGCCGGCCACGCCCACGGACGAACCGGCCGCCCCTGCCGGTGAACCGGTCCACGGCCACCTGGTCGTTCCAGTCGTCGGTGGCTTCCTGCCGGATCCGTTGGGCCACCGGCGCCCAGTCCGGCGTGACCTCGGCGTGGCCGGACATCCCGTCGATCCGCCGGGCCTCGGCGAGCAGGTTCGCAGCCCGGATCATCATCTTGCTCGGCACGCACCCCCAGTACGGGCACTCACCGCCGACCAGGCCACGCTCGATCCCGACCACTTCAAGCCCCTCCTCGGCCAACCGGCCGGCAACCTCCTCGCCACCCACACCCAGGCCGAGGACGACCACGTCCACCCGCTCGGTCACGTTCAGCTCCCTACGCCCGGTCTCGCGTACCTCGCAAATGTACAAACGCCACCCCGTCCTGAGCGGGGCCGCGGACGGCGCACAGCTACGGCGTACGCGTCGTAATACCGGGTAGGTGGGGACCCATGAACCGCGATCCGCAGACCGTGCCCGGTGTCGAGGCTGACCGCCCGAGTGAGATCCCCCGCCCCGGGTGGTTCCAGATCGTCAAGCGGGCGTGGAAGGAGTCGAAGAAGGACAGCGTGCCGCTGCTGTCCGCAGGCGTCGCCTTCTACGCGTTCCTGGCGATCGTCCCTACCTTGATCGCCGTCGTGATGATCTACGGACTGGTCAGCGACCCAGAAGACGTGGCGAAGCAGGTGGAGTCGTTCGGTGAGGCGCTGCCGAGCAGCGCCGAGGAGTTGCTGACCGAACAGATGACGGCGCTGGCCACCGCATCCGAGCGGTCGCTCAGCGTCGGGCTGCTGATCGCCCTGGTGTTCGCGCTCTGGACCGCATCCGGAGGCATCAGCAACTTGATCACCGCCGTGAACGTCGCGTACGACGAGGAGGAGAAGCGTGGATTCGTCAAGAGCAGAGCGTTGGCGCTCGGTATGACGGTAGGCGCGATCGTCTTCATGGTCGTCGCGGTGGCGCTCGTCGCCGCCATTCCGGTTGCCCTGGACGCCCTGGACGCGCCGGGCTGGGTCGAGGCCATCGTCATGGTCGGCCGCTGGATCGGACTCGTCGTCGCGGTACTGATCGCCCTCGCGCTGTTGTACCGCTGGGCCCCGGACCGGGATGCGCCGAAGTTCCGATGGCTGTCGATCGGCGCCGTCGTGGCCACCGTCCTGTGGGTCGTCGCATCGATCGGGTTCTCGGTCTACGTCGACAACTTCGGCTCGTACGGCCGGACCTACGGTTCGCTAGCCGGAGTGATCGTCCTGCTCCTGTGGCTGTGGCTGGCCGCCTACGCGACGTTGCTCGGCGCCGAGATCAACGCCGAGATGGAGCAGCAGACCATCAAGGACACGACGAAGGGCGAACCTCGACCGCTCGGCCAGCGACGTGCGGTCAAGGCGGACTCGATCCCGGGCGAGCAGGGAACCGCCCCCGACAAGCCGCTCCCGCAGGCCGCCGATCGGGACCGAAGCTCGTCCTAGCCCGTTGCCGACGAAACGGCGCCCAGTCCGTCATCGGAGCTGGGCGCCGTATCCGTCGTGCGGTCGTCAGCTGCGGGTCTTGACCTCGTCGGCCACGGTCGACGCGGACGAGCGGCCTTCGTCCTTCACCGTCGACGCTGCCTCGGCGGCCGTGGACTTGACCGATTCGACGGCCTCCTGGGCCCGGCCCTTCATGCCCTCGCCGATATCGGCACCGACACCGGCCGCCTCGTGCGCCAGCGGCTCTCCGTACTCCTTGGCGGTGTCGACGGCTTTCGCGGCCAGTTCCTTCTCCTTCTGGCTCGCCGGCAGCAACGACGAGACCAGCCATCCGGCGGCGAACACGATGAGACCTGCCGCGAGCGGGTTGCCCTGCGTCTTCTCCTTGACGACATCGACCGCATCCGACGTCGTCCCGGTCACCGCGTCGCCGACGGAGGAGACTCCGTCGCTGACCGAGCCGGCGGCACCCTGAGCGGTCCCCATCACGCGGTCCTTCATGTCCGACATCCGACCCTTCGTACGCTCCACGCTGCGGCCGACGATGCGGCTCGGGCTCACCTTCTCGGCCAGGGCGTCGACATCGCGCGTGAGCTCTCCCCGGGTGTCCTCGATGTCTCGCTTCAGTCCCTCAGTGTCTTCGCCCATTGC
>DASUYL010000238.1:0-2073 GCA_036377395.1 Jiangellaceae bacterium
CCGATTGGCCAGGTCGAGGACCGACTCGCACGACTTCACGCCCTCGGCGACCTGCCGCGTCGACGCGACGATCTCGGCGACCGACATGCCACGGCCGAGCTTCTCACCGAACGTCCGGTTCCGGGACAGTGGTGAGGAGCACGTCGCCACCAGGTCACCGAGCCCTGCAAGTCCGGAGAAGGTGTACGGGTCGGCACCCAGCGACGCACCGAGCCGTGCCGTCTCCGCCAGTCCGCGCGTGATGACGCTGGCCCGCGTGTTGTCGCCGAAGCCCAGCCCCTCGGCCATACCGACGGCCAGCCCGATGACGTTCTTGACGGTCCCGCCCAACTCCGTGCCGACGACGTCGGTGTTCGTGTAGGGACGGAAGTACGGCGAGTGGCAGGCCTGCTGGATCCGTTGCGCGACCGACTCGTCTGCGCAGGCGACGACGCTCGCGGCGGGCTGCCGCTGTGCGATCTCGCCGGCCAGGTTCGGGCCGGACACGACCGCGACACGGTCCGGGCCGGCGCCCACCACCTCGCTGATGACCTCGCTCATACGTTTCGCCGTACCGAGCTCGATCCCCTTCATCAGGCTGACCAACACCGAAGCCTCGGGCAGCTTCGGCGCCCAGGCAATCAGGTTCGCGCGCAGCGTCTGCGACGGCACAGCGAGGACGACCAGTTCCGCACCGTCGGCAGCCTCGGCGGGTTCGGGCGTGGCCCGAACTGCAGCCGGCAACTCGATGTCGGGCAGGTAGTCCGGATTGCGACGAGTGCGGTTGACCGCTTCGCACAGCTCCGGGCGGCGTCCCCACATGACGACGTCGGTGCCCGCGTCGGCCAGGACGAGAGCGAAGGCCGTTCCCCACGATCCAGTGCCGAAGACGCCTGCGCGGGTCATCCGTCGTCCTCCTCCTGCGTCCGCCTCACCTGTGGTCGGCCGGTCCGTGGCACGCCGGCCTGATCCGGATCGAACCGGGTCGCCGGCGGGAGCTCACCACGAAGTTCGGCGAGTTGCGCGGTGATCGCATCGAGGATCCGGCCAGTGGCCGTGCGAAGCACTGCCGGTGTGATGGGTTCTCCTCGCAGGTCATCGAGGTCGACAGGCGGACCGGCCAGAACGTGCACGGTCTTGGGCGGCAACAGCCGGAACCGCTTGGAGTACGGGGGCAGGATCTCCTGCGGTCCCCATTGCGCGACGGGGATGACAGCACAGCCGGTCTCGAGTGCGACTCGGGCGGCACCGGTCTTGCCCGCCATCGGCCACAGGCCGGGGTCCCGGGTGATCGTCCCCTCCGGGTAGATCCCCACGCACTCCCCCGCGCGCACGGCGGCGACGGCGTCGCGGAATGCCCGGGCTGCATCCCTGGACTCCCGGTACACCGGGATCTGACCGCACGCGGCGATGATCCGGCCGACGATCGGGACACGGAACACCGCCTCTTTCGCCAGATAACGCGGCGCTCGGCCGTTGTCCCAGAGGAAATGCGCGAAGGTCAGCGGATCGGCGTACGAGATGTGGTTCGGCGATACGACGACGCCGACACCCTCGCCGGGCAGGTGATGAGTGCCGCGCCAGTCGCGGCGCGTTGACGCCATCAGGATCGGCCGCAGGATGCCGGCCACGAAGCGGTACCAGAAGCCCAGTCGTTGTCTCGGACCCGCCACGCACCCTCCTCGTCGTCAACCCGGCCGCACCGAGGCCGTGTGCAGCGCAAGCGTGCCAGAGTCGCTCCCGTCGATCCGCATCGCCCGCTCGGCTGGGACGATGACGACGATGCCTACAACCCCACGTTGGTCCGTCGTCGTGCCGGTCAAGCGACCCGAGGTTGCGAAGACCCGGCTGGCCGACCTGGCCGGCGCACGCCGTGCAGACCTGGCTCGTGCCTTCGCTGCGGACACCGTCGCGGCCGCACTGGCCTGTCCCAACGTGGGCGACGTCGTGGTCGTCACCGACGATGCGCAGATCGCGGCAGACGTCTCGGCGGTCGGCGCACTGGCCGTCGCTGACAAGCCTGCGGCCGGCCTCAACGCCGCGCTGCGTCACGGTGCGGATCTCGTGCGCCGCCGAAACCCCGAGGGCTACGTC
>DASUYL010000239.1:0-5542 GCA_036377395.1 Jiangellaceae bacterium
CTTGAAGGCACTGCGGGAGACGGGCCTGCTGCGAATGACAACTCCCCGCTCGCTCGGAGGGTTGGAGACCGACCCGCTCACCCGCGCCCTCGTCGGTGAGGAGATCGGTCGCCACGACTCTGCCGCGGCGTGGACCTTGGAGAACCCGCTGGACTGGGCGTTCCTCTGTTGCCGTCTCCCCGGCGAGGGAGCCGAAGAGATCTACAGCGGCGGACCGGACGTTGTGATCGCCGCCCAGTTCGGCCGCCCGCTCAGCGCGACCTCGACCAACGGCGGCTATCGCATCTCGGGCCGAGCGCCATTCGTCAGCAACTGTCACGACGCCGACTGGTTCTCCTCGACAGTCCTCGTGGACGAGGACTCCGCCGCGGGTGAGCCCGAGATGCGCATGGTCTACTTCCCCCGCGAGGGGTGCGAGATCATCGACACGTGGAATGTCATGGGGATGCGGGGCACCGGCAGCCACGACATCTCGGTGACGGACATGTACGTACCCAAGTCCAGGACGTTCCCCATGGAGCCGGACTTCGAGCCGGGATCGCACTATCGGGGCCCGCTGTATCGATTCCCGGTCGTGGGCACAGCGGCGGCCGGCATTCCGACGCCGATGCTCGGGGTGGCGCGACGAGCTCTCAACGAGGTCACGGAACTCGCCCTGAACAAGACCCCGGCGGCGTCGAGCGGCCTGCTCAAGGAACGCGCCTCGGCGCAGGTCCAGCTGGGCCGAGCGGAAGCGATCCTGGGCTCCGGGCGCCTGTTGCTGCTCGACACGCTGAGCCAAGCGTGGCGGAGATGCCTCGACGGCGAGACCCACTCGCTGGACCAGAAAGCCGGCCTGCTGCTCGCGATGGCCCACGCCATGAGCAGTGCCGTCCAGGCGGTGGAGCTCGCGTGCAGCATCGCGGGAACGACGGCCTTTCGAGCCACCAGCCCACTAGAACGTTGCTTCCGGGACGTGCAGACGATGAGACATCATGCCTTCGCCTCAGAGCAACGTTACGGGACCTTCGGGCAAGTGCGTCTCGGGGTTCCACCGGACTTCCCTGTGGTTGCCTTCTAGTGCAGCTACCAGCTCCCACGCCTTGGCCACCACGGTCGTGGGTTCGAGCAGCACGCCCAATATGCCGGCTCTACGGATTTCGGCAGAGCCACGACGTGAACTTGTCCGGTACCGGGACATCAGTGACCAGGCGGGTTCACGGGGGTCCGCCCAGGGCGGCTTCACCCGATCCTTGACGGTCGACCGGGCCGACACGACACGGCCAGCGGCTAGGTCGTGGGCCCGCTCGGATCGGCGCGATAGGTGACGCGACCGTTTTGGAGGCGCCGTCCGTCTCAGGCTTCGAGGCGGGCCAGCAACGTGCCCGCCAGACCTGGTGCGTGGAGACGATGAACCATCCTCGACCACACGACCGGGATGGAGTCGAGTCGCCTCGGCAGGTACGGCTGGTAGATCCCCGGCTCGTCGAGCATGCTGAACTCGAAGGTCCGGAAGCCTGCTCGGCGTGCGAACCGCGTCAGGCGGCCGCGAGAGTTCATGCGGTACTGCAGCCGGAAGTGGTGGTCATCGAGCGTGGCGTGATCCCGGATGCGACGGACGACCCATTCGTCTATGTGTAGCCGGCGAGCGACGAACGCCGACCCGCCGAAGTAGTGGAACATGTTCGGCGTCAGGATGAAGGCCGAACCACCTGGCTTCAGGCATTCGCGCATGGCGACCAGGAAACGCGTCGGCGACGAGACGTGCTCGACGACATAGCTCGCGACGATGACGTCGAAGTGGTGGCGGTGGGTCGGGGCGAACTCCTCGAGGGTCGACTGGAACCGCTCGTCCAGCCGGTGGTTGGCCAGGATCCTGGGGGAGGGATCCACTCCCACCATGTGCCCCACGATGGGCTTCAGCCGCCCGGCGTAGTCCTGGTGACCGCAGCCCGCCCCGACATCCAACACGATCGAGTCTGCAGTTGCGTGCGCTGCGACCATTTGGTGAAGAACGTCGAACTGGTCGCTGGCACGTGGGAGCAGTACGGACTCCGGGCCGTGCAGCATTGTCATTGGCTGTCAGCGCGAGTGGCGAGCTGACGCGGACACGGCGTCACTGCCGCACCTTCCCTGCTAGAGCGTCCTCCCAGCGCGCTTCGCAACGTAGCGGCTGGCCCACTGCCAGGCAACGAGGTTCGCCGGGAGCATGCGGGTTTCGTTGGCGACATCGGATGCGGTCTGGATCAGTTCGCCTCCGGCGATCTGATAGGCGGAAGCGGGGCGGCGATGACCGCCGGACGAGGCGGACTATGAAGCGTGCACTTGTGGCGGCCGTCATCGCGGCCGAATCACGATTGGGACACCCATAAGAAGCTGCCGACGCGAAGCTGTTCACGCGAACAGTCAGCGGAATCCAACGAACAGGTTGAGGCGCGGCTCGGTGGTCTTCGCCGGTCCGCGCCTCGATTCGTCTCCTCATTCCGGCCAACCGAAACTCTCAAGCGTCCATGGTGCGTTCACCCAGACGGGCCGCACGACTGGTCTGCATCAGGTCCGTCCAGGCCAACGGGAGGACCACGGTCGCTCACGTCAGCCGTTGCAGGTGTTCGGGGCAACCTCGTCAAGCACCATCCCAGCTTGCAGCAGTTGGATGCCGTCACCGAGACCCGGGTGCTCAGTGTCAGGCGCTTGAGCGAACCCGACGATGAGCTGCCCGACGTCGCCGGGTGGCAGCGCCTGGGCCGCGTCGCTGAACGTCGTTCCGACGCATGCCTGAACGACGGGTTCGCTGGCGCCCGCGACACCGCCTGAACCCAGGACGACACCAGCCGGCACGCCGGTGACGACCGCACCTCGACGAAGTGCCCTGTTCACATTCATGCTGTTGCCTCCTGTGCAGTTCCTGTCCAGCCGAGGTCCGCGACCGCTCGCCCGTCATGAACTGCGCCGCCGGCAAATCCGCCTGAGCCACCCTGAGGTTTACACCCCGTTCCATAAGCGAAGCTGAACCTCGACCCACGGCTACAGGCGGCCGACAACGGACTGGCGGCAAGGGGCGGGTGGCAGCACGGTCGGGTACGTCGTGAGAACCGGCGACGCGACTTCTCCATAGATGCCGAACGCCGTCACGCTCCCGGCGTTATACGTGTAATCGGTGTCAAGGGCTGGTCTCGGCGGCGTGGTTGAGGAGCCGGTCGAAGATGGCTGCTCGGTCGTGTTGGTGGTGGTCACGGGCGTGGTCTCGTTGGCGGAGCAGGACGGGGACGAACTGGGGTCCGGTCTTGAAGTAGGCGCAGGTCTCGCAGGCGGTTTCCATGCGGCAGTCGAGTTCGGGGGGACGGGTGCAGAGCCCGTTGCCGAGCATGCGGGCGTGGCTTTCCTGGCGGAGTTTGGTCATGGCGGCCGTCTCGATCTCGGCGGGCAGGGCGCCGGGGGTGGCGGCGGTGTTGTAGAGGGCGTCGATCTGTTCGCACACGGATGCGTATTCGTCGGCGACAACTCGGTCGGCGATGCGTGCGTAGACGAGGGTCATCTCGAGCGAGCGGTGACCGAGCAGCGCGGCGATCGCTTCGAGGCGCATTCCTCGGTTGATCGCTTGGGTGGCCAGGGTGTGTCGGAGCTGGTGGGGGTGGACGGGCCCGATCCCGGCGTTGACGCCGATGCGAGCGACGATGCGGTGCACGGTCCTCCGGTAGATCGGGACGTGGCCGTCCGCGAGGAGCCGGCCCTGAGCGCGGACGTGGTCGGCGTTGGTGGCGGTCCAGTCAGCGAGGAGGGTGACGAGGTCGGGGTGTAGGGGGATGAAGCGGTCGTTGCGGAGCTTGCCGACCGGCACGCGGAGCCAGTGGGCGTCGCCGATCTGGGTGACAGCGTCGGCGGCGAGGTCGCACAGTTCGGTGGCGCGCAGGCCGGTGCGGGCGAGCATCTCGGCCACGAGCCGGTAGCGCGGCAGATGGTGTGTTCGGGCGGCGGCCATGAACTTGGCGGCGTCGGTGTCGTTGAGGAACTTGGGCAGCGGTTCGGGACGGGGCGGGATGTCGCCGTGCAGGATCGGGTTCCGGCCGGGTGCGTCGGGCCAGTCCCATTCGATGAGCCGTTCCAGGAAGATGCGGATCATCCGGAGCCGCTGCCGCTGGGTGTTCTTGGCCAGGGTCGGGCCACGCGATCCGGGCTGGGCCGCGAGCCATACCTTGTAGTCCTCGATGTGGCCGCGCTCGATGTCGGCCACGACGGCCACGTCGGTGTTCGCCACCAGCCAGCGGGCCAGCTGGCGCAGGGTGCTGTCGGCGACATCGACGCTTCGCGGTGCCAGGAACGTGGTGAGTTGCAGCAGGTAGCGGCGCATCGTGGCGGTGAGCTGCGGGGCCTGGACCGACAGCTCCGGCCACTCCCGGTCCGACTCGCGACGAGGGACCCAGGGCTCGACGACTGCTTGGGCACCGCTCACCGGTTGATCTCCTGGACGGCACGCAGCTCGGCCGCCGCGTCGGCGTCGATCAGCTCGGCGGCTCGCCGGTACTCGGCGGCGAGCCAGTCGTCGGTGAGGTGCAGGTAGATCCGGGTCGACTCGATCGAGGCGTGTCCGGCCTGGGCCTGGACCGCCTCGAGTTGCATCCCGGCCTCACGAAGCCGGGTGAGGCAGGTATGGCGCAACTGATGACAGGTCGCCCGTTGCAGGCCGGCGCGTTGGCGTGCGGCGCGCAGGATTGTGTCGATCCCATCAGCGCTGAGTGGCTGGCCCCGCGTCGGGCCCTTCAACGTCACGAACACCCGGTCCGTGTCCGCATCCCGGGGTCGTTCGCCACGCAGGTAGTCGCCGACCGCAGCGAAGAACATGTTGGAGATCGGGATCACGCGTTGGTGGCCGCCCTTGCCCTCGGCGATGAACAACGACCGCTCCGCCACCTGCACGTCGCCGAGGCGCAGGCCAAGGACCTCGCAGCGGCGCAGCCCACCCAGAACCATGGCGAACACCATCGCCCGGTCCCGGTCGGTGCGCAGCGCCCCAACGAGCGCGTCGACCTCGACGGGCGAGAGGATCTTGGGCAACGTGCGCGGCACCCGCACCAGCGGCACGTGCTGGCGGCGGCCGCCGCGTCGGCGCGTCGACAGACCACGCGGCACCGGGTTCGAGCGCACCGGCGTGTCGCCCCGCGCCACCAGATACGCGTACAGGCCCGAGATCGACGACAGCCGGCGGGCGATCGTGCGCGCCGATAACCCCGACTCGCCATCGCTGATCCGGATCACGGTGCGGTCACCGCGCTGCAGCGCAAGGAAGTCGAACACATCTGCCGCGACCACCTCGTCCGGGTCCTTGCCAACCACACCGAAGAACGTCTTCAGGTCATGCGCCACGGCCCGCAGCGTGTTGGCCCGGGCCCGGCCGGCGACGAACGCCAGGTAGGCGTCGACCAGCGGATCGCCCAGTTCGAAACGGGCCTCACCGCCCCTCGTCGAGGATCGGACCAGGCACGGGAAGCTGCTCATCCCCACATGGTCCCGACCGCCAGCGAGATACACGGGGATACCAGATGGATCACCCGTGTATTAGGCGTTC
>DASUYL010000240.1:0-11782 GCA_036377395.1 Jiangellaceae bacterium
GCAGGCGCGGGGCGTCGGCCACGAGTCACGTGGCGGTCGTCTCACCTGCGCGGGCCGCCCGCACGTTGCGGGACCTTCGTCACGATCCACGCGGATCGCGAGACCGGCGGTCTCTGGCGTCCAACAGGGTACGGGTCTGGGCCGGGTGCCACCAAATCCGGCCAGGTTCGGCCCTCAGCCCGACCTGTTCGGCCACCTCGGCGTCAGGTGGATGCGCATCAGCAAGGTTACGCAGCGGTCAAGACTTGGCGTGAACGTATCCGCCCGCGAGCGTTAGCTCGCCCCCGGTCGCTGAGTTCAGGCGATGTTACGCGCTGGCCTGCTCCTCGACCGTCACCTTGGTCTTCGTCGGGTCGAGCGGGATGCCCGGGCCCATCGTGGTCGCCATCGTGGCCTTGCGGACGTACCGACCCTTGGCCGCTGCCGGCTTGAGCCGGTTCACCTCGTCCATCGCGGCGACGTAGTTCTCTGCCAATGCCCGCTCGGAGAACGACGCCTTGCCGATGACGAAGTGCAGGTTGGCGTGCCGGTCGACACGGAACTCGATCTTGCCACCCTTGATGTCGGAGACCGCCTTGGCGACGTCCATCGTCACGGTGCCGGTCTTGGGGTTCGGCATGAGACCGCGTGGGCCCAGGACACGGCCGAGCCGGCCCACCCTTCCCATCAGGTCGGGCGTCGCGACGACCGCGTCGAAGTCGAGGCGGCCACCTTGAACCTCCTCGATCAGCTCGTCAGCGCCGACGATGTCGGCCTCGGCGGCTCGGGCCTCGTCCGCCTTGGGGCCGACCGCGAAGACCAGGACCCGGGCGGTCCTGCCGGTCCCGTGTGGGAGGTTGACGGTGCCTCGGACCATCTGGTCGGCCTTGCGGGGGTCGACGCCGAGCCGCAGCGCGATCTCGACGGTGGGGTCGTATCTGGTGGTGGCGGTCTGCTTGGCGAGGCGAGCCGCCTCGACCGGCGAGTACAACCGCTCGCGGTCGATCTTCTCGACGGCGGCGCGGTAGGCCTTGCTGCGCTTCATAGCTGCTCCTTGATGTGTCGGCGGAGTCGTGGTCGCGGGCCAGCGCGTGGCCCTCCCACTGCGGGCCGGTCAGCCCTCGACAGTGACGCCCATCTGACGGGCGGTCCCAGCGATGATCTTCTCGGCGGCGTCGAGATCGTTGGCGTTGAGGTCGGGCATCTTCTGCTCGGCGATGGCCCGGACCTGCTCGCGGGTAATCTTCGCGACTTTGGTCTTGTGCGGCTCGCCGGAGCCCTTGTCGACGCCCGCGGCCTTGAGGATGAGCTTGGCCGCCGGCGGCGTCTTGGTCACGAAGGTGAAGGACCGGTCCTCGTAGACCGTGATCTCCACCGGGATCACGTTGCCGCGCTGCGACTCGGTGGCCGCGTTGTAGGCCTTGCAGAACTCCATGATGTTGACGCCGTGCTGGCCCAGGGCAGGGCCGACCGGCGGGGCAGGCGTGGCCTGACCGGCCTGGATCTGCAGCTTGATGAGGCCTGCGACCTTCTTCTTGGGGGGCATGTCTCTACGGTCCTTCTTCACAGGTTCGGACGGCGGGCCCGACCGGCCCGCGCCGGAGGGCTCAGAGCTTCTGGATCTGGCTGAACGAGAGTTCGACGGGGGTCTCCCGGCCGAAGATCTCGACCAGCCCCTTGATCTTCTGCGAGTCGGCGTTGATCTCGTTGATCGTCGCATGCAGGGTGGCGAACGGACCGTCGACGACCATGACGGAGTCGCCGACCTGGAAGTCGACGACCTCCACCTGCTTCTGCCGCTCGCCGACGGGCTTGGTCCGTTCGACCACGTCGGGCGCAAGCCACCGCTCGACCTCGCCGAGGGTGAGGGGCAGCGGCTGATGGGCATGGCCGACGAACCCGGTGACCGCCGGGGTGTGGCGGACGGTGGCCCACGACTCGTCGGTCATGTCCATGCGGACGAGGACGTAACCGGGGAACCGGTTGCGCTTGACCAGGCGGCGCTGGCCGTTTTTGATCTCCGCGACCTCTTCCTGCGGGACGACCACCTCGAAGATGTAGTCCTCCATGTTGAGGCTGCCGATCCGGCTCTCCAGGTTGGCGCGGACCCGGTTCTCCATGCCGGAGTAGGTCTGCACGACAAACCAGTCGCCGGGCTTGGACCGGAGCACTCGGCGGAACTCCTCGAGCGGATCGTCCTCGGTATCGACGTCGGCGGCGGCCACGGCGTCCTCCGCGGAGCCCGGTGCCCCGGCCTCGACGGCATCGAGCGGCTCGTCGGCGTGACCGTCCTGCTCCGGCGAGGTCAGGACGGACTCCGGCGAGTTATCGGGCGGGTACTGCTCGGACACGGTGGTGACTTCTTCCTCCATAGACGGCGACGGGCGGTTGCCTCAGCCGAAGATCCGGAACACCGCCCAGCCGAAGGCCAGGTCGAGGACCGAGACGATGGCGATCATGATTCCGACGAACACCAGCACGACCGCCGTATAGGTGAGCAGTTGCTGGCGGGTGGGGTAGACGACCTTCCGCAGCTCGGCCACGACCTGGCGGACGAACAGCGCGATCCGCGACGGGCGCAGTCGGGCGAGACCACCGCGCTGTTGCGGGCGGCCGCGTTCGGGTGTCGCGGTCTGACCACGCGTCTCCGTCACGTCGTACCTCGCTGTCGGGCCGCTCCCCGAGGGTGTGCGGCGGTTCTGTTCTCAGGGCGTCGAGCAGGGCAGGAGGGACTTGAACCCCCAACCGCCGGTTTTGGAGACCGGTGCTCTTCCAATTGAGCTACTGCCCTCCGGTGGCCGCACCAATACACCCGACGCGCACCGCGTGGGCACGCCTCGGCAGGGTCCGAGACCACCAGACAGACGAGTGTACGGGGTCGGCCCGCAACAGGTCGAACCGCGATCGGCGGCGGAACGCACCCGACCGGCCTCGGCGCCGACCGCCGTGGTGGTGCCAGGATGAGTGCCATGACCACCCCCGCGCCCACCGGACTCGCGTCCGGAGCGATCCCGTCGCGGATATCTGCCCGGGTCGGTTCGATCACCGAGTCGGCGACTCTTGCGGTCGACGCCAGGGCGAAGGCACTCAAGGCGAGCGGTCGCCCGGTGATCGGATTCGGCGCCGGCGAACCGGACTTCCCGACGCCCGACTACATCGTCGAGGCCGCAGCCGATGCCTGTCGCGATCCCCGCAACCATCGGTACACACCGACGGCGGGGCTGCCGGAGCTCAGGGAGGCGATCGCCGCCAAGACGGCGCGCGATTCCGGCTATCGCGTCGACGCCGCTCAGGTCCTTGTCACCAACGGCGGAAAGCAGGCGGTTTACGAAGCGTTCGCCACACTGCTCGACCCCGGCGACGAGGTCTTGCTGCCCGCCCCCTACTGGACGACCTACCCGGAGTCGATCCGCCTCGCCGGAGGTGTCCCGGTCGCCGTCGTGTCCGACGAGACGTCCGGATACCGGGTCACGGTCGACCAACTGGACCGGGCGCGCACCCCGCGGACGAAGGCACTGCTGTTCTGTTCTCCATCCAACCCGACCGGTGCGGTCTACGGCCGGGAGGAAACGGCGGGGATCGGGAGGTGGGCACACGAGAACGGGCTGTGGGTCGTCACCGACGAGATCTACGAGCACCTCACTTACGGCGGCGCCGAGTTCTCGTCCATGCCGGTGGAGGTTCCCGAACTGGCCCAGACGTGTGTCGTCGTCAACGGCGTCGCGAAGACCTATGCCATGACCGGTTGGCGGGTGGGCTGGCTGATCGGCCCCCGTGACATCGTCGGCGCCGCCACAAACCTGCAGTCGCACGCGACGTCCAACGTCGCGAACGTGTCCCAGCGGGCCGCGCTGGCCGCGGTCACCGGTGACCTGTCCGCGGTCGCGATGATGCGCGCGGCGTTCGACCGGCGCCGGCTTGCAATGGTTGCGATGCTCAGTGAGATCGACGGTGTCGTGTGTCCCGAACCCGAGGGTGCGTTCTATGCGTATCCGTCGGTGCAGGGCGTTCTCGGCCGGCAGATCGCCGGTCGGAGACCGATGACGAGCGCGCAATTGGCCGAGCTCATCCTCGACGAGGCCGAGGTCGCGGTCGTGCCGGGAGAGGCGTTCGGGCCCAGCGGCTACCTCCGGTTGTCCTACGCGCTCGGTGACGACGACCTGGCCGAGGGTGTGTCCCGGCTCCAGCGGCTGCTTGCGCACTGACGGTGCCGCGCGACCTGAAGGCGCTGCCGAAGGCGCATCTGCACCTGCACTTCACCGGGTCGATGCGCCACTCGACGCTGGTGGAGCTCGCCGCGAAGCACGGCGTTGGCCTGCCCGATGCGCTCGTGGAGGACTGGCCACCCCGGCTGTCGGCGACCGACGAGAAGGGCTGGTTCCGCTTCCAGCGGCTCTACGACATCGCGCGGTCGGTCCTGCGCGGCGAGGACGATCTGCGACGCCTGTTGCTCGAGGCCGCCGAGGACGAGGCAGTGGAAGGATCGGGCTGGCTGGAGATCCAGGTCGACCCGTCCGGGTACGCAGGGCGCTTCGGCGGGATCACGGCGTTCACCGACCTGGTGCTCGACGCCGCCCGGTCGGCAGCGGACTCGACCGGTGTGGGGATCGCCGTGGTCGTGGCCGCGAACCGGACGCGTCATCCACTCGACGCCCGGACCCTGGCCCGGCTGGCCGCTCAGTACGCGGGTCGTGGCGTCGTCGGGTTCGGTCTGTCCAACGACGAGCGCCGCGGCGACGTCGACGCCTTCGCACCCGCGTTCCGGATCGCGGCCGCCGCCGGCCTGCTCTCGGTACCGCACGGCGGCGAGCTTCGCGGTGCCGACAGCGTTCGCGCGTGCCTCGACTCACTCGGCGCGAGCCGGCTCGGGCACGGCGTCCGTTCCGGGGAGGATCCTGTGGTCCTGGCCCGTGTCGTCGACGCCGGGGTGACCCTCGAGGTCTGCCCGGCGTCGAACGTGGCGCTCGGCGTCTATCCGAAGACCTCGGACGTGCCCCTTCGCCAACTCGTCGAAGCGGGTGCGCGCGTGGCCCTCGGGGCCGACGACCCGTTGCTGTTCGCCAGCCGGCTCGTCGACCAGTACGAGATCGCCCGCTCGGCGCACGGCTTCACCGATACCGAGTTGGCTGCGCTCGCCCGGACGTCGGTCGCGCGGTCGGCGGCTCCGGCCGAGGTCAGGGACCGCCTCTCAGCGGGTATCGACGCCTGGCTCGCTGCTCCCGTCGTCCCTGGTGGGTGACTCGTCATCCCTGCGTCGCGGGTTCAAGTTCCGCCCCACCGGGCTTGACCCGGCTTCTGACCTGGGTAAACGCCGGGTCGGAGGCGGCCGGTGCGGCTCGATCGGGCGGCTGTTGCAAGAGTTGATCTGTGGTTGATCTGCCGAGATGCTTGTGGTGGTTCTGCCGTCCTGCCTCGTACGCGTCTGGCCGCGGTAGTGATCGGGTTGTCGGCACGCTGCTCGCAGACCGCGTTCACCCTCGGCGTCGCCGGTCGCAACCGGCTCCATCCTCGTCGCGACATACCAGCAGTACCGACAGCGCGTCCTCGCGCCGGTCGCGGACGTCGTCATCGGCCCTGTCAGACCTTCGTTCCGTGGCAACCAGATGCCGTCAACCGAGGGTGCTGGAAGGGCTGGGATGGCTGCCGGCGTGACCAGGGTCGACTGCGGTGGCCTTGCGGTGGATGCGAGGTCCTCACTCCCTGTCGTTCTACAGGGAGCATCCGACCAGGACCGGCTCGGGGACGAGTTCGATGTCGAAGGCGGTCCGCACGCCGTCCCGGACCTCCCGGGCGAGATCGAGCAGGTCCGAAGTGCTCGCGCCACCCCTGTTGGTCAAGGCCAGCGTGTGCTTGCCGGAGAGCGCGACGCGGCCGCCGGCGCCCTCGTAGCCGCGCGAGAACCCCGCCTGTTCGATCAGCCAGGCTGCACTGGTCTTGACCCGGCCGCCGGCCGCGGGCCAGCGCGGCGCCTGCACGGGCAGGGCCGCCGCTGCTGCGGCGTCGAGTACCGGATTGGTGAAGAACGACCCTGCGCTCCACGTGTCGTGGTCGGTCTCGTCGAGGACCATTCCCTTGCGACGCCGCAAGGCGATGACGGCCGCACGCACCTCGGCGGCGGGCGCACGCTCCCCAATTCCGATGCCGAGCGTCCGAGCCAGTTCCGCGTACCGCACCGGAGCCGCGAGGACGCCCTGAGCGAACTGGTAGCTCACCTCGAGGACGACATAGCGGGCGTTGCCCCGGAACCGGCTGGTCCGGTAGCCGAAACCACACTCCGCGTTGGCGTAGGTGCGGACAGTCTTGTCGACCCGGTCGTAGGTCCGCACCGACCAAATGGTCTCGGCAACCTCCTGGCCGTACGCACCCACGTTCTGCATCGGCGTCGCCCCGACGGCACCTGGGATGCCCGACAGCGCTTCGACACCGGACCAGCCCTCGTCGACGGCACGCGCCACCAGGTCGTCCCACGCCTCGCCGGCAGCGGCCGTCACGACCACACCTCCGCAGGCGGCGAGGTCGTCGGGGTCGCATCCGGCGTTGTCGACCTCGACCCCGCGGGACGCGACCAGGACGACGGTCCCCTCGAACCCCTCGTCGGCGACGACGACGTTGGAGCCGCCGCACAGGACCAGCACCGCTTCCCCGCGCTCGTCGCACTCGCGAACCGACTCGACCAGTGCTGTCGACGTCGGTGCCTCGACCAGTCGGGCCGCCGCACCGCCGAGTCGCAGCGTCGTCAGATCGGCGAGACGGACGTTCAGCCGGAGGTCGGACACGAGACTGAACGCTAGTCGCGGGTCGGGGCGACCACGGGCAGCGGCCTCGCTGCGCCGGTGACGGCAAAGCTGAGCACCATCGCCACCAGGATCACGAGCAAAGCTCGCAGCACACCGACCCGGTCGCCGAGCAGCCCGATCAATGGCGGCCCGGCCAGGAAGGCCGTGTACCCGATCGATGCGACGACGCTGACCCGCGCAGCCGCGTATCGCTGATCGTCGGAAGCAGCGCTCATACCGACCGGAAAGCCCAGTGAAGAACCGAGTCCCCACAGCACGGCACCGACCAGCGCGAGTGGAAGCGAGCCGCCCAGCACGAAGACCACCACTCCCGCGATCGCCATGCCAGTGCACGAGCGCAGCACCACCACCCGGCTGTGCCGGTCGAGGAGCCAGGTGCCCGCGACCCGGCCAGCGGTCATGGCCGCGACGAACACGGCGAAGCCGGCGGCGCCGACGGCGTGGCTGGTGCCGTACCCGTCGACGAGTCCAAGTGCGAGCCAGTCGTTGGCGGTGCCCTCGACCAGCGCGGCCGCCATCACCATGAGGCCGATCAGCAGCGTGCGGCGTTCGCGCCAGGCCGCCAACGGGTGGCGACGGTCGGCCGCGGCTGCCGCGCTGGCCACGGGCGTGACCGGCGTGAAGAAGCGGACCGACACGAGGACGCCGGTGAGGATGAGCGCTGCCGCCGCCGGCAGGTGTACGTGGAGCGGCAGGCTCGCGGCTGCCGCGAGCGCACCGGTGCCGGCGCCGGCGACGGTGCCGAGGCTGAACGCCGCGTGGAACCTCGGCATGATCGTCCGCTCCAGGCACCGCTCGACATCTGCTCCTTCGACGTTCATGGCAACGTCCCACACGCCGGATCCCGCGCCGAATGCGAACAGTCCGGCGGCGACCACGGCGGCGCTGCCGATGGCGCCACCGCCCACGCCGACGACGACCATGCCGGTGCAGGCAGCGATGCCGCCGGCCGCCACGGCCCTGGCCGGACCGATCCGCAACACGATCGCGCCCGCCGACGGCAGCGCGATGACGGCCCCGATGGACATCGCCAACAGGAGCAGGCCCACCTGCCCCGGAGTCAGGTCCAGGTCGTCGCGGATCGCCGGGACGCGGCTGATCCAGTTGGCGATGGCGAGCCCGTTGAGTGCGAAGACCGCGGCCACGGCATTGCGCGACCGAAGCAGCGGACGTGCCCAGACGTCGTCGGGCGAGTGCTGGGCCGAGCCCATCAGCCGTCGGACGGCGGGCGGACGACTGCGCGCGCCTGGGTCAGCACCTTCTCGTCGCCGACCCGGACGGTGACCTCGATCCCGACGAGCCCGTCGTCGCGGATCTCCTTCACCACACCACCGACGCCCACCGCGACGCCCCGGTCGTCGTCCGGTACGACCACGGGCCGCGCGAATCGGACCCCGTACTCGACCACCGCGGCCGGATCCCCGGCCCAGTCGGTCAGCAGCCGGGCGGCCAACGCCATGGTCAGCATCCCGTGAGCGATCACGCCGGGCAGGCCGACGCTCGCCGCCACGCGGTCGCTCCAGTGAATCGGGTTGAAGTCACCGGCGACGCCCGCATAACGAACGAGGTCCTGCCGGGTGACGCGGAACTCACGCTCGGGCAGGATCGCTCCGACCTCAGTCACCGTCGCTTCCGCCCTCGTGGACCAACAGCGACGCCGTCGCCGTGCAGACGCTCTCACCGGAGCCGGACTCCACCTCGCAGCGAATGCCGATCAGGTCGTTGCCGCCGACGGACCGCACGGAGTCCAGCGTCGTCGTCGTCCGCAGCTGGTCGCCGGCCCGGATCGGGCGGACGTGGAGAAAACGCTGGCCGGCATGGATGACCCGGGCGTAGTCGATGCCGAGATCGTCCATGAGCATGTCGAAGCCGCGGAGCACCGGAATCATCGCGAAGGTCGGTGGAGCGATCACCTCGGCATGGCCGAGGGCCCTCGCCGCCTCGGCGTCGCGGTAGACGGGGTTGGCGTCGCCGATCGCGTCGGCGAACTCGCGGATCTTCTCCCGGCTGACTTCGTACGCCTGCGTCGGGTAGTCCCGCCCGGCTGCGGAGGGTTCGATCGGCATGCCGCGACGCTACCCGCAGGCGATGACGCTCGTCGGGTCAGCGGGTCTCGCGGTGGGTGGTGTGCCGACGGCAGCGCGGGCAGTACTTCTTCAGATCGAGTCGGTCGGGGTCGTTCCGACGGTTCTTCTTGGTGATGTAGTTGCGCTCCTTGCACTCCGTGCAGGCCATGGTGATCTTGGGGCGGATGTCGGCGCTCTTGGCGGCCACGGGTGCCTCTCAACGGTCGGTCAGGGTACAAACCCGACAAGGGTAGTCGACCAGGTCGGCGTCCTCCGAATCGGGAGAACGTCGCGGCCGACGGCTCGGTGGGCAGTCTGGCTCGGTACGTAGCGGGGGCGGGACTCGAACCCGCGACACAACGATTATGAGCCGTTTGCTCTAACCACCTGAGCTACCCCGCCTGTTCCCCGGCGCCGCGGGTGACGGTACCGGTCGGAGCCCCAATACGGAATCGAACCGTAGACCTTCTCCTTACCATGGAGACGCTCTGCCGACTGAGCTATTGGGGCGAGCCGCAGACGAGGGTACCAACCGCGCGGACCGGCGGGATAATCCGTTCACCGGCACCACACGAAGTGCCCGGAGGTGACGCCGATGCCGTACGACGTGCTGACGACGGTGATCCTCGGGCTGCACTTCGTGTTCGTCGCCTATGTCGTCCTCGGCGGTTTTCTGGCGTGGGGATGGCCCCGCGCGATCTGGCCGCACCTTCTAGCTGCCGCCTGGGGTCTGGCAATCGTCGTGGGCCAGGTCGAGTGCCCGCTGACGTGGGCCGAGGACTGGTCACGACGGCGGGCGGGGGAAGCCGGCCTTACCGTAGGTTTCGTCGACCGTTACATCGAGGGTGTGCTCTACCCCGAGCGCTACGCGGGCCTGGTCCAGGCGATATGCGCCGGACTCGTCGCGGTCTCGTGGGCCGGTGCGTATGCATTGTGGCGCCACCGGCACGCCACCCGGGAGTCGCTTCCGATCCGGTCGTGACCAGCCGCGTCATCAGCCCGCGGCGGACTCAGCGGGCCGATCCGACCCGGTCCGCCCGACCGGTGCCGTCGCGCGCGTCGTGGTTCGGCCCTGGCTTCCGGGACGCCGCGAGCAAGAGCAGACCGCCGATGATCAGGACCGGGACGGCGACCACGGAAGAGGAACCGCCGAGCGTCGCGTCCGGCGGGCCGGTCCCGGACTCGAGCATCGTGACGAAGACACCGACGAGGTTGGCCGTACCCACGAGCAACAGGAGCCCGCCCGCGCGGGCGGGTCGATGCAGACCCAGGAAACCAAGGGCCACGGCGACTGCGAACACGGTGATCGAGGCGACGGGACCGATCTCGTCCGCGGGCACGAGGCCGAACAGCGCGTCGAGCACGACGAACACGGCCCCGAGAGCCACCACGACCGTCAGCACCCTGGTCGCGGCATCCGGGCGCCGAAGCGCGAGGACGACAAGGACGATCATGGGAACGAACCACGACACCGAGAGCACGACGGCGGGGACCCCACCGGGGTCCATCATGGTCGAACCGACGATGAACGCGGTTCCGAAAACGGCGAACAGCAACGTCAGGCCGAACGCCACGAACCGCAGCGCCGTCGGTGCGCCTGTCATGCCGCTCACGACTCGGTCCCTCTCCGTAACAAGCGTCTCCTGCCACCGGACGCGCGGGTAGGGGCGAACGACCCTCCCCGCCGGCCGACGGTCCTACCGTGCGTCCTACCGTGCGTCCTACCGTGCCCTGCCCGCCGGCCGGCGGCTCGTCGCGTGACGGCAGGTTCGCTGGTCCGGAACACCGTCAGTCTCGTGACCGTTGCGATCTGGTCGGTGACGTCATGCAGTCACGGGGACTCCGCACCCACCAGCGGCGACGTCAGGGCCCCGAACCGATCGGGGATCACCAGCCGTATCCGGCTCGGTAGGTGACGTCCGCGAGTACGGTCTGACCGGCCGTATTGGGGTGGAAGTAGTCCCACCTGCTCACCAAGCTGAGCGTGAACGGGTAGGAGAAGACCGCATTGCCGTCGAACCGACACTGCGGGTACTCAGTGCAGACGTCGGCCAGGACGGCATTGAAGTCGATCACTCGTTGCTGCACCCGGTCCCGTCGGGCGACGTCGACGGATGCGGTCGACCGGGGGTTCGCGAGCATCGACTGACAGACGTTGCCAAGGTCCCAGGCGGTACGGGCCGCCCAGGAGTCCTTGCCGACGTACCAGAGCCGCTTGATGTCCGGGATGCTCGCCACGAGGATGCGAGCGCCCGGCAGGCCGCTGTCCAAGGTCGTCATGGCCGTCCGGAAGCGCGACTCGAATGCATCGACGGTCGTCATCGTCGATTCGGACGACGTGCACGCGTCGTTGGCCCCCATGAGGATCGTGACGTACTCGACCCGCTGCGACACCGCGAGCTGAGCCTGGCGATCGAGATCGGAGACCTTGGCACCGCTCCTCGCATCGTTGTGAGCGTTCGAGCTCATCGCGGGGTTCGCAGCGACGATGCGCAGGTAGTGGCTTCGAACCGGGCCATAGCTACCTGTCGACCACGAGCGGCTGGTGCAGTCGACATACCACCCGCACGCGTTGAATCCGCGAGTAATGGAGTCGCCGAGCGACGCCATCGAATCGGGAACCGGGGTAGCCGTCGCGGATACCGGCCCCGTCACCGCTGTCACGACGGTCATGAGGAACGTGATGAAGCCGATCAACAGCGGCTTGAGGACACGTTTCGGAGCCATGGGCCTTCCTCCGGCGAGAGTGACGAAGGTGGCCTACCCCCGGGCGGGGCCCCAAAACCAGTCCCCAGGTGGACGAACTCGGGGTCCGGCGCCGAACGTCGGGGATCCGCTGGCAATCCCTGCGCCGGGCGCCATGCGGGGTTCCGAGCCACTTAGCTTTGTGGCCCCGACCAGACGTCTCCGCTGGTCAGGGGCCACGGGTGGCAGGTGTTG
>DASUYL010000241.1:0-6748 GCA_036377395.1 Jiangellaceae bacterium
TCCGGGCAAGCTCGTTGCTCGGCGTCGGCGGGGTCGTCCAGGTCGAGCGCAGGTGGGCGATCTCGGCCTCCAGCAAGTCCAGCCTGTTGCGCTGCACACCGATCCGATCGGCGGCCGCGTCGAGGAGATCGACGAGGTGCACGGTGAACGAGTGATGCTCTTTGGCGTACCGCTCGTGCTCGGCCGCATACGCAGCCGCCTGACTGGACCGTACGGTGGCCAGTTCGACCCGCCACCGGCGGTCGAGGCGCAAGACCATCCGCCCGAGCAGCAGCGAGAGCAGGGCTCCGCCGGCCGCGGCTACCGACATCCATACGCCGTCGAGTACGAACGCAGTCACTGACAGTCCTACCGCCACAACCGGGGCGAACCCGGCGATGAACCGGTACACATACAGGCGGCGGCGGTGCCGGACTCGGCTCATGCCCGAACCGTAGCGGGGCATTCCGCCACCGATGCGCAGCACACGCCGCCGTGGCCTCGATCGGGCCAGCAGTTCAGGCGTGCCGGGCGCCGTCGGCGTCCTGCTCATCGTCCGGTGGCACCATGCACGCCCGCTCCAGGCGCAGCCCGGCAATCGAGACGACAACCGCGGCGACTGCCACCAGTGTGGACAGGACGACCCGGTTCCGACCGGCTGGCACGGCGAGCGAGTCGAGGGCCAGCACCGCCAGGCCGACGTATGCACCGGCGGCAAGCGCGCCGAAGACGGCCGCGGCCTTGCCGAGGGCGAGTAACCGTGCCGCCCGTAATGCATCCATCCGGCTGTCGTAGCGACGCTCTTCGATCCATCCGCGGACCGTCCGGGCGCCGACGAACAGTACGACGGCGAGGAAGACCAGCAGCAGCGGCAGGATCCACGGCACCGGTGGCAGTGCGTCCGACATGGCGTCGACGATCCGCCCGATGGACCAGCCGACCGGTGCCGCCGCCAGCGCCACCCAGACCAGGGTGCCTACCCGCGTGGGACGCACGGTGTGCGGTTCAGTCGGGCAACTCGAGCACGGCGTCGTCGACCCGCCGGACGCCACCGCCGTCGGCGACGCTGTCACGAAGATCGGCGACCCGGCCATGACCAGGGATGGCGAAGTCGGGGTCGACCTCCGCCCACGGGACGAGCACGAACGCCCGCTCGTGCAGGCGCGGGTGCGGCAGCTTGAGGTCATCGTCGTCCACGACCCCTTGGCCGACCGCCAAGACGTCGACGTCGAGAGTGCGTGGGCCCTTCGGCACCTCGCGGGTGCGTCCGAACGCATCCTCGGCGGCTTTGCACCGCTCCATCAGCGAGCGTGGCGAGAGCGTCGTGTCGACGACGAGGACGGCATTGAGGAATGCCGGTTGCTCAGCCGGCCCACCGACCGGTTCGGTCTCGTAGACCGCGGACACGGCGACCGGGTGGATCTCCGGCGAGTCGGTGAGGGCGTCGACAGCGGCCTGCAGATAGTCGAGCCGGTCGCCGAGATTGCTCCCCAGGGCGAGCGCGGCGCGCCGCAGCGGTCGCAGGTCGCCGGTCAACGTGTCGGCGTCGACGAGGTTGGGGTTCGGGGCATTGGTCACGTGCGGGCCCTCCGGATCGTCACGGTCACGTCGCCGAAAAGCACCGGCACGGGCGCTTCCGGCTTGTGCACGGTCACCTCGACGTCCTCGACCCGCGTGTCGTCCAGGCAGAGGTCGGCGATGCGCTGGGCGAGCGTCTCGACCAGCCGGACCGGTTCCCCCGCGACGACGCCCGCGACTCGTTCGGCAAGGCTGCCGTAATCGACCGTGTCGGCAAGATCGTCGCTTTCAGCCGCCGCTCGCGTGTCGACGCCGAGAACGACGTCGACGGTGAACTCCTGGCCGTCCTCACGTTCATGTTGGAACCAGCCATGGCGTCCCCGCGCAGTCAGGCCGCGCAACGCGATTCGGTCGGGCACGGGACCGACCCTAGCTCCCGGCCAGGACCGACGGCGGGCCGGTCCGTCAGCCGTCGCGGTGCTGCACTCCAGACGCGTGGTGCACCCAGAGTCGCCAGGTGTCGCCGTCGCGGCGGAACACGTTGGTGGCGACCGCGTGCCCGCCCGCGAACACCGTGTCGGGCATGCCGTCAGCCGCCGACAGCAGGTTCTCGGTGCACGTGACCACGGCGACCCCGTCATGGGTCTCGGCCACCACGTCGGTGAGGACGAACTGAAGGTAGGGCGTTGCGGCCAGCACGGCGGCCCAGGAGCGCATGACGGCCTTGTGCCCGTGGATCGGCGCCAGCCCTGGGTGTACGCACACGGCCGTGTCGTCGACCCACAACTGTTCGAGCGCGTCGATGTCGCCGCGTTCGACGGCCTCGTAGAACGCCGCGTTCGCCGCGAGGACGTCGGCATCTCCCGAGCTCGTCACGTCGCTGTCCCGGTTGCCTCGACACCCCACCGCGCCGCGAGCCGGACGGCGTCGAGGGAGCCGGGAACCTCGTGCACCCGGACGCACCAGGCGCCGGCCAGCGCGATCAGGGCGGACAGTGCCGCCGTCGCCGCGTCCCGGCCGTCCGGCGGCCGGTCTTCGCCGGTGGTCGGATCGGCCAACAGCCGCCCCAGGAACGTCTTGCGTGACGCTCCGACCAGCACGGGACACCCGAGGTCGACGATCTCATCGAGGCGGGTGAGCAGGGTCCAGTTGTGGCTGCCGGTCTTGGCGAAGCCGAGCCCCGGATCGAGCGCGATGCGATCACGCGAGATACCTGCCTCGACGGCCTGGTCGATACGGGCCTGCAGTTCCCGCCGGACATCGTCCACTACGTCGTCGTACTCCGCCGACTCCTGCATGCGGGCCGAGTGGCCGCGCCAGTGCATGAGGACGACAGGAACGCCGACATCGGCCACGACCCGGAGCATCCTGGGGTCGGCCTGGCCACCGGAGACGTCGTTGACCATGCTCGCACCGTGGTCGAGGGCCTGGGCCGCGACCTCCGCGCGCATGGTGTCGATCGAGACGATGACTCCGGCGGCCGCCAACTCGCGGACGACCGGGAGGACCCGTCGCAGTTCCTCCTCCTCGTCGGGACGCTGCGCACCGGGTCGGGTGGACTCGCCGCCCACGTCGACAAGATCGGCGCCCTGCGCGGCCAGCCGAAGGCCTTGCGTCACGGCGTCGTCGGGCTCGAACCACCGGCCGCCGTCGGAGAAGGAGTCCGGTGTGACGTTGACGACACCCATGACCAGGCACCGCTCCGGCATCGGCAGGCCGGCCACATAGGCCGCCGGCCGACCGGATCCGGAAGGCACCCTCACGCGCGCCAGCGTACGCGCCGCAGATCAGAGCGCCCCTCCCCTGCAGACTGGACGCAACTCGTGCGACACGCCGGCGTGTCACCTCCAGTTGAGTCCAGTCTGCCGATGCCTTATGGGCATCCCGCGGTTCCTAGGCGAAGTTGTCCACAGCGACGCGTCTACCAATGGCGCCGCCCGGCCGCCCTCACGATGCTCCTACCGTGGAGCCACCGCCTGACGCCATCTTCAGGGGCGCGTTCCGGAGATCCACACTGATCAGGAACGCCGTCACCGATCACGAGCTTCGTGCCCCGTCGTGGCGGCATGTCCACCACAACCGCTACGCCTGGTCCGGAACGGATCCCGAGGCACCCGCTCAGCGCATCCTGGAGGCCGTGAGCCTGCTGACTGAAGGATGCGTCCTCGGTGGGTGGGCTGCCGCGTTTCTCCATGGCGCTACCGACCTCGACGGGCGCAACTGGTTCGGTCGGCTCGAACCGGTTCTGTTCGTGCTCCCGTACGAACGAAGGATTCGACGAGCGGGTATCCGCCCGATCCGGGCTCCGCTGGCGCCCGCCGATGTGGTCGAGATCGGTGGGGTGCAGGTCACTGCTCCGCTACGCACGTGCTTCGACCTGATGCGCCTGCGGACCGTCGAGGACGCTGTCGTTGCCGCCGACGCCATGCTTCGGGCGGAGGTTGTGACGGTCGAGGCCGTCACCGAATACGTACACCGGCACGCCGGATGGCGCGGTGTCGGTACCGCACGCGCCGCGGTGCATCTGGCCGATGGCGCCGCGGCCTCGTGCCCGGAGAGCCGGTTGCGCGTGCTGTGGGTGGTCGACGCCGGGCTGCCGCGGCCGGCGGTCAACCGTCCCGTCTTCAATCCCGACGGCGTGCTGCTCGGCGTTCCGGACCTGCTCGACGAGGAGTCCGGACTGGTCGGAGAGTACGACGGCGCCGTTCATCGCGATGCCCGCCGGCATGCCGCCGACAACGTCCGCGAGGAACGTCTGGAGTCGCATGGCCTTACCGTGGTCCGGGCCACCGCGATCGATCTCCAGCACAACCGTGCCCGGTTGGCACAGCGGCTGCGCGATGGCCACCGACGAGCCGCAGCCCGTAACCGCCGGTTGGACCGCTGGACGGCGGATCCTGCCGAGGCGCCGTGGTTCGTCTGAACCACCACCCGCCACAGACTGGACGCAACTCGTGCGACACGCCGGCGTGTCGCCTCCATTCGAGTCCAGTCTGCAGAGAGGAGAGGAAGGGGTGTCAGCGGCCGAGGATCAGGCTCATCGCCTCGGCCCTGGTGGCGGGGTTACGCAATTGCCCCCGCACCGCACTGGTCAGGGTCTTCGCCCCCGGTTTGCGCACGCCGCGCATCGTCATGCACAGGTGCTCGGCCTCCACCACCACGATGACGCCGGCCGGCTGGAGCAGGCGGCACAGCGAGTCGGCCACCTGAGTGGTGAGCCGCTCCTGCACCTGCGGGCGCTTGGCGAACACGTCGACCAGGCGGGCGAGCTTGGACAGCCCCGTGATCCGCCCCTCGGCGCCGGGAATGTAGCCGATGTGTGCGTAGCCGTAGAACGGGACGAGATGGTGCTCGCAGGTGGACGCCACCTCGATGTCCTTGACCAGGATCATCTCGTCGTGGCCCAGCTCGAACGTCGTCGTCAGGACCTCGGCCGGATCTTGACGCAGTCCACGGAACATCTCCTCGTAGGCGCGTGCGAACCGCGCGGGCGTCTCGCGTAGCCCCTCCCGCGACGGGTCCTCGCCGATCGCGACGAGGAGATCCCGTACCGCGGCTTCGACCTTCGCATAGTCGAACGGCGCGTCGGCGATCCGGGCGAGATCGGGCTCGGCTACCACCATCGGCCTAGCTTCTGTCGGTGCGCTCGGCGCCCTGCGACACCGGCTCCTCCACCGGCGCGCGGGCCCGGACGTCGCCGTTGGGGGACACCGCCTCGATGGCCTTGACCGGCGCGTCGACCGGTCCTCGTTCGGACGGCTTGCGAGTGGCCGATCCGGTCCAGGCCGGGCGGCGGTCACGCTTGCGGACCGGCGCGAACACCTCGGCGACCTCTTCCTTGTTCAGCGTCTCGCGCTCGAGCAGAGCGACCACGAGGTTGTCGAGGATGTCGCGGTTCTCCACCAGGATGTCGAACGCGTCCTGGTGCGCGGTCTCGATCAAACGGCGGACTTCCTCGTCGACCTGACCGGCGACCTCCTCGGAGTAGTCGCGCTCGTGACCCATGTCGCGGCCGAGGAAGGGCTCGGCCCGGTCGGTGCCGAACTTCACCGCTCCCAGACGCTCGGTCATGCCGTACTGGGTGACCATGCGGCGCGCCAACGTGGTGGCCTTGTCGATGTCGTTGGCCGCGCCGGTCGTCGGGTCGTGGAAGACGAGCTCCTCGGCGGCGCGTCCGCCCATCATGTAGGTGAGCTGGTCGAGGATCTCGTTTCGGGTCGTGGAGTACTTGTCCTCGTCGGGGAGGACCATCGTGTACCCGAGGGCGCCACCGCGCGGCAAGATCGTCACCTTGTGCACCGGATCGGTGTGGTGCAACGCCGCGGCCACCAAGGCGTGCCCGCCCTCGTGGTAGGCGGTGATCTTTTTCTCCTTGTCGTTCATCAGCCGGGACCGCTTCTGTGGCCCGGCCACGACCCGGTCGATCGCCTCGTCCATGGCGCGGGCGCCGACGACCTTGCCGTCGGTCCGCGCGGTGAGCAGGGCGGCTTCGTTGAGGACGTTGGCCAGGTCGGCGCCGGTGAAGCCCGGCGTGCGCCGCGCCACCGCGAGCAGGTCGACGTCCTCGCCGATCGGCTTGCCGCGCGCGTGCACCTGGAGGATCTTGTGGCGGCCCTCGAGGTCGGGCGGCTCGACCGCGATCTGCCGGTCGAAGCGGCCGGGTCGGAGCAGCGCCGGATCCAGGATGTCGGGCCGGTTCGTGGCCGCGATCAGGATGACGTTGGTCTTGATGTCGAAGCCGTCCATCTCGACGAGGAGTTGGTTCAGCGTCTGCTCGCGCTCGTCGTGGCCACCGCCGAGACCCGCACCGCGATGCCGACCGACGGCGTCGATCTCGTCGACGAAGACGATCGCCGGCGCATTCTCCTTGGCCTCCTTGAACAGGTCGCGGACCCGGGAGGCACCGACACCGACGAACATCTCGACGAAGTCCGAACCGGAGATCGTGTAGAACGGCACGCCCGCCTCGCCCGCGACGGCGCGCGCAAGCAGCGTCTTGCCGGTGCCCGGTGCGCCGTAGAGCAGCACGCCCTTGGGGATCTTGGCGCCCACGGCCTGGAACTTGGCCGGCTCCTGCAGGAACTCCTTGATCTCCTGGAGCTCCTCGATCGCCTCGTCGCAGCCGGCGACGTCGGCGAAGGTCGTCTTCGGGGTGTCCTTGCTCTGCAGCTTGGCGCGCGACTTGCCGAAGTTCATGACCCGACTGCCGCCACCCTGCATCTGGGTCATGAAGAACCAGATGAGCGCGGCG
>DASUYL010000242.1:0-7240 GCA_036377395.1 Jiangellaceae bacterium
TGGACGACGACCTCGACCGGCTCACGGGTCGCGAGCGCGAAGTCCTGCGGCTCATCGCGCGCGGCTATGCCTACAAGGAGATCGCGAAGGAGCTGTTCATCTCGGTGAAGACGGTCGAGACCCACGTGTCGGCCGTACTGCGCAAGCTGCAGCTCTCGAACCGGTACGAGCTCACCCGTTGGGCCACCGACCGCCGGCTGGTCTGAAGAGGGTCGCGGATCCGTCGTGTGCCGCGGGCCTTCCCCGCCCACGACATGTGGCGGGAAAGGCACGTCTCGACGGTGCCGGAGACGTTGCGGACCCGCCACATGTGCGAGGAGGCCACGACCCGTGCGGCCCGCCGTCGCGTCTGTAGTCTGCGCCGATGGAGGTCGTCTACAAGCTGCTCCTCGTCCTGCACTTCCTCGGGCTGGCCTCGCTCGTGGGTGGCTGGCTGGTGCAGCTGCGGGCGCGCAGGGAGCGGTACGTCAACTCCGCGATGGTGCACGGCGTGCTCACCCAGGTCGTCACCGGTGTGCTGCTCGTCGGGCTGGCCGAGGGCGCCGACTCACTCGACCGCGACCTCGACATGGCGAAGATGGGGGTCAAGCTCCTCGTCGCCCTGGCCGTCGCGGTGCTGTGCTGGGCGAACCGGCGTCGGCCGACGCTGCCCGACGGGCTCTACCTGTTCATCGGCCTGTTGTCGATCGCCAACGTGGTCGTCGCCGTCTTCTGGACCTGACGGCGTCGGTCGGGCCGATCGTGACGGGCGTGTCGCGTCCGCCTCCTAGACTCGATGACCGAGATGGGTGCCCACTTCGACGACCTCCCCATGACGCTGACCGATTCCTCCGTGGGCGGTGGCGGGCGCCGTCGCACCGACCCGGAGTCGGTGCTCGAGGGCCTCAACGATCCGCAACGGGAGGCCGTCACCCACGTCGGCTCGCCCCTGCTCATCGTGGCGGGCGCGGGCTCGGGCAAGACCAGGGTGCTCACCCGTCGGATCGCCTACCTGCTCGCCGCCCGCGACGTGCATCCCGGTGCGGTGCTGGCCATCACGTTCACCAACAAGGCGGCCGGTGAGATGAAGGAGCGGGTCGCCGCCCTGGTGGGCCGGCGGGCCAACGTGATGTGGGTGTCCACGTTCCACTCCGCCTGCGTCCGCATCCTGCGTCGCGAGGCCAAGCGGTTCGGTTTCACCTCCTCGTTCACGATCTACGACCAGGCCGACTCGCAACGTCTGATGACGCTCGTCTGCCGCGACCTCGACCTCGATCCGAAGCGCTACCCGCCCCGGCAGTTCAGCCATCAGGTGAGCACCCTCAAGAACGAGTTGATCGACCACGAGACGGCCTCGGCCCGTGCCGCCACCCACCACGAGAAGACGGTCGCCGAAGCGTACGGGGTCTACCAGCGCCGTCTCACCGAGGCCAACGCGTTCGACTTCGACGACCTCATCATGACGACGGTCCACTTGATCCAGGCCTTCCCCGAGGTCGCCGAGCACTACCGGCGGCGCTTCCGGCACGTCCTCGTCGACGAGTACCAGGACACCAACCACGCGCAGTACGTCCTGGTGCGCGAACTGGTCGGCACCCGGCAACGTCGGACGGTCGACGGCGAGCTCGTCGGCGGCGCGTCGTCGACACCCGAGGTCCCACCGGCCGAGTTGTGCGTCGTCGGCGACGCCGACCAGTCCATCTACGCCTTCCGCGGCGCGACGATCCGCAACATCCTGCAGTTCGAGGCCGACTATCCCGACGCCCGGGTGATCCTCCTCGAACAGAACTACCGGTCGACCCAGACCATCCTCACCGCGGCGAATGCGGTCATCTCGCGCAACCCCGACCGCAAACCCAAGCGGCTGTGGACCGACAGCGGCGACGGCCCCAGGATCATCGGATACGTCGCCGACGACGAACACGCCGAGGCCCAGTTCGTCGCCGAGGAGATCGACCGGCTCGGAGACGACGGGTTGGCCCGGTCGGGCGACGTGGCCGTCTTCTACCGGACCAACGCCCAGTCCCGGGTGCTCGAGGAGGTGTTCATCCGGGTCGGCCTGCCGTACCGGGTCGTCGGGGGAGTTCGTTTCTACGAACGCCGTGAGGTCCGCGACGCGCTGGCCTATCTGCGGACGCTGGCCAATCCCGACGACTCCGTCTCGTTGCGCCGCATCCTCAACACACCGCGCCGCGGAATCGGCGACCGCGCCGAGGCCGTGGTCGAAGCGCTGGCCCAGCGCGAGGGTGTGACGTTCTGGCAGGCGCTGCGGGATGCGGCGAACGCGCCGGGGATCGCCACCCGGTCGGTACGATGCATCGAGTCGTTCGTCACGCTCATCGACGAGTTGCGCGCCGTCGTCGCCGACGGCGCTCCCCCCGCGGCGATCCTCGAGGCGGTCCTCGACCGCACCGGCTACCTGGCCGAGCTGGCCTCCTCCGACGACCCGCAGGACGAGACGAGAGCCGACAACCTGCGCGAACTGGTCGCGGTCGCCAGCGAGTTCGTGCCCGCCGCCGAGGTCGCCACGGCCGACGGTGGCCTGCTGACGGCGTTCCTCGAGCAGGTCAGCCTGGTGGCCGACGCCGACGACATCCCCGAGGGCGAGGACCACGGCGGCGTGGTGACGCTGATGACCCTGCACACGGCCAAGGGCCTGGAGTTCCCGGTGGTGTTCCTCACCGGTCTCGAGGACGGCGTGTTCCCACACCAGCGGGCCCTCACCGAGCCTCGCGAGCTCGAGGAGGAGCGACGTCTCGCCTACGTGGGCATCACCCGGGCGCGTCAACGGCTGTACCTGTCCCGGGCCGTGGTCCGCAGCGCCTGGGGGGCGCCCAGTCACAACCCTGCGTCCCGGTTCCTCGACGAGATACCGGCCGACCTGGTCGACTGGCGGCGCACGGAGGCCGACCAGACGCGGTGGAGGTCGGGTCTGGGTCCGACCCGGACGACTGCAGGTCCGGGCGGCCGCAGCGCCCGCCCGCCGGAGCGACCGATACCGGTGCTGTCGGCCGGCGACCGCGTCACCCACGATGCGTTCGGCCTGGGCACGGTGATCGCCACGTCGGGCTCGGGCGAGCACGCCCAGGCGACCGTCGACTTCGGTGACTCCGGCCTGAAGACGCTGCTCCTGCGCTACGCACCCGTCCAGAAGCTCTGAGGCAGGCTCCCGCCGGTGTCGTGGTTCAGCCGGTCTGGAGGTCGACGTAGACCACGTGGTACGTGCCGTTGGATCCGTCCGACCTGGTCAGCTCACCCGCGCGGACCGGCAGCACCTGGTCACTGTTCGGAGCCACCTGTATCCCCAGCCCGTAGGTGACGTGCCCCTCGAAGTCGCCGGCCGAGCCGTAGCTCTTCAGGTTCGTGAAACCGATGGTCGAGTCCGGCGCCGTCTCCAGGGTCGATGCGCCCGCGTCGTCGTGGGCCTGCGCGTTGACGAACCCCACGCGCAGGGACGAGTTGCCCTGCAGGGCGATCGGAGTACCGGTCCCCTCCCCGAGCACCGACCTCACATACTGCAGGTTGTACTCAGGGAACCCCTCTCGGAAGTAGAAGGAGATCCGCTGGTACGGGGTGCTGTCCTCCGGGTGGTCGCCGACGTAGATGGCCACCAGGTAGGGCACCGGCATCTGCGCCGGGTGCGGGATCGTGACCTGGTCCGAGGGCACGGCCCATCCGTAGCTCACCCGGTTTGCTTCCTCCGGCGCCGTCGGCTCGTCCGCCGGGGGAGCGGCCGGCTGGGCGATCTGCTCGCCGTCACCAGCGGGCATCGCCGTCGCCGACGCCGGACCGGTCGCACTGTCCTCGGGGGCCGACGTCTCGGCTCTGGGCGGCTCGGACTCCGAACATCCCCCCATGGCCAACACACCGGCGAGAAGGGCGGCGGAGCCGAGGGCGAGCATCGATCTGCGCCGTCGCCTCATCGTGGTTCTCCTTCCCACGGGTGTCGGTGGACCGACACACCATGAAGACGCTCCAGGCCCCGCTCGGTTTACCGGCTCGACCACCACGCTCGGGCGGCTCGGATCGGTACCGGGACCGTCCCAGGATCCGAGGCGTCGGGCCGCCGCGCCCCTGCTCGTCGCCAGTACCATCACGTCGTCGTCGGCCTCGATGCCGCGGCCCACCCGACTGAAACGGAAGCCGCTCGTGATCCGGACACTGACCGACCTCCCGGACGGAGTCATCGGCTTCGAAGCCGACGGCGAGATCCATGCGGAGGACTACACGACCGTCCTCATTCCGGCGGTGGAACGGCAACTCGCCGACGGACACGACATTCGCATCGTCCTGGTGTTCCCGGCCTTCGGCGGGGTTTCCGCGGGCGCCGGCTGGCAGGACCTCAAGATGGGTGTCGAGCACTTCACCCACTGGAAGAGGATCGCTCTCGTCACCGATGTCGAGTGGATGATCCACCTGGCCCAACTCTTCGGCTGGATGACCCCTGGTGAGCTCGAGCGCTTCCCGCTCGACGAGCGCGACGCCGCTGTCGCCTGGGCGGCGGCCGACTGAGCCATGCCCGGGCGTGCGGTCGACGGGCTCCAGAACCGACCTCGGGCGCTTCGGGTCTGCGCCGTCGCGTCTCAGGATCCGAGACGCAGGTTACGGCCGCCCGGGTGCTGGCATCAAGATCGTGTCCCATTCGTCGACCGTGACGGACGAGGAGGTCTCGTGGCGACGACGGGTCGGGTGCTGCTGGTGGGGAAGCGGGCACAGGTCCTCGACCGGCTCGCCGACGCACTTCGCGCCGAAGGCCTTCAGGTCCGGCAGGAGACCGACCTCGACCGGTTACGAACCCAGGTCGACGTCAGCGCGGTCGACGTCCTCGCCCTGGGCAGGGCGGTCACCGGCGAGCGACGGGAGCGGCTGGTCGCCGCCGTGCGGGCACGGAACCCGGCCCTGCGGGTCGTCGACGGGCTCGCGCCGATCACGCCGCTGCTGGTTGCCCAGATCCAGGAGGCGTTGACCGCACCCGGCATGGAATCCAGGATCGTCGCCGCCGCCGGCGTCGAGGTGGCCGACCGGTCGGTCGCCATCTCGCTGCGACGCCCGGCCGACGTCACGGTGGTCTACCACCGCCTGGACTCCTTGTACCGTGCGCACGAACAACTGCTTCACAGCGGTCCGCTCGGTCGCGGGCACCACTGGTTCCCGGTGAAGGGCACCGTGACGCGGGGTGAGCGCTTCCTCGTCGTCCGCGCGGATGGTCAGACCACCGTCCACCAGCTCGTGTGACGCGGCGAGTGGCCGACGTCACGCCGGTCTCGTCGCGGCGGCTCACTACCGTGTGCGGCATGAACGCTGACGGTGCCAGCACCGAGTCCGGCCTTCCCTTCCAGCCGGTCTACGGGCCGGAGGCGCTGTCGGGCTGGGATCCGGCGCGGAGCCTCGGCCGGCCCGGCGAGTTCCCGTTCGCCCGCGGCATCTACCCGACCATGTACACCGGCCGACCATGGACGATGCGCCAGTACGCGGGATTCGGTACCGCAACCGAGTCGAACCGCCGCTACCACCAGCTGGTCGCGGCCGGGACCGGTGGGCTGAGCGTCGCCTTCGACCTGCCCACCCAGATGGGCTACGACTCCGACGCGCCGGTGGCTCATGGCGAGGTCGGCAAGGTCGGCGTGGCGATCGACTCACTGGACGACATGCGCACACTGTTCGACGGCATTCCGCTCGAACGGGTCTCGACCTCGATGACGATCAACGCCCCGGCGGCGCTGCTGCTCCTGCTCTACCAGCTCGTGGGCGAAGAGCACGGTATCTCGCCGGAGGAGCTGACCGGGACGACGCAGAACGACGTGCTCAAGGAGTACATCGCCCGCGGCACCTACATCTACCCGCCGGTGGAGTCGCTGCGCCTGATCAGCGACGTCTTCGCATACTGCCGGCGGGAGATGCCGCGCTGGAACACGATCTCGATCTCGGGCTACCACATGGCCGAGGCAGGAGCGACGCCGGTGCAGGAGGTGGCCTTCACCCTCGCGAACGCCCGCGAGTACGTCCGGGCCGCGCTGTCGGCGGGGCTGGCCGTTGACGAGTTCGCACCTCGACTGTCCTTCTTCTTCGTCTCCCGCACGACGCTCCTGGAGGAGGTGGCGAAGTTCCGCGCCGCACGCCGGATCTGGTCGCGGGTCATGCGCGACGAGTTCGGAGCGAGGGATCCGCGCTCGCAGATGCTGCGCTTCCACACCCAGACCGCAGGAGTCCAGTTGACCGCGCAGCAGCCCGAGGTCAACCTGGTGCGGGTCGCGGTCCAGGGGCTGGCGGCGGTCCTCGGAGGGACCCAGTCGCTGCACACCAACTCCTTCGACGAGGCGATCGCCCTTCCCACCGAGAAGGCGGCCCGGCTGGCCGTCCGGACCCAACAGGTGCTGGCGTACGAGACCGACGTCACCTGCACCGTCGATCCGTTCGCAGGCTCGTACGCCATCGAGTCGCTCACCGACGACCTGGAGGCGGCGACGCTGGACCTCATGGACAGAGTCGAGGACCTCGGCGGTGCTGTCCATGCCATCGAGCGCGGCTACCAGAAGAGCGAGATCGAGCGCTCTGCGTACACGATCGCCAAGGAGATCGAGTCCGGCGACCGCACGGTCGTCGGCGTGAACCGGTTCGCGACCGACGACGAGGAATCCTACGAGCCACTGCGCGTCGATCCGGCCATCGAGGAGAGCCAGGCCCGACGGCTGGCGTCGTTACGGGCGGAGCGGCCTGCGGACGCCGTCGCCAGGGCGCTGGGGGACCTTCGCACGGCCGCCGCCGGAGCCGACAACGTGCTCTATCCGATGAAGGAGGCGCTGGCAGCGCGGGCAACGGTCGGCGAGGTCTGCGACGCGTTGCGTGAGGTCTGGGGCGTCTACGAGCCGCCCGCACCGTTCTGAGGGCAGCCGCCGCCGCACCCATCGGCTCCTGCACACTCTGACCAACTCCTGTCCATGATCGCCATACTCTGGTGGGGCACTGATGCGGATTGCGGTAGTTGGAAGTTACGGGACTGGCATGACCATGCGAGTTCCGCGACTCCCCGTTGCCGGCGAGACTCTACTCGGCGGCGAGTTCGTGTCGGGCCACGGCGGCAAGGGTTCGAACCAGGCCGTGGCCGCGCGGCGCCTCGGTGCCGACATCACGTTCCTGACCGCTGTCGGCGACGATGTCATGGGTCACGCCGCTCGGGAGCTCTGGAGAACAGAGGGCGTGGACGCCTCCGCCGCTGTGACAGCACCCGTCTCGACCATGGTCGGCTGGATCCTGGTCGAAC
>DASUYL010000243.1:0-10330 GCA_036377395.1 Jiangellaceae bacterium
GCCATCCTGCCAGCCACAGCGGTCGATGTCGGACTTCGCGCGCCTGCACGGATCTGCCAGGATCGGGCGCATGCCTGGCGCCAACCTGACCCGCGACGATGCACGCGAACGCGCTGCCCTCGTCGTGGTCGACTCCTACGACATCGATCTCGACCTCACCACCGGTGACAAGACGTTCGCGTCCAGGACCACCGTGCGGTTCCGGGCCAAGAAGGGCGCAAGCACCTGGCTCGACCTGATCGCGCCCTCCGTCGACGACGTCGTGCTCAACGGAAAGAAGCTCGACGCCGCCACGCTGTTCGACGGCAACCGCATCCGTCTCGACGGGCTGCGGGCCCAGAACGAGGTGCACGTCGTCGCCCAGGGGTCTTACATGCACACCGGTGAAGGACTGCACCGGTTCGTCGACCCGGTCGATGGCGAGGTCTACCTCTACACCCAGTTCGAGGTCGCCGACGCCCGACGCGTCTTCGCCTGCTTCGAGCAACCCGACCTCAAGGCGACATTCGCGCTCACCGTCACTGCACCGGCCCACTGGCAGGTGATCTCGAACTCGCCGACGCCCGATCCGGCCGACGTGGATGACAGGCCCGACGTCCAGCGTTGGGAGTTCGACCCGACGCCGCGCATCTCCACCTACGTCACGGCGCTGGTCGCAGGTCCCTACCACGTCGTGCGCGACCAGTACGCCGGGACGAAGGCGACGGTCCCGTTGGGACTGTTCTGCCGAGCCTCACTGGCCGAGCATCTCGACGCCGATCAGCTCTTCGACGTCACCCGCCGCGGTTTCGCCTTCTTCGAGGACGTCTTCGGGCTCGCCTATCCGTTCGCGAAGTTCGACCAGTTGTTCGTCCCCGAGTACAACGCCGGCGCCATGGAGAACGTCGGGTGCGTCACATTCCACGAGGACTACATCTTCCGGAGCCGCGTCACCGACGCCGCCCATGAACGGCGGGCCGAGACGATCCTGCACGAGATGGCACACATGTGGTTCGGAGACCTGGTCACCATGCGCTGGTGGGACGACCTGTGGCTCAACGAGTCGTTCGCCACCTGGGCCAGCGTGCTCTCCCAGTCCGAGGCGACCCGTTGGACGGAGGCCTGGACCACTTTTGCCGTGTCCGAGAAGCTGTGGGCGCTGCGTCAGGACCAACTTCCCTCGACGCACCCGATCTCGGCCGACATCCGCGACCTCGACGACGTCCAGGTCAACTTCGACGGCATCACCTACGCCAAGGGTGCCGCCGTCCTCAAGCAGCTGGTGGCGTGGGTCGGGCGCGACGAGTTCCTGGCGGGTGTCCGCGCGTACTTCGTCGAGCACGCGTGGGGCAACACCGAGCTCTCGGACCTGTTCGCCCACCTGGAGAAGGCCAGCGGCCGTGATCTGGCGGCCTGGGGGGAGCAGTGGCTCCAGACCGCTGGAGTCAACACGCTGCGCCCGGTCGTCGAACTCGACGGTGACGGTGCGTACACAGCGGTGACGATCCTGCAGAGCGCCGCCGATGACCACCCGACCACGCGCGACCACCGGGTCGCGGTCGGACTCTACGACCACGGCCCGGACGGAATCGTCCGGCGTCGCCACATCGAGCTCGACGTCAGTGGCGAGCGCACCGAGATACCCGAGCTCGTGGGCGAACAGCAGCCGGATCTCCTGTTGCTCAATGACGACGACCTCACATTCGCGAAGGTCAGGCTGGACGAACGTTCGCGGCAGACCGTGGTCCGCGGAATCGGCCGGATCGCCTCATCGTTGGCACGTGCCCTGTGCTGGACGGCGGCCACCGACATGCTCCGCGACGCCGAACTGCCGACCCGGGACTACGTCGAGCTGGTCCTCGGTGGCGTCGAACGAGAGTCCGACGTCTCAGTCGTACAGACCGTTCTCGCCGCGGCCAAGACGGCCATCCATCAGTACGCCGACCCGCCGGACCGGCTGATGCTGCTGGCCCGCTGGGCGAGCGCGCTGCGCCGAATGGCGGGCACCGCCGAGCCCGGCAGTGATGCCCAGCTGGCATTCACCCGTGCCTGGGCCGCCGTGGCCGCGAGCCCGGAGCACCTCGACGACCTGCGCGCGCTGCTCGAGACGACCGACGGCGGCACCGTGCTGCCCGGCCTCGACGTCGACACCGACCTCCGGTGGACTCTGCTGCACCGGCTGGTGATCCTCGGCGCGGCCGGTCCGGATGCGATCGACGCGGAGCTCGCTCGCGACGACACCGCCACCGGGCGCCGGCAGGCCGCATATGCCCGTGCCGCGCGGCCGACCGAGAACGCGAAGGAAGACGCGTGGGCGCTGGCTGTGGACTCCGACGAGCTTCCCAACGCACTGCTGCTCGCCACCGTGGAGGGCTTCGCCCATCCCGAGCAACGCGAACTGATCCGGCCGTATGTCGGCAAGTACCTCGACGCCGTCCCCCGGGTCTGGTCGGACCGGACGACCGACACGGCCAAGACGATCGTCGGGCGGCTGTTCCCGCGGATCCTGTCCGACCAGGCGACCGCCGAAACGGTCCGGGCATGGCTCGCTGACGCCGAGGTGCCGCCCGCACCCCGTCGGCTGGTCGTCGAAGGCCTCGCCGATCTGGACCGCGCACTGCGTGCGCAGGCATGTGATCACGAAGCGGCGACGACTGCACAACCCTGACCGAGCGGCCCCGAGCCCGAATGCCGGCCGTCACTTTTTCAGCCGGACAGGCGGGCGCGGGTGGCCGGGACGACCTCCCGGGCGAACCGGCGCAACTGATCGGGCTCGTCACCACCGGCGGCCCAGAACACGATGATCTGCGCCCGGTGGTCGACCACGAGCGAGCTCAGCTCGTCCACCCACTGTGCGACCGGGCCGTTCAGGAATCCCTCGGACCGGCCATCGGTGATCGTGCCGTTCACGTTGAAGACCCTGCAGACATCGCCAAGGTCGCGTCCGGCCTCGGCCGCGCCGTCGTCGACCCGTGCGTTCATCTCCGCCAACCGGGCGAGCAGGCCGGGGCGGATGGAGGGCACCCAGCCGTCGGCAAGTCGACCGGTGAGGTGCAACGACCGCGGTCGGTAGGCGCCGACCCAGATGCCGATGTCGTGCACCGGCACCGGCCCGGAGTGGACACCGCGCAGGTGGTAGTAGTCACCCTCGAACCGCAGGTTCCGTTCGCCGCTCCAGATCCGGCGGATCACCTCGATCCCTTCCGCGAGCTGGTCGAGCGACTCGCCGGGTGACCGGCGGGTGCCGCCGTACCCCTCGATCGCGTCCCAGAAGCTGCCCGCACCGAGACCGAGCTCGAAGCGGCCGCCGGAGAGTACGTCGAGCGTCGCGGCCGTCTTCGCCAGCACGGCGGGGGGGCGCAGCGGGAGGTTCGCCACGTCCGGGAAGACCCGCAGCGTCGTCGTCGTGGCGAGTATCGCGGCCATGAGGGAGAAGGTGTCCACGTAGCGGCGCTGGTACGGGTGGTCCTGCACACCGACGTAATCGAGGCCGAGCCGCTCTACCTCGCGCGCGGCGTCGAGCAGGGGATCGGCCGCGTTCGGGACGAGGAAACAGCCGAAGCTCGGGTCGCGACCGGACTCGGACATGGACAGCACCTCCTGGGATCTCCCGCAGCAACCCCGACCCCCGGCTCACTGTTCCGCCGCTGCGGCTCGGCCGGTTCCCGTCTCGTCATCCGACCAGCGCGGGGCGGACCGCACGCCATGGACGCGCCGCCTCCAGTTGTGCCGCCAGCGCCAGCAGCGTCGCCTCGCCGCCGTGCCGCCCGCCGAGCATGACACCGACGGGCAGCGTCACACCGTCCACGTCGACCCGGTAGAGCGGCAGGTTCATCGCCGGACGACCGGTGAGGTTCCACACGCTGGTCCACGGTGTGTAGGCGCTCTGCGCGGCGAAGTCAGCGGCCGGATCGGCGTCGTTGCGTAACTCCCCCACACGCGCCGGGACGCGGGCCAGCGTCGGCGAGACGATCACGTCGTAGTCGGCCCAGGCCCGCGCCGTGTCTCGGGTGGTGGTCTGCATGTTCGCGATCGCCCGTGCATAGGCGACTCCCGAGACCCGGCTCCCGCCTTCCCGTAGCCAGCGCGTCAGCGCCACGAGCAGGTGCTCGGTTCCCGGCGGCACCGGGATGGCGGCGGCAAGAACCGACCAGATCGCCTCGAACGCCGCCCACCTCTCCGCCGGGAACGGCACCGGCGCCACCTCCACCTGATGCCCGAGGTCGGTGAGCAGCGCGGTCGTATCCCGAACCGCGTCCAGACACTCCCCATCGACGACAGCGCCCTCGGCGATGACCGGTGTGACCAGCACACCCACGTGTAATGCGGGCGGATCACGGTCGCACGCCTCGAGGAACGAAGCCGCCGGCCGTGGCAGCACGTACACGTCGCCCGGCCAGCCTGTGGCGAGCACGTCGAGCGCGGCCGCGGTGTCCCTGACGTCGCGCGTGAGCACACCGTGCACGGCGAGCCCGGCTCCGTCGACGCCATGCGGCCCGGCACTGACCCGTCCGCGGGTCGGCTTCAGCCCCACCAGACCGCAGGCGCTCGCCGGGATCCGGATGGAGCCCCCGCCGTCAGAACCGTGCGCGATCGGCACGATGCCCGCCGCCACCGCCGCCGCCGCGCCACCACTGGAACCGCCGGCGGAGCGATCCAGGTCCCACGGCGTACGGGCAGGTGGCGCGACGTCGGGCTCGGTGTAGCAGGGCAGCCCGAACTCCGGCGTCGTGGTCTTCCCCACCATGACCGTGCCGGCCGCGCGCAGCAGAGTGGTGACACCGTCGTCGACCGATGCGACGGTCCCGGCGAGGGCGGCGCTGCCGGAGCCGATCGGCGCGCCGGAGACCATCGTCAGGTCCTTGATCGGGCATGGCACACCCACGAGTGGCGGAAGATCGCCGGGCTCGGCTGCGGCGAGCACCGCCCGCTCGGCTGCCTGGGCCTGCTCGCGGGCCAGGTCCGGGGTCAGCGTGACGAAGGCACCGACGCATGGGCCGAGTTGGTCGGCCCGCCTCAGCGTGTGATCGAGCACGTCGGTCGGTGAGACCTCACGCCGCCCGATCGCCGCAGCCAGTTCCAGGGCCGTGAAGTCGTGGATCTCGGTCACGTGGCCAAGGTATGAGATGGTCACGTCATGAGCACGACGCCGCCCGATCCGGACGGCAGGTTGCCGGCGGACATGGATCACGTACCTGCGAGCTCGAGCTCTGGTGCCCCGCCATCGGTCGTGGCGGCGGTGAAGCTCATGTACGTCGGCGCGGGCCTGTCGTTGCTCGGCATGCTGTTCGGTCTGACCACCCGCGATGTCATGCGTGATCAGGTGATCGAGGACAACCCGGACATGACGAGCGGCGAGATCGACCGCGCCGTCAACGTCGCGACCGGCGTCGGTGTGATCATCGGCCTCATCGCGGTCGGTCTCTGGCTCTGGATGGCTCGGGCGAACGGACGTGGCCTTGCCTGGGCCCGAATCGTCGCCACCGTCCTCTTCGGGCTCAACGTCGTCCTGAGCCTGTACAACGTGAGTCAGACCAGGGGCTTCGGGGTCGTCGTCAGCATCGTGTCGATCGTTCTCGCCGGCGCCATCCTCTGGCTGCTCTATCGCAGGGACGCGACGGAATACTACGGCGCCGTCGCGGCCAGGGGTGTTTCATGACGTTCCACTGGAGCGAATCGTGCCCTAGGGTGTGACGCCGGTGTCCAGGGCACGACGCTCGTAATGGAAGGACGATTCACCCCATGAGTACGACACCACCGCCCGGCCCGTACGACAACGCCGACCGGCCCGAGGGATCGCCTCCGGACCAACCGGCAACCGACCCGTTCGCTCAACCGTCGCCTGGCCCCCAGCCTCCATCGGCTCCACCATCCGGTTCTACCGCTGCTGACTCGCCCGCCTACCCGCCGATGCCACCGCCGCCTCCGCTCCAGTACGAGTCCTCGGGCGCGACCGCCGCGCAGGCGACGCCGCCACCGCCGTTGCTCACCGCCGTCCGGTTGATGTACGTCGGCGCCGCCCTGTCGGCGATCTTCCTGATCATCGGACTGACGCAGGCCGACTCGCTGCGCGACCAGATCGCCGACGACCAGCCCGAACTGTCCGCAGACGAACTCGACGCGGCCGTGGCCATCGGCACGGCATTCGCAGTGATCATCGGCCTGATCTCGGTCGGCCTCTGGATCTGGATGGCCGTGATGAATCGGAAGGGCCGCTCGTGGGCGCGGGTCGTCGCCACGGTGCTCGGCGGGTTGAACATCGTCTTCACTCTGATCGGGCTGACCCAGAACACCGGCATCGGCACGATCGTGAACCTGATCTCGATCGTCCTGGCGGCGGCCATCCTGTGGCTGCTCTACCGTCCGGAGTCCAACGCCTACTACGCGGCGATGTCGGAACCACGGCGCTGACTGCCGGCGCCGCGAGAACCCTGACCCTGCGCCCGGCCCATCAGGCCACGTGGTCGACGAGGCCCTCCCGGTGGGCGATCGCAGCCGCCTCGCCCCGCCCGGCGGCGCCGAGCTTGGCCAGGATGTTCGACACATGCACACTGGCGGTCTTGGCGCTGATGAACAGCGCTTCGCCGATCTGGCGGTTGCTGCTGCCCGCCGCCACCAGCCGGAGGACCTCACGCTCGCGCGAGGTGAGGCCGTGGCTGCGGTCGGGCAGGCTGCTGACCTCGTCGAGCAGGCGGATGTGGGCGCGCCTGGCAAGATCGTCGACCCATTGCCGCACGAGCCGGGCACCGAGGTCGTCGGCCATGGCGGCCGCGGCACGCAGCGGCTCCCAGGCCGCCTCACGATCACCCCGGCCTGCCAATGCAGCGCCGAGACGGTAGTTGGCGTACGCGCCCAGATGCCTCGGCCCTGCCATCGATTCGACGAGTGCGACGACCTCCCGCCACGGCGCGGGATCGGCGCCGGCGCCGCCGGCGAGTTCGGCCTCGACCACCGAGCGCCAGATCGGCGCCGGCCCCCATTCGCCGATGCCGTCGACGACCGCACGGACCCGACGGATACCGGCATCGACATCGGATCCGCTGCCGGAGCGAGCGGCCAGCGCACGGGCCGCCACGGACATCAGCGGCAGGTCGTAGCCGGGGATGCCCTGGCGGGGCTCCTTCAAGGCGGCTGAGATCTCGGTCCAGGCGGCCTCGGCATCGCCGCGAGCCAGGGACAGCTCTCCCCCGACCCGCGCCAGCGGCAGCTCGTACTGAGGCCCGGGCATGCGCCGCGTCATCCGGGAGCGCGCCTCGTCGAGGGAGAGTGCTGCGTCGTCGAGGTCACCGCGCCACGTCGACAACCATGCTCGGAGTGTGAGCAAGTGCCAGACGTGGCGGACCGGCGGGTCGAGTTCGAGCGCCCTGGTGATCAACCGCTCGGCCTCGTCCCACTTGCCCAGCGCAAGCAGCGGTTCGGCGGTGTTGCCGGCGAGCATGGCCCCGAGGCTGCGCGCGAGCCCGATCTCGCGTGCCCGGTCGAGGCCTTCGCGGGCGACCTGCGCAGCCTCGGCGTGTCGCCCGAGCAGGTGCAGGGCGTCGGAGGAGTTGATGTAGTAGCCGACCAGTCTCCGCGGAACGTCGCCGGCCAGCTCCCGAGCGGCGTCGAAGGTCGCCAGGCCCTCGTCGACCCGTCCGAGTTGCACCATCGACGGCGCCAGGATGTTGTGGCCGCGGAACTCGGCCTCGACCTCGCCGACCGCGCGGGCTGCGGCAATGGCTTCGACCGCGACCTGGCCGGCCTGGTCGATCCGCCCTTCCATCAGGAACCGTGATGACAGCATCTGGAGCAGCCGGGCTCGTGCGTCCGATGGTGGCTCGGCGGGAACGAGTTCGAGCGCGCTCTGCACCACGGCCGTGGCCTCGGGCCGTCCGTCTTCGCTGAGCAGCTTCGCCCGCTTCTCGAGGAGATCCGCGCGTCGGAGCGGCTCGGCAGTGGCATCGACCTCGTCGAGAGCAGCGTCGACCAGTGCGAGCGCGCGCTCGAGCTCGCCCGCGTCGGTGGCGGCCGACGCGGCGCGGGTCAGCAGGTCGGCGCGGTCGCCCCCGGTGGCCGCGACCGGGTCGGGCATCTGGTTCCAGAGCGCCAGCGCACGTTCGAGCATCCGCTGCACCTCGGCATGTGCGTACGACCGCTGCGCCTCGTCGGCTGCTTGCAACGAGGCGTCGAAGGCCCGGGTCATGTCGTGCGCCGCGTACCAGTGGTGGGCGATCTCCGCGGCGGCGGAGCCGGTCGACACGGCCTCGGGGTGCGCCTCGAGCACTTCGGCGTACCGCGTGTGCAGCCGGGCGTGGGCTCCCGGCAAAAGGTCGTCGTGCAGGACTTCGCGCAGCAGAGCGTGACGGAACGCATAGCCTTCGCCGTCGACCCGGACGATGTTGGCGGACACCGCCTCGCGCAATGCGTCGTCGAGCACCACCGAATCCAGTTCGGCGACCGCGGACAGGACCGCATGATCGACCCGGAGGCCGCCGGTGGCCAGCAGGCGCAACAAGTCCTGGGTCCGGTCGGAGACCCTCTCCACGCGAACCAGCAACAGATCGCGGAGGGAGTCGGGCAACGCTCCGCCCCGCTGTTCCAGCTCGACGCCGGCGAGCTCCTCGACGAAGAACGGAACGCCGTCACTTCGCCGGTAGACCCGAGCCACCAGGTCGGCGCCCGGCCGCCTGCCGAGGATGCCCTGGAGCTGCTCTCCGACCTCGGACCGGGTCAGCCGGGGCAGGTCGATGCGGCGGACAGAACGCACCCGGTCGAGCTCGGCCAGGAACGGCCGGAGCGGGTGGCTGCGATGGATCTCGTCGGTGCGGAAGGTGCCGATGACGAGCACCCGGGCCGAGCCGAGCGCGCGCACCACGAACCGGAGCAGGTCGCGAGTCGAGCCGTCGGCCCAGTGCAGGTCTTCCAGCACGAGAACGACGGTGCGTTCCGCGGCTGCCCGCTCCAGCAGAACCGTCACCACCTCGAACAGCCGCCCCCGCGCGTCGTCGGGCGGCCCGGCGGCCACGCCGAGCTCGGGCAACAGCCCGGCCAGCGCCCCTCGCCCCGGTCCCGCATTCTCCAGGGCGAAGTCCGCACCGAGGTGACCCACGAGGTCGCGCATGGCACCGACGACCGGGCCAAAGGGCAGGCCGTCACCGCCGATCTCGACGCTCTGGCCGACGATGACGAGGGCACCAGCATCGGCGGCCTCGGCAGTGAACTCGCCGACCAGGCGGGTCTTGCCGATGCCGGCTTCGCCGCCGAGGAGCACTGTCACGGGCTGGCCGGTGCGGGCCGCGGCCAATGCCGAGCGGAGCTGGCCGAGCTCGCCGGCACGGCCCGCGATGCCGGGGCTGGACGGCGACAAGAGCATGTGCTCCATGGTGCCACCGGCCACCGTCAGGGTCGGCCTGACGGTGGCCGGAGGTGCCGGGGTCGCGGGCGGAGGGTTCACGCGGCCCGCGGCTGGGCGGTCGATCCGGTGCGGCCCAGGCGGTGCCACCAGGGCCTCGCGACCGGCCGACCCCTTGGCCGGCGTATCGCCTGGCTGGCCAGCCGAGCTGCCGCCGCCTCCTCGCGCAGCTGCGCGATGCGATCCCTGGACAGTTCCTGGGCAATGTAGTCGTGGGTGATGCTCATGGCGGGACTCCTCGGACATCTGCTCGTCTCTGACATGTACGAGCGTGGTCCTGAGGCCACCGTCACCACATCGGGCGACTGCCTCATTCTCCCGTGCCCCGCTACCTTAGATGGCCTCTGAGCAGCTGAATCGACCCTCTAAGGTACCCCGGTGCGCCGACTGACGATCACGGTGCGACGCGTCGGATGCAGTCACGGACGTGTCGGGACGGCAGACCGACGGCATGGTCCCGACCAACGCCTCCACCGCCATCGCGGTCCGCGACCTGAAGAAGTCCTACGGAGACACGCGCGCCGTCGACGGCGTCGATCTCGAGGTCGGTACCGGTGAGGTGTTCGCCCTGCTCGGCCCCAACGGGGCCGGCAAGACCACGACGGTCGAGATTCTCGAGGGCTTCCGGCATCGCGACGGCGGCGAAGCGAGCGTCCTCGGTGTCGACCCCGGCCGGCCGAAACCGGAATGGCGCGCACGGATCGGCATCGTCCTGCAGACGACCGGCGGCCACAACGAGCTGACCGTCGAGGAACTGGTCCGGCACTTCGCCGGCTACTACCCCGACTCCCGCGATCCCGACGAGGTGATGCATGCGGTCGGCCTGGACGAGAAGCGCCGCACCCGGTCACGACACCTCTCCGGTGGTCAGCGGCGTCGCCTGGACGTGGCGTTGGGCATCCTCGGCCGTCCCGAGCTGCTCTTCCTCGACGAGCCGACCACCGGTTTCGACCCCCAGGC
>DASUYL010000244.1:0-8873 GCA_036377395.1 Jiangellaceae bacterium
CGCTCGGTGTGGTGCTCTACTGGCTGACGTCGAACCTGTGGACGATGGGGCAGCAGTTCTATGTGATCCGGCGGATGCCGGCCCCGGGCACGCCGGCCGAGGAAGCGCATCGCCGGCGTATGGAAGCGAAGGCGACGAAGCGTGGCGAAGCCGTTCCCGTCGGCCAGGCCGTCGAGGAAGCACCTCCGCCACCGGTGCGCCAGCAGCCCAAGCGCAACACCCGATCCCAGCGACGCCGAAACGCCGCCCAACGCAACAAGAAGAAGTGACCTCATTTGATTCGTCTGCGGTGACCGGTCCCGAGCCTTGTGTGAGGAGTTCGACGTGAGCGACGCCGTCCCGCCGCCGTATCTCGACGCGCCCGAGTCCGGCGGACCATCGTCGCCGGGAAGCGGTGCATCGAGTGCGGGGCCGACCGCTGCGGCAGAGACCGTGGATACGACGACGGATCCGGAGCCGGCCGGGTCGGCCGCATCGCTTCTCGAGACCGATCCGGGCCAGGCTCGCACGGCCGAGGGTGTGAGCACGACGACGATGAGCCCCGAGCGCCTGCGGGCACTGGAACGCGAGGGCGACGTTGCCGCCGACTATCTCGAGGTGCTCCTGGACATCGCCGACTTCGACGGCGACATCGACATGGACGTCGAGGGTGACCGGGCGATGGTATCCGTTGTCGGGGCCGAGTTGGACGAGCTCGTTGGTGCGGACGGTGAGGTGCTCGAGGCGCTGCAGGAGCTCACCAGACTGGCGGTGATTCGCGAGACCGGTGAACGCAGCCGGCTGATGCTGGACATCGGCGGGTTTCGTGCGCGCAAGCGCGCCGATCTGACCGCGTTGGCCATGCAGCGGGTCGAGGAAGCCAGATCCACCGGCGACCCCGTGGCACTGAGCCCGATGACGCCGTTCGAACGCAAGGTGGTCCATGATGCGGTGGCCGCCGCTGGCCTCCGCAGCGAGTCCGAGGGCGAAGAGCCCGAACGGTACGTCGTCGTACTGCCACGCTGAGGTCGTGGCCGCGACGGAGAACGGCACGCCGCAGCCGCGGCACGCCGCCCAGCCAGGATCCTCGGTGGGCGACCGCTCGGTTTCACGTGAAACCACAGGGTTGGTCCCGTGGGATGATCCGCCAGCGGAAGCGGGAACCGTCTTCGGACGCAGACTTGTGCTGGCGCAGCGGTATGTCGCGCTCTTGGCTGGTCCGGGAATCGAACGCGGGCTGATCGGTCCACGGGAACTGCCACGGCTGTGGCACCGTCACGTGCTGAACTGCGCCGTGGTGCACGAGGCACTGCTCGAAGGCCAATCGGTGGCCGATCTGGGCTCCGGTGCCGGCTTGCCCGGGGTCGTCCTGGCAGTGGCTCGACCCGACCTGCAGGTGACGCTGGTCGAGCCGCTGCTACGCCGCAGCCGCTTCCTGGACGAGGTCGTCGCCGAACTCGGGTTGATCAACACCGTCGTCATCCGCGCCCGGGCCGAAGAACTCGCCGGAAGGCTCACCGTTCAGGCCGTCACCGCAAGGGCCGTGGCGCCGCTGGAGCAACTCGCCCGATGGTCCCTCCCACTGCTGTCCGAAGGAGGTCGGCTGCTGGCGCTCAAAGGGGCATCCGTTGTGGACGAGGTTGCGCACGCTGCGACCGCATTGCAGACAATGGGCGCGGTCTCCTGGACGGTGTGTGAGTTCGGTCGTGGGATTGTCGACCCTCCGACACGAGTGGCGGTCATCGAAGTCGGCCGTCCGGTGAGAGAGGCTGTGTCTCGACGGCGTCGGCGGAAAGGTGGGAGATGACGGTGTCCTCCGTCGCGGCCGGTCTGGGCTGGCCCGAGCTCGGTCGACCGGCGCTGGGATCGACGGTCGAACCCGGGCCCGATGACATCGTGGGGGACGGGTTGGGGTGGCCCGAGGACCTCGACACACGTTCGGAACACGATGGCGCGGGCCACGCTCGCGCTGAGGTCCGGGCGACTCCCGCCGACGCGACGGTCCGTGTTCGCGCGACGGCACCGGCGCCGATCGCCACCGCTGCGGACATCGTCACGAATGGCTTGCGCGAAGCCGGCGACCTTGCCGACGCCGACACGCCCATCGCGCACCAAGCGGCGGCAGCGGTGTTCGTCACGACTCGCCGGCGCGAGCCGTTCCCGGCGCCCACATCGACCCGGATCATGGTGGTCGCGAACCAGAAGGGCGGAGTGGGCAAGACGACGACGACGGTCAACATCGCTGCGGCGATGGCGTTCAACGGCCTCCGTGTGCTGGTGATCGACCTCGACCCTCAGGGCAACGCGTCCACCGCTCTCGGGATCGACCACCACGCCGACATTCCCAGCAGTTACGACGTGCTGGTGGAGGAGCGTGCCGTCGGCGATGTCATCGTGGCTGTGGACGGCATCGACGGACTCGCCTGCATGCCGGCAACCATCGATCTGGCCGGCGCCGAGATCGAACTGGTTTCGCTTGTCGCACGTGAGTCGCGGCTGCGCAAGGCATTGACGGCGCATCTGGCGAGCCTGCCGGAGAACGCGTCGTACGACTACGTGCTCATCGACTGCCCGCCTTCGCTCGGGTTGCTCACCGTCAACGCCCTCGTGGGCGGTGATGAGGTCTTCATCCCGATCCAGTGTGAGTACTACGCACTGGAAGGTCTGAGCCAATTGCTGAAGAACATCGACCTGGTGCGCGCACATTTGAACCCGGCGTTGGCGGTCACGACCATCCTGTTGACGATGTACGACGGTCGGACCCGTCTGGCGGCCCAGGTCGCCGAGGAGGTGCGGCACCATTTCGGTGAGACGGTTCTACGCACGACCATCCCCCGATCGGTCCGCATCAGCGAGGCGCCCAGCTACGGACAGACCGTGATGACCTACGACCCCGGATCCAGTGGCGCATTGTCCTATCTGGAAGCGGCCCGGGAGATGGCCGAACGAGGCGCCACGCCTCCAACGGACTCGACCGGACACAGCACGAAGGAGAATCCGTGAGCGAGCGTCGACGTGGCCTTGGCCGTGGCCTGGGAGCCTTGATACCGACCGGACCGGTACGAGAAGGCAAGGCTGGCGACGGCGCGCGGCGCACTCCGGTCGACGTCTTCTTCTCCGATTCCTCCGGTCGTGGTGCTGCGCCGGACGACGGTGATGTTCCACGTGAAACATCGAACGGATCGAGCAACGGCGACGGGGCGGCGCGGGATCGCGCGCTGGTGCCGGTCGCCGGCGCGTTCTTCGCCGAGGTTGCCGTCGACGCGATTTCACCGAATCCTCGTCAACCGCGTGGGGCGTTCGACGACGACGCGATGGGTGAACTCGTCGAGTCGATCCGCGAGGTGGGCCTGCTGCAACCGGTGGTCGTGCGGGCCCTGCACGACGGGCGCTTCGAGTTGGTTGTGGGTGAACGTCGATGGCGCGCCACGCAGCAGGCCGGGCTACGCACGATCCCGGTCATCGTGCGCGACACCCACGACGACGCCATGCTGCGCGATGCCTTGCTGGAGAACCTGCACCGGGTCGATCTCAACCCACTCGAAGAGGCGGCCGCCTACCAGCAACTGCTGGATGACTTCGGCGGCACCCACGAGGAACTGGCAACGCGGATCAAGCGGTCACGACCACAGATCACGAACACCCTGCGTCTGCTCAGACTGCCGCCCGCCGTCCAGCGCCGAGTAGCCGCGGGCGTCCTGTCCGCGGGGCACGCCCGGGCCCTGCTCGGGCTGGCCGATGCTGCGGCGCAGGAGCGCCTCGCTCACCGGATCGTGGCCGAAGGGTTGAGCGTGCGTTCGGTGGAGGAGATCGTCGCACTCGGAGAGGACGCGCCGGCGAAGCGTGGCTCGCAGCAGAATCCCCGGCCGGTCGCCCCCCGGCTCGCCGACATCGCGGCCTCGTTGTCGGAACGGCTGGACACCCGAGTCAAGGTGGACCTTGGCCGGAGCAAGGGCAAGGTGACGATCGAGTTCGCCAGCATCGACGATCTCGAGCGCATAGTGAGCACGATCGCTCCGGACGCGCCCGGCGAGGACGGCCACGAGATTCGCGGTTAGACGCGGTCGAGCCGCTCTCGCGGCGTCACACTGGCCGCATTGCGGGTTCAGGAACGACGGTCCCCAGAATCCGCTCGACCGCCACCTCGACGCGAAAGTCAATGGTGGAGCGCAGGTCGAGCCGCAGCCGAGGCCAGCGGTGGTGCGGCCGTACGGTCTGGAATCCCACCACGGTCAGGTAATCGGCCGGTAGGACGCAGTCTGGCCGTTCCCACTGGGCGTCGCCGAACGCCTCGACCGCACGGAAGCCTCGCTGCGCCATGTCCTTGGCGGCGGCGTGGACCAATGACCGGCCGAGCCCGACCCCCTGACGATCAGGTCGGACGAGCGCCGTCACCAGCAACGCCGCATCGGCACTGACCGGGCTGGTCGGGAAGGTTGCCGCCCGAGGAACCAGCGCGGGAGGGGCGTACAGGACGTACCCGGCCGGTGCGTCATCGACGTACGCCAGCACGCCGCAGGAGCCCCACTCGAGGAGCACGGCAGACACCCAGGCTTCCTTCTCCAAGCCCCGGTCGCCGGTCGTGGCGGCCCGTTCGGCTGCGACCGGTCCCAACTCCCACGTCACGCATTCTCGGCACGGCAGCAGGAGATCACCGAGGTTGTCCAGAGTCACCGGTTCCAGCCGCCGCCGAGGCGTATGCACGACGACCTCCCAGCCGATGTGCCGAGCACGGACCCTCGCGGGGCCGATAGCAAATCGTAGTTGTCAGGCCGAGGGCATCGTGTGACGACGCTCGCAGCGTTCAGGCCTCGGCCAAGTCGCGGAGCCGCAGCGCGCCCGTCTGCACGTCCTCGTGTGACGGCAGATAGACCCGCTGCACGGCCACGACGATCGCCTCGGCGACGACGTCGCGGAACGCGGGTTGGGCCAAGCTGGCGGCATCGCGGTCATTGGTCAGGTATCCGAGCTCGACCTGGACAGCGGCCATCCGGGTGTGCCGCAACAGATCCCAGGTCCGGGCGTGGCTCCGACAATCGACCAAGTCGGTACGCGCCACGATCTCGCGCTGGATCAGGCCAGCGAACGTCTCGCCGATCGCGCTGTTGGCGCCGGGTCGGTCGCTGCCATAGAAATACGTGGCCACCCCACTGGCCAGCGGGTTGGGATGCGCGTCGACGTGCAACGAGATCATCAGGTTGGCGCCGGCTTCGTTCGCGAAGCGGGCGCGACTGACCTCGTCGAGCTCGTCGCTCATCACCGCACCGCGGGTCAGGTACGCCTGGACACCCGTGGCCGCGAGCCGACCCTCGACCCTGGCGGCCAGGTCTTCGACGATGGCCGCTTCCTCGAGCCCGTTGCCGACATGCCCGCGATCGGGACCGCCATGCCCGGGGTCGATGACCACGATCTTGCCGGGAAGCCGCTTACCGGCTCGACGCAGGGCCTCGCCGGCACGCAGGCTGTCCGGCCGCCCTCCGGTGACGATCGGCGCCAGCCTCGCGAGTGCTTTGAAGGTCCCCGGACCGCAGGTGCCGTCGGCCGGTAGACCGACGTTGCGCTGAAACTCACGCAGCGCCTCGCCGGTCCGAGGACCGAACACGCCGTCGACACGGCCGACATGGAACCCCAGCTCGGACAGCCGCCGCTGCAGCCCGAGAACGTCGTCACCGGCTTGTGGGTTGGCCACGACGTAGGAAAGCAGGCGGTCGCCTAACCGCCATCGAGCCTCGTCGAGGACACGATAGGTCGTCGGACCCACGACGCCGTCGGCGGTCAGCCCGCGCTCCTGCTGGAACTGCCGCACGGCCCGGTCGACGTCTTCGTCGAAGATGTCGGAGGCGCCGTCGTGGAGCAGGCCCAGCCGGGCGAGCTTCGCCCGGATCTCGGCGACGGCCGGTCCGGTGGCACCGACCCGGTATCGCAGCGCGGTCATCGGTCGCTGCCGTCCCTTCGACGCAGGCTTGGCCGAATCGTACCTGCAGCGCCCTGGGCCGAATCCCGGCGCCGGGCGACGCGCTCAGGCCGTGTAGTCCTCCAACTCACGGAGCAGCGCCGCCTTGGGCCGAGCACCGATGATCTGCTTGACCACCTTGCCGTCGGCGAACACGTTCAGTGCGGGAATCGACGTGATCCGGTAGGTCGCAGCAGTCTGCGGGTTCTCGTCGACGTTGAGCTTGACGATGTCGAGCTTGCTCTGGGTGCCGGCGATCTCCTCGAGAACCGGAGCGATCATGCGGCACGGCCCGCACCATTCGGCCCAGAAGTCGACCAGCACGGGTTTGTCGTTCCGGAGGACGGCCTGGTCGAAGTCGGTGTCGGTCACGTGCCTGATGGTGCCCACAGCGGGTTCCTCCGGGATCAGTAGGGATCGGTGGCCGCCGCCAGCGCTACGGCGGGTTGGGAAAGCTCGCTGGCGTCGTCGATCGCCGCAAGGTAGCGCTCGGCGTCCAAGGCGGCCTGGCAACCGGTGCCAGCTGCGGTCACGGCCTGCCGGTAGGTGTGGTCGACCAGGTCACCGGCGGCGAACACCCCGGCGACCTCGGTACGTGTCGACGGATGATCGACGAGCACGTAACCCTCCTCGTCGCGCCGTACCTGTTCGGCGACCAGTTCGGAGCGGGGGTCATGGCCGATGGCGACGAACAGGGCCGAGACCGCGAGGGTGCTCTGCTCGCCGCTGAGCGTGTTGCGCAGGGTGAGACCGGACACCTTGTCCTCGCCGTGGATGTCGACGACCTTGGCGTTCCAGAGAAACTCGATCTTGTCGTTGGCAAAGGCCCGCTCCTGCATGACCTTCGAAGCACGCAGTTCGTCCCGACGATGGATGACATAGACCTTACGGGCAAAACGGGTCAAGAAGGTGGCTTCCTCCATGGCGGAGTCGCCACCGCCGACCACGGCGATGTCCTGGTCGCGGAAGAAGAAGCCGTCGCACGTGGCACACCACGAGACCCCGTGCCCGGACAGGCGCTTCTCGTTGGCCAGGCCGAGTTCGCGGTAGCCAGAGCCCATGGCGAGGATCACCGTTCGGGCGCGGTACTCACGCCCGGAGGCGTCGCGGACGATCTTGACCACACCGGTGAGGCCGACCGACTCGGCGTCGTCTGTGACGAACTCGGCGCCGAACCGCTCGGCCTGCGCGCGCATCTCCTCCATCAGTGCGGGGCCCATGATGCCGTCGCGGAAGCCCGGGTAGTTCTCGACCTCCGTGGTGGTCATGAGGGCACCACCCCAGGTCACCGAGCCCTCGATGACAAGCGGGTGAAGACGAGCCCGCGCGGCGTAGACCGCGGCCGTGTATCCCGCCGGCCCGGAGCCGATGATGATGACGTTGCGGACCTCGGTCACGTGGTGCCTTTCGTGCGCTTTCGGTGGAATTCGCCATATCGCTGCATCCTGCCTGGCACAACGGATCCTAAGGGTGCGGGCATTCCCGGTCGGGACGTCACTCCGTCGGCACGGCCACCATCATCACGGCGTCGGCAGCGGTCGCGTCACAGGTCGGGACCACCCAGCCCTGGACGGCGTCGTCGGAGCTCGCGGTGGTCACCACGAGAATCCCCGACGGTGTGCTGAGGTCGGTCGGCGCGGCTCCGATCAGGCCGCGGCCGACGTCGGCGGCCAAGGTGGCACCGCACGGGTCGGGGTCCTGCTGATCGCGGGACTCATCCTGATCGCCGGCATCCGCCGCGGGCGCACGGCCGGCCGTGGACTCGGTAGGACCGGCAGCGATGATCGCCTTGATCTGCTCGCTCAGGGTTGTCCTCGTGTCTTGAAGCAACTCAGGCGTGCTGGCCGACCCCTCGAACGCCGTGTCGTCACTTGCCTCCGCTCTCGGTACCGGCTGTCCGAACTCGTCCGATGACCGGTCGGCGCCGCCCTCGGCGACCATCGTCTGGCTGTCGCCGCCATCGTCGCCGCCAGAGCCGGTACCGACGACATAGCCGGCGAATGCCACCGCGGCGACCGCTGCCGCCGCGGCCAGGACGGTCGGCATCCTCGCGCGCCACGGGCGCAGCCCGACGACATTCCCGGTCCGGCTACGCACCGGACCGGCTTTCGCGCCGGCCACGTTCGCCTTCTCGCCGGCCAGCGCGAGGTCGAGGCGAGCGGCGACGTCGGCCGGAATGGGCAGCGTCGCGGGCTCGGCGGCCAGGCGATGCGAGACCTCGGTGAGCTGACGGTGGGCCTCGGTGCAGGTCCGGCAGTGGGCGAGGTGCGACGCGACATCGGCCGCCCTCCGGTCCGACAGCAGGCCCTCGTCGTACTCGGCGAGCACGACGGCAGCGAGGTGGCCGCCGGTCATGTGTGCTCACCTCCTGGTCCGCTGGCTGACGTGGATGGGACGTCCAACGGGTGCACCGGGTTCCCGCGCTCCGACTCCTCGGAGCCGTGCGAAGTGAGCAGGGGGAGCAACCGGGCGCGGGCGCGGGCGCAACGGCTCTTCACCGTGCCGACCGGGCACCCCAGCATCTCGGCGACCTCGTTGACGGGATATCCCTCCATGTCGACCAGCACCAACGGAACCCGCTGTTCGGGCGGGAGCGTCGCCAGCGCGGCCACGACGTCCAGTCGCAGCGCCGTCTGAGTGCCGGGATCGGGCCCCGGGGACGACACGTCGGCGTCCTCGGTCAATGTGACCACCGGGCGGGCGGCCGTCCGGCGGACCTGGTCGAGGCAGGCGTTGACGACGATGCGGTGGAGCCAGGTGGTGACCGCCGACTCGGCCCGGAAGGTGGCGGCCCTGCGGAAGGCGTTGACGAGGGCGTCCTGAAGTGCGTCGGCGGCGTCGTCCGGGTTGCCCAACGTGCGCACAGCGACCGCCCACAACCGGTCGCGGTGCCGGCGCACAAGCTCACCGAACGCGTCGGGATCGCCATCGACGTGACGCT
>DASUYL010000245.1:0-2380 GCA_036377395.1 Jiangellaceae bacterium
CGATCTCGCTGCTGCTCCGCCGCCCGCCGGGCCGCGAGGCCTACCCCGGCGACGTGTTCTACCTGCACTCGCGTCTGCTGGAGCGCTGCGCGAAGCTGTCGGACGAGCTCGGCGCCGGCTCGATGACCGGCCTGCCGATCATCGAGACCAAGGCCAACGACGTCTCGGCCTACATCCCGACCAACGTCATCTCGATCACCGACGGTCAGGTCTTCCTGGAGTCAGACCTGTTCAACCAGGGTGTCCGGCCGGCGATCAACGTCGGCATCTCGGTGTCTCGCGTCGGTGGCGCCGCGCAGATCAAGGCGATGAAGCAGGTGTCCGGGTCGCTGCGGCTGGACCTGTCGCAGTACCGCGAGCTCGAGGCGTTCGCCGCGTTCGGCTCTGACCTCGACGCCGCGTCCGCTGCGGCGCTGGGTCGCGGCGAGCGGCTGGTCGAGCTGCTCAAGCAGAGCCAGTACTCGCCGTTCCCGGTGGCCGATGAGGTCGTCTCGATCTGGCTGGGTACCTCCGGCCAGCTCGACACCGTGCCCGTCGCGGACATCCGCCGGTTCGAGAGCGAGTTCCTCGACCACCTGCGGCGCAACGAGGGCGGGATCCTCGACGAGATCCGCGACACCGGCAAGCTGCCCGACGAGATGATCGACCGGCTCAAGGGCGTGGTCAAGAGCTTCAAGGACGACTTCACCACGTCGGACGGGTCGTCGGTCGTTTCGAAGGACGAGCCGGTCGAGGCGATGGACGAGGGTGACGAGGACCGCGAGTCGGTCAAGGTCAACCGGCCGAAGCCGTCCGGCTCGACCGCGGGTTAGAGGGCAGGAACTCCAGATGGCGGCACAGATCCGTGTGCTGCGGCGGCGGATCAAGTCGACGCAGTCCATCAAGAAGATCACCCGGGCGATGGAGCTCATCGCGACGTCCCGGATCGCGAAGGCGCGGGCGCGGGTGGACGAGTCCCGGCCCTACGCCGAGCAGATCACCATGACACTGACGCAGCTCGCGCAGCGCGCGGCGCTGGACCACCCGCTCCTGGTCGAGCGGGAGAACACCAAGAGGGCCGCGGTCCTGGTCGTCACCAGCGACCGCGGCCAGGCCGGCGGCTACAACAACAACGTCCTCAAGGAGGCCGAGGCGCTCCAGAAGCTGCTGCGTGAGCAGGGCAAGGAGCCGGTCCTCTACGTGATCGGCCGCAAGGGCGTCAACTACTACCGCTTCCGCAAGCGGGCGGTCACGGCGTCCTGGACGGGTTTCTCGGAGCAGCCCGCGTACGCGAACGCGGCGGAGGTCACCCGGGTGCTGGTGGCGTCGTTCATGGCCGGTGCGGGCGAGCAGGGCGAGGAGGCCGTCGAGACGGCCACCGGTCTCGACCCCGAGGCGGTCGTCGCCGTCGACGAGCTGCACCTGGTCTACACGCGCTTCGTCAACATGGTCACGCAGATCCCCGCGGCGCGTCGAATGGCGCCGCTGCAGGTCGAGTACGTCGACCAGGACGAGGTCACCGGCGAGCGCGAGCACGGCGGCGAGGAGCAACGCGCGGTGCCGGAGGAAGGTGTCGTGCACCGGCTCTACGAGTTCGAACCGGATGCGGACAACCTGTTCGACGCGCTGCTGCCGAAGTACATCGGCGCCCGCCTGTTCGCGGCCCTGCTCGAGTCGGCGGCGTCGGAATCGGCGAACCGGCAGCGCGCGATGAAGGCCGCGACCGACAACGCGAACGAGTTGATCCGTAGTCTGACGCTGGAGGCCAACCAGGCCCGTCAGGCCCAGATCACCCAGGAGATCAGTGAGATCGTCGGTGGCGCCGACGCTCTCGTGAGCGCAGGGAGTGAAGACCGATGACCGCCACCGCCGATACCCAGACCCAGACCACCACCGGGCGGGTCGTCCGGGTCACCGGCCCGGTCGTCGACGTCGAGTTCCCCCGCGGTGCGGTGCCGGAGCTCTTCAACGCCCTGCACGTGCAGGTCGCGCTGGAGACCGTCGCCAAGCGGCTCACCCTGGAGGTCGCCCAGCACCTGGGCGACAACCTGATCCGGACGATCTCGATGCAGCCCACGGACGGGCTGGTCCGCGGCCAGGAGGTCACCGACACCGGGGGCCCGATCTCGGTACCGGTCGGCGACCAGGTCAAGGGGCACGTGTTCAACGCTCTCGGCGAATGCCTCGACGACCCGAACCTCGACCTGTCCGGCCTGCGGTGGGGGATCCACCGCAAGGCCCCGCGGTTCGACCAGCTCGAGGGCAAGACCGAGATGCTGGAGACCGGCATCAAGGTCATCGACCTGCTGACTCCCTACGTGCAGGGCGGCAAGATCGGCCTGTTCGGCGGCGCCGGCGTGGGCAAGACGGTGCTCATCCAGGAGATGATCACCCGCGTCGC
>DASUYL010000246.1:0-12341 GCA_036377395.1 Jiangellaceae bacterium
TGCCGGGTTCCTGCCGGCGCTGGCCGGGTTCTGCCGGGCGAACGGCATCGTCTTCGCCGCCGACGAGGTGCAAACCGGGTTCGGCCGCACGGGTGCCTGGTTCGCCAGCGAGCACGAGGGCGTGGTCCCCGACCTGATCGCGACCGCGAAGGGCATCGCGGGCGGGCTCCCGCTGGCGGCTGTCACCGGACGGGCCGAGATCATGGATGCCGTCCACGTCGGTGGCCTCGGTGGCACCTTCGGCGGCAATCCCGTGGCCTGCGCAGCGGCCATCGCCGCGATCCGCACCATCGAGGAGATGGACCTGATCGCGGCCGCCCGCCGGATCGGCGAGGTCATGCTGGCGAGACTGAGCGAGATCCAGCAGCGCAACCCGGTGATCGGCGACGTCCGAGGGCGCGGCGCCATGATGGCAGTCGAACTGGTCCAGCCGGGCACGAAGACGCCCGACCCCATCTTGACGCAGGCGATCGCCCGCTCCTGCCACGAGGCCGGGCTGGTGGTGCTGACGTGCGGCACCTTCGGCAACGTGCTGCGCTTCCTGCCCCCACTGGTGATCCCGGACCACCTGCTCGCCGAAGGGCTGGACCTCGTCGACCAGGCGTTCGCCGCGGTGTCCGACCGCGGGCCGGTCGGCACCACGGCCTGAGGTTCGAGCATGGACGTCTCGCACCCGGTCCGGACTCGTCCCACGACCCCGACCGGCAGCTCCGAATGAGTGTCGCCACACCGCCGAATCGCTGACTAGGAGGCTCAGGATGGCCGATCGGATCTTGCAGAACTTCGTCGACGGCCGGGCCGTCGAGGCCGACGGAGGCCGGACGGCACCGCTGATCGACCCCAGCACCGGAGAGGTGTTCGCGGAGGCGCCATTGTCCGGGGAGGCGGACGTCGACGCCGCCATGCAGGCGGCGGCGCGCGCGTTCGAGTCCTGGCGCGACACGACGCCGAGCGAGCGGAGCCGGGCGCTGCTGCGGATCGCCGATGCCGTGGAGGAGCGGGCCGACGACCTGGTCGCGGCCGAGGCTCAGAACACCGGCAAGCCGATCGGGCTCACCCGATCGGAGGAGATCGGGCCGATGGTCGACCAGATCCGCTTCTTCGCCGGCGCCGCCCGCCTGCTGGAGGGCAAGTCGGCGGGCGAGTACATGACCGACCACACGTCGATGATCCGGCGTGAGCCGGTCGGCGTCGTCGCGCAGGTCACGCCGTGGAACTACCCGATGATGATGGCAGTCTGGAAGGTCGCGCCCGCGATCGCCGCCGGCAACAGTGTGGTTCTCAAGCCGTCGGACACCACCCCGGTCACCACCCTGATGCTCGCCGAGATGGCAGCAGAGTTCCTCCCGCCCGGAGTGTTCAACGTGGTCACCGGCGACCGGGACACCGGCCGGGAGCTGATCCGGCACCCGATCCCTCAGATGGTGTCGATCACCGGCTCCACCCGTGCCGGTGTCGAGGTCGCCCGCACCGCAGCGGACGACGTCAAGCGCGTGCATCTCGAGCTCGGGGGCAAGGCACCGGTGATCGTGTTCGACGACGCCGACGTGGAAAAGGCGGCCGAAGGCATCGCCGGAGCGGGGTACTTCAACGCCGGTCAGGACTGCACGTCCGCCACCCGAGTTCTCGCCGGACCGCGCATCCACGGCGACTTCGTGGAGGCACTCACCGAGCAGGCACGGGGCACGGTCGTCGGCCCGCCGGACAACTCCGACGCGGCATACGGGCCGCTGAACAACGTCAACCAGCTCAAGCGGGTCAGCGGCATGGTCGAGCGCGCCCCCGGGCACGCCCAGGTTGCCGCCGGCGGGCACCAGGTGGGTGACCGTGGGTATTTCTTCGAACCGACGGTCATCGCCGGCCTGCGTCAGGACGACGAGATGGTTCAGTCGGAGATCTTCGGACCCGTCATCACCGTGCAGCAGTTCTCCGACGAGGAGGGGGCCCTGAGGTGGGCCAACGGCGTGGAGTTCGGGCTCGCCTCGTCGGTGTGGACCCGCGACCACGGTCGCGCCATGCGGATGGCGCGGCGGCTCGACTTCGGCTGCGTCTGGATCAACACCCACATTCCACTGGTCGCCGAGATGCCGCACGGCGGGTTCAAGCACTCCGGTTACGGCAAGGACCTGTCGATGTACGGGTTGGAGGACTACACGCGCATCAAGCACGTGATGAGCTACATCGGGACCTGAGCGGCGCCTGCTCCGCTGAGCTCGCGTGATGCTCACCGGCGGGTGACGTCACCCCCAAACGTGGCCCGCGTAGGCCACGGTGTCCTCATGACGATCGCGGGGTCGCCATCATGTCGACTTCCCGACGGTGCCCGCTCGGCCCTACCGTCTGGCCACCCGCGACCGTGATCTCGGACGGTGAGGCGACCCGCACCGGTCTGGAGGAGCCATGGCATCGCTACGAGAGCAGATCCTTCGACGCAAGCCCGTCACCGAGATGGCGGCGGAGACCGGGGCGGACACCGAGCGAAGTGAGCTCAAGCGCACCATCGGCCTGTTACCGCTCTCGGCGATCGGAATCGGCGGCACGATCGGCACCGGTATCTTCTTCGTGCTGTCGGAGGCCGTTCCGATCGCGGGACCGGCCGTCGTCTGGTCTTTCGTCTTCGCCGGTGTGGTGGCGGGCCTGACGGCGATCTGCTACGCCGAGCTCGCGGGAGCGGTTCCCGTCTCCGGGTCGTCGTACTCCTACGCCTACGCAACTCTGGGCGAGATCGTTGCCATGGGCGTCGCCGCCTGTCTGCTGCTGGAGTACGGCGTGTCCGGCGCGGCGGTCGCCGTCGGCTGGTCGCAGTACCTCAACCAACTGCTGGACAACCTGTTCGGCTTCGAGATCCCCGAAGCCTTGTCCCAGGCACCGGAGCAGGGCGGCATCTTCAATCTGCCCGCGGTCATCCTGATCGCCTTGTGTGCACTCCTGCTCATCCGCGGGGCGAGCGAGTCCACCACGGTCAACGCGATCATGGTGATGATCAAGATCGGTGTGCTGATCCTGTTCATCGTCATCGGTGTGACCGGCTGGAACTCCGACAACCTCAGCGACTTCGCCCCGTTCGGGTTCAGCGGGGTCACGGCCGCGGCGGGCATCATCTTCTTCTCCTACATCGGCTTGGATGCGGTCTCCACGGCCGGCGAGGAGGCGAAGAACCCGCGGCGAAACCTGCCGCTCGCGATCCTCATCGCGCTGCTGACCGTGACCACGCTCTACGTGTTGACATCGTTGATCGCGGTGGCCGCCCAGCCCACCGAGCGGTTCGACGGCCAGGAGGCCGGCCTCGCCCAGATCCTCGAGGACATCACCGGCTCGGAATGGCCCGGCACCCTCGTCGCCGCCGGCGCGGTGATCTCGATCTTCAGCGTGACCTTGGTGGTGCTCTACGGTCAGACCCGCATCCTGTTCGCCATGTCCCGCGACGGCATGATCCCCGAGCTGTTCCACAAGGTGAACGCGCGCACACTCACGCCCGTGCCCAACACGATCATCGTCGCGGTCGTCATCGCACTGCTCGCCGGCCTGATCCCGATCAACTTCTTGGCCGAGATGACCAGCATCGGCACCCTGGTCGCCTTCATCGTCGTGTCGATCGGGGTGATCGTCCTCCGACAGACGCACCCGGACCTGCCGCGCGGCTTCAAGGTCCCCCTGTATCCGCTGACGCCGATCCTGTCGGTGGTCGGCGCCCTGTGGATCATCCAGGACCTGCGACCGGTGACGATCTACGTGTTCCTCATCTGGGTCGCCGTCGCGATGGTCTGGTACTTCGTGTACGGCAGGTCACATTCGCACCTGGGTCGGCACGAGCACGTCGGCCTGGCCGAGGACGTCGAGCCATGACCATCGTGGCCGGCTACGCGCCCGACGAACGCGGTCGGGCGGGGCTCGAACTGGCCGCCATGCTGGCCCGTTCGGCGGGTGAGCACCTGGTCGTGTGCGTTGTCATCCCGGCGCCATGGGTGCCGGGCATGGCCCGAATCGACACGGAGTACCAGGCCTTCCTCGACGATCGCGCGCACAGAGCACTCGACCAGGCCCGCGCCGACCTGCCGTCGGACGTCACGGCGGACTTCTCCGTGCACAGCGCACGATCTGCGCCCAGCGGCCTGCTCGAGGTCGCCGCGCAGCACGACGCCTCGGTGATCGTGCTGGGATCGTCGACTGCGGGGGTTTTCGGGCACGTCGCGCTCGGCAGCGTCACCGGCCGGCTCCTGCACAGCTCTCCCTACCCGGTCGCACTGGCGACCCGCGGGTTTCGGGCCGGGCCGGAGGTCAGGGTCACCCGGGTCACCGTCGCGTACGGCGGGTCCGAGCAGGCCGACGACCTGGTCGTGGCAGCAGCCGTGGTCGCTTCGCGGATGTCCGCGTCCGTGCGCCTGGCCTCCTTCGCGGTCAGCCCACGCCCGCCCTACACCTCCGGCGTCGGTCGGCTCGCCGACGACGCTCGCGTCCGTGAGTGGGCTGCGAGCATGGAGACGGCCGCCCAGAAGGCTCTTCAGCCGGCCGAGGACGTGCAGCCCGTTCCGCATCCGTTGGAGGTGGTGATCGGGTACGGCGAGGACTGGGACGAGGCGCTGGACGACATCGAGTGGCGCGACGGCGATGTCCTCACGGTCGGCTCGAGTGCCGTCGGACCGGCGGCTCAAGTGTTCCTGGGATCCCGTGCCGGCAAAATCGTCCGACACTCTCCGGTGCCCGTCGTGGTCGTACCGAGGGCTGCGGCGCAGGAGCTGGCCGGACAGTGACCGGCGTCGACGAGCTCGTCGACCTCTTCCCGCCCGGCACGTCGCTCGACGCCGACGGCATGCTCGTCGTCGGGGGCTGCCGTCTCGACGCGATCGCGCAGGAGTACGGCACGCCGGTGCTGGTCGTGGTCGAGAGTGCCCTGCGCGAGCGGGCCCGGGCCTACCGGAGCGCCCTTGCGGCGCGGTGGCCGGACTCGCAGGTGGTATTCGCCTCCAAGGCCTTCCCGTCGACCGCGGTCCAGCACGTGATGGTGTCCGAGGGCGTGTGGATCGACGTGGCCGGCGGCGGGGAGATCGTCACGGCGCTCGCGGCCGGCGCCGACCCGGCCACCCTGGTCCTGCACGGTAACGCGAAGACCACTGAGGAGATCAGGCTCGCACTCGACTCCGGTGTCGGCACGGTCGTGGTCGACAACCTCGACGACATCGACCGGCTCGAAGCGCTACTCGCGCCAGGCCGGGTCCAGTCATGCCTGGTGCGGGTGATTCCGGGCGTTCAGGCCTCGACCCACGCCGCCCATGCCACCGGGCACGAGGGCTCGAAGTTCGGCCTGTCCCCGTCCGGCGCCCGCGAGGCGATCGCGCGGATCGAGGCGAGCGACCGCCTGCGCATGGATGGGCTGCACACCCATGTGGGCTCGCAGATCATGCTCGCCGCGGAGTTGGCCGCGGCCGTGGCGCCGCTGGCCGCCCTCGGGCAGTACCCCGTCTACGACCTCGGTGGAGGTCTCGGCGCCCGGTACACCTACTCCGACCACCCGCCGAACCTCGACGGTTACCTCGACGCCCTCGTCGGTGCGGCGCGCGAACATCTGCCGGCGCAGGCCCGCATCCTGATCGAGCCAGGGCGCAGCATGGTGGCCGTCAACGCCGTCACGGTGTACACGGTCACCACGGTCAAGCGCGGCGAGACGACCTTCGTCGCCGTCGACGGCGGCATGGCGGACAACCTCGAGGTTGCACTCGTCGCCCAGCGGTTCGAGGCCACGATCGCCGACCGAGTCGGCGGCGGCGAGCTGGTCACTGTGGTCGGTCGGCACTGCGAGTCCGGAGACGTCCTCAGCGACGGCGTCCAGCTTCGTGATCCTCGGGTTGGCGACCTGCTGGCCGTGCCCGTCACCGGCGCGTATTGCTACACGATGGCCAACAACTACAACGGCGCACGGCGGATACCGGTCGTCTTCACCGCCGACGGACTGTCCCGCATCGTGGTCCGCCGCGAGAGCTGGCAGGACTTGTTGGCTCGCGACGTCGAGGCGTGACGGTTCGCGTCGCTGCGGCGCATCAGTCCTCCGCCGTGACCGGTGACAGCACCAGGTTCTCGATGAGGAGCATGATGGCGATCACGCCCACGAGGACGCCGAGTTGGACCGCGGCCGCGGCGACCAACCCGAGCGGTACCGTCGCCAGCGCCGCCGTGGACGCCGCCAGCCGCGACCGAGCCGGCCCGACGTGAAGCACGCGGCGGAACTCGGCGTCGCCGATGAGGAACATCGCCACCCCCCCGCCAAGGGCGACCGCTCCGCCCAGGCTCATCGGCGTCCCAGGGTGTGCGACGGCCTCGTGGAGGCCGGCCGCGGCGACGACGAGTCCGAGCAGCATGGGGATGTGGGCGTAGAAGTAGGCCCGGATGGCCAACAGGGCACGTGGGCCGGGCTCGGCACCGGCCAGGACGCGCTCGGCCGCCTCGTCATCGCCGGAGAAGTAGGCCCACCACAGCGCGGCCGGCAACGCGAGGGCGAGCACCACCGCACCCAGGACGCCGGCAGTCAGGTGGTCGGTGTCCACGCTCAGGCCGATCGCGATGACGGTCTCGCCTAGTGCCACGATCATCAGCAGCCCGTGCCGTTCGACGAAATGACCGGAATCGAGCTCGAAGTGCGGCGCGACTCCCAGGTAGGGCGTCGCTGCCTGCAGGACGAACGCCGCCACCCACAGCGCGTACATCAGTGGCCCGTCGACGAATCCTGCCGTGAGGATGAGCGCCGCCGAGACCAGGTTGAACGGCGCGAGCCGCCTGACCCCCACTCTGGCGCTGGACTGTGACAGCAGCACGAGATGCACGCAGACCACGACGAGATAACCGAACCCGACCACGACACCGCCGGCGCCGAAGGCCTGGGACACGCCGACGGCCGTCACCAGGAAGCCGGCCATGCCGAGGAGGAGCAGCACTTGCTGCAGCGGCCGCCGCGGCGGCACCTGGTTCGTCAGCCACGCGTAGCCGCCGTACATGTACCAGAGCACTCCGAAGACGAGAAACACCCGGGCCGCACCGGCCGTGGTCAGGTCGTCTTCGAGTAGCCCGGTGAGCTGCGTGATGGTGAAGACGAACACGAGATCGAAGAACAGCTCGAGAGTCGTCACCCGCGACACGGGCGGAGCGTCGGTATCGCGCCACCGGAACCGGACCACGGGCGGCAAGGTACGTCATCGTCGTCGTGGACGCGGCACCGTTCGCCGTCAGCGGAGATAGCATCGACCGGCGCGCGGAGCCTCGGGTTCTGTCGCGCATATGAGGGGTGTTTGCCATGGGTGTCGTCGACTGGGCGCTGTACCGGGACGGGATCCGCGAGAGCGTCGCGAGCCATCACGATGCCGTCCGCCTCGCTCGGGCCCAAGGTGGCTTCGTGTGGATCGGGCTCCACGAGCCGGACGAGCGCGAACTCACCGATATCGCCGACGAGTTCGCGCTTCACCCGCTCGCCGTCGAGGACGCAGTCCACGCCCATCAGCGGCCGAAGCTCGAGCGCTACGGTGAGAGCCTGTTCGCCGTATTCAAGACGGTTCGCTACATTCCGCACGCGGCGGTGACGGTGACGAGCGAGATCGTCGAGACCGGCGAGGTCATGGTCTTCCTCGGCGACTGCTTCGTCGTCACAGTCCGGCACGGCGAGCACGGTGCTCTCAGCTCGGTCCGCGCTCGACTGCAGGACGCCCCGGACATGCTCTCGCGCGGACCGTCGGCGGTCCTGTACGCGATCGCCGACCACATCGTCGACACCTACCTCGACGTCGCCGACCATCTCGAGGCCGACATCGACCAGATCGAGGAGCATGCGCTTTCCCAACGGCGCGCTCGCGATCCCGGACTCGTCTACCAGGTCAAGCGCGAGCTGCTCGAACTACGTCGTGCCGTCAACCCGCTTGCCCAACCGCTGCGAGTGCTCGCAGGGTCCGATCTCCCGGAGGTGGATGCGAAGGTGCGCGAGTACTTCCGCGACGTCGAGGACCACCTCACCCGCGTGCACGAGACTGTCGCCGCATACGACGAGTTGCTGGCGTCCTTGCTTCAAGCGAACCTGGCACAGCTGTCGATCACCCAGAACGAGGATGTCCGAAAGATCACGGCGTGGGCGGCGATCATCGCGGTCCCGACGGCCATCGCCGGCATATACGGGATGAACTTCGATTACATGCCAGAACTCACCTGGAAGTTCGGTTACCTGCTCGTCCTGGCGGTGATAGCCCTGACGTGCGTCCTGCTCTACCGCGGCTTCAAGCGGAATGGCTGGCTGTGAGCGCGGCCGGGCTGCAGATGCGCACGAAGCTCAAGATCGTCGGTGGGCTGACGGGACTGGCGGCGGTCGGCTGGGTGGGGATCCGCGTCACACCGCCGCGATTCGTATCGCCGAGCTGGAACAGCCGGGATGTTGGTTCGGTCGAGGTTCCCGCCGATCTCCCGGCCCCGGTGGCGCGGTATGCGAGGGCCGTCTTCGGTGCGTCCATCCCGAAAGTCGACAGCGCGCTGATCATCGGGCGGGCCGATCTCAGCCTCGGTGGTATTGCCTGGAAAGGACGCTTCAGGTTCTTCCACCAGGCCGGGTCTGCCTATCAGCACGACATCCAGCTGACCTGGTTCGGCCTGCCGCTGCTCACAGTGGACGAGAAGTACGAGGCCGGTCGGGCGGTCATGAAGCTGCCGGGCAGGCGGATCGAGGATGACGAGAAGACCAACCTGTCCGCCAACCTGGGACTGTGGGCCGAATCCATCTGGCTGCCCTCGATCTGGTTCACCGATGACCGCACCCGGTGGGTCGCCGTCGACGACACGACGGCCAGGCTCATCGTTCCTGGCACCGCTGCAGAAGAGCACTTCACGATGACGTTCGACGCGGACACTGACCTGATCAAGGAAATGAGGACGCTGCGCTACGCCGAATCGGCTGATCCGGCCCGGCACCGCTGGACGAACACGGCGACCGAGTGGGGTGAGAAGAACGGCGTCGGGATTCCGTTCGTGGTCACAACCGCGTGGGACGATGACAAGCCGTGGGCCGTGTGGTCGGTTGACGACGTGATCTACAACGTCGACGTGTCAGGACGATTGGCGGGTTCCGGCCGGGTTCCGGACTGAGACCCGATACACGTGCACTCCGGCGCGGCCGGAGTGGCGCTGCACTACGGGGTCTTCAGCGCAAGCTTCGCCAGCAGCTCGCGCGCCTGCTCGGCGTGCTGGTGCTGGCTGAAGATCTCGTAGTGGCCGGCGATCGTGACGCTCTGGGAGGTGAAGTCGCGACGGCCCCCGGTGGCCGCGTATCCGACCAGAGCGAGGATCAGCATGAACAGGGCCCCCCACAGCACGCTGAACAGGATGATCTGGCCCCAGCCCTCGTCGGTGAACAGCCCGAGCAGGAGGCCGACGAAAAGGCCCAGCCAGGCGCCGGTGGCCAGGCCACCGAGCGCAGCCTTCGCCCACGTCATCCGGCCGGTCACGCGCTCGACCTGGCGTAGGTCGGTGCCGACGATAGCCAGGTTCTCGACCGGGAACTTCTGGTCAGAGAGATGGTCGACGGCGCGCTGCGCATCGGCGTAGCTGTCGAATGTCCCGACGCTCAGTCCGGTCGGGAGTCCTGGTACTGGGCTGGCCATGGCCACCCTCCCTCGACGATCTTTAGGTGCAGTCTGCCCGCTGGGCCGGTGCCACCGCCAGCGCGTCCGTTGATCAACTGCCAAACGTCGGCACGCGGGCCGGCGGGGGTACTCATCAGCGCTGGGCGTACTCCTCCAGCAGGCGGCGGCCGATGATCATGCGCTGGATGTCGGCCGTCCCCTCGCCGATGAGCAGCATGGGAGCATCGCGGTAGAGGCGCTCGATCTCGTACTCCTTCGAGTAGCCGTACCCGCCGTGGATGCGGAACGAGTCCTCGACCACCTGCTTGCAGTATTCGCTCGCGAGGTACTTGGCCATGCCGGCCTCGAGGTCGTTGCGCTGGCCGGCGTCCTTGGTCCGTGCGGCGCTGACCATGAGCTGATGCGCCGCCTCCACCTTGACCGCCATGTCGGCCAACCGGAACTGCACGGCCTGATGGTCGGCGATCCGCTTGCCGAAGGTCTCGCGCTGCTGAGCGTACGCCACGGCCAACTCGAACGCTCGCAGCGCCACGCCGCATCCGCGGGCGGCCACGTTGACCCGGCCCACCTCGACGCCGTCCATCATCTGGTAGAAGCCACGGCCAGGCTCGCCCCCGAGCACGGCGGTCGCCTCGACGGCGTACCCGTCGAAGACCATCTCGGTGGTGTCGACGCCCTTGTACCCCATCTTGTCGATCTTTCCGGGCACGGTGAGGCCAGGCGCGACCTCGCCGAAGCCGGGCTCCTTCTCGACCAGGAAGGTGGACATGTTGCGGTAGACCGACTCGGCACCTTCGTCAGTGCGCACCAGGACGGCGACCAGGTTGGACGACCCCCCGTTGGTCAGCCACATCTTCTGCCCGTCGATGCGGTAGCCGTCACCGGCGCGGGTTGCCTTGGTACGGATCGCCGCGACGTCGGACCCGCATCCCGGCTCGGACATCGAGAACGCGCCCCGGGTCTCCCCGGTCGCCATCCGTGGCAGCAGGCGCTCCCGCTGTTCGTCAGTACCATGGTGGACGAGCATCCAGGCGACGATGAAGTGCGTGTTCACGATGCCCGACACGCTCATCCAGCCGCGGGCGAGCTCCTCGACCGCGAGGGCGTAGGTGAGCAGCGACTCACCGAGCCCGCCGTACTCCTGCGGAATCGTGAGTCCGAACAAACCAAGTTCCTTGAGGCCGTCGACGATCCGGGTCGGATACTCGTCCGCGTGCTCGAGTTCGGTGGCGACCGGGAGGATCTCCTTGTCCACGAACGACCGGACCGTGGCCACGATCTCGGTCTGGACGTCCGACAATCCCTCGGTCCGGGCGAGGCGGCCCATCGGTGGCTCCCTTCGCAGCCGCGACCGCGGTCAGGCCGTCGCCGCGACCAGCCAGGCCGGCAGCCTCTCGGCCGCGGTGACGCCGATGGCCAGCACCAGCGCCGCCTGCGCCTTCGGCTCGTGCGGCTTGACGAGCAGCCGCATGCCTGCCTCCTGGGGCGTGCGATCGGCCTTCGCCTGGTTGCACGGGACGCACGCGCTGACGGTGTTGAGCCAGCTGCGGGCGGCGCCGCCTCTCGACACCGGCAGCAGGTGGTCGACCGTGCTGGCCCTGCCGTCGCAGTAGCCGCAGCGGTGGCGGTCGCGGTCGAGCACGCCGCGACGGGACCACGGCAGCTTGCGCCGGTAGGGCACCCGGACGAACTTGAGCAGTCGCACCACCAGCGGGGTGGGTAGTTGCAGACTGGCGGAGCGGATCACACGCTCGTCGTCGGCGTGCTCCATGACCGCCTTCTCGGTGAGCACCAGCACGACGGCACGCCGAACCGACACCACGGCGAGCGGCTCATAGGAGGCGTTGAGGACCAGCGTCTGCATCGACACGCCTCCTCTCTGCGTCCTCCCTGGCAGAACTTTAGGTGATCGACGGCGTGATCCGGGCACCCATCCGCCCTCGCCGCACCTGATCGGCTGCCCCTCGCCTCGGTTGATCATGGCGAAGCGGGGCTCGTGGGCGCCTGGACCGCCCCGCTTCGCCATGATCAACGCGGACACGGCCCGGGACTCCGGTCAGCCGGCGAGGGTGTGCCACACAGCGGTCAAGCGTTCGTGCACGAGCGAGACCGTCTCGTGCACGGTGCGCCCCGCATACTCGGCGGGCTGGATGGACGGGCCGACGCGGATGCGTATCCGCGGCCGCCGCAGGACCGAGGTCACCGCCGTGCGCAGGCTCTCGTGGACCGAGCCGGTGCCTAGGAGTCGGGCGTCGTGGTGGGCGACGGGGACGATCGGCGCGCCCGACTCCTGGGCGAGCCGCCCGACGCCGACGCGGAACGGCCGCGGCGAACCGTCCGAGGCGAGGGCGACGGCGACGTCGCCTTCCGGGTAGATGCCGATGATCTCTCCCCGGCGCAGCGCGTCGATGCCGGCCCGCAGTGCCGCCGTCGCGGAGCGGGCCGCGCCGACGGGCACGAAGTCCGCATGCCTCACCAGCGGACCCAGGAGGGGGTGCCGGAACAGGATCTCCGTCGCCAGGAAACGGATGTGACCATGCCGCCGGCCGCAGTTGGGCCCGCCGCACCGCCGGCTCGGGCGCAGGCCGGCCCGGTACAGCGCCGCGAGCACCGGCGCGACGTCGGCGATCGAGGTGTGGTCGACCGCGACGATCGCCGGGCCGGCGAACGGGAGCCGTTCCCATCGGAGAGCTCGTAGCTGCCCAGCCAGGCGCTGACCCCGACGGCCACGCGCCC
>DASUYL010000247.1:0-2322 GCA_036377395.1 Jiangellaceae bacterium
CCGAGCGCGAACTCCCGGTGGGACAACAGCGTCGCGATCCTCACCGGCGACTTCCTGTTCGCGCACGCCTCGCGGCTGGTGGCCGACCTCGGGCCGGAAGCGGTGCGGATCATCGCCGAGACGTTCGCGGAGCTGGTCACCGGCCAGATGCGCGAGACCCGGGGCCCGCGCCCGGACGACGACCCCGTGGGGCACTACCTGACGGTGATCGCCGAGAAGACGGGCTCGCTGATCGCGACCGCGGGCCGGTACGGGGGCATGTTCTCCGGTTGCACGCCGGAGCAGGTCGAGTCGCTGCACCGGTTCGGTCTGGCGATCGGCACGGCGTTCCAGATCAGCGACGACATCATCGACATCACCTCGCCCGCCGACAGCTCGGGCAAGACGCCCGGCACGGACCTACGCGAGGGCGTGCTCACCCTCCCGATGCTCCACGCGCTGCAGGGCGAGGGTCCTGATGCGGACCGGCTGCGGGTGCTGCTCGCCGGGCCGATCACGGACGACACCGAGGTGGCCGAGGCCCTGGCGCTGCTGCGGTCGAGCCCGGGCCTGGCGCGGGCCCGGGAGGTGCTGGCCGACCACGCCTCGACGGCCCGCGCGGAGCTCTCGAAGCTGCCCGACTGCCCTGCCGCCAAGGCCCTGGCCTCCCTGACCACCTACGTCGTCGCCCGCACGGCCTGACCGCGACTCCGCTCACTGACCCATCGCCGACAGGTACGCCACGGGCTGGTCCGGGCGCAGGTACACGTGGACGACCCACTCGCTCGGCGACACGGCCTCGTCGAGTTCCCGGCTCGTGGTCCAGCCGAGCCGTCGAGGTGGCCGGTCAACGGTCGGTCGCCGGCCGTTCCTCCTCCGGCACGGGCGCGTGGCAGCCGGCGAGGACGGCGCACCCGAGCACGGCCGCGGCCGTCCACCGTCCGGCAGCGAACGGCGGCACGCAACTCCCTCCGCGGCGCTCCGACCCTGTCCGCCGGCGTCCGGAGTCAGCCGACGACGGTCCAGGTGTCGCGCCCGTTGAGCAGGGCCTGCAGGTCCGCACCGCCCCGGGCCGCTGCGGTGTCGCGCGCCTGCTGTACCTGCGCCCGCGTGGCGTCGTCGTAGGTCGCCCGCTCCACGTTGCGGAAGATCCCGGTGACGGTGTGGGTGAGGTCCTGATCGGAGAGCCGCGACAGGGCGAACGCCAGCTCGTGGTCCGTCGCGTCGTGCACGACGATCTGCCCGGAGTCGTCGATCTCGTCCGCCTTCGCCACGCGCAGCCCGAAGCCTTCCTGGACGACCGCATAGGTGCCGAGCCCGTCGTCGCCGGCCGGGCCGAAGCGGATCGGCTCGCCGTGGGTCAGCGGGATCACCCGGGATGCGGCCTCGTCGCCCTTGCGGAGCACGTCGAAGCTGCCGTCGTTGAAGATCGGGCAGTCCTGGAAGATCTCGACGAGCGCGGAGCCGCGGTGCTCGGCCGCCGCCTTCAGGACCGCGGTCAGGCTCTTGCGGTCGGAGTCCAGCGCCCGCCCGATGAACGTCGCCTCGGCGCCCAGCGCCAGCGAGATCGGGTTGAACGGGTGGTCCACCGAGCCCAGGGGCGTCGACTTGGTGACCTTCCCCTCCTCGGAGGTGGGGGAGTACTGGCCCTTGGTCAGCCCGTAGATCCGGTTGTTGAAGAGCAGGATCTTGAGGTTGACGTTGCGTCGCAGCGCGTGGATCAGGTGGTTCCCGCCGATCGAGAGCGCGTCGCCGTCGCCGGTGACCACCCACACCGACAGGTCAGGCCGCGATACGGACAGCCCGGTCGCGATGGCCGGGGCGCGACCGTGGATCGAGTGCATCCCGTAGGTGTTGAGGTAGTACGGGAACCGCGAGCTGCACCCGATGCCGGACACGAACACGGTGTTCTCGCGCCGGATCCCGAGCGTCGGCAGGAACGAGCGCACCGCGGCGAGCACGGCGTAGTCGCCGCAGCCGGGGCACCAGCGGACCTCCTGGTCGCTGGTGTAGTCCCGGGCGGTCTGCTTCGCGTCGGTGGTGGGGACGCCGTGCAGGCCGCCGATCGACGGGAGACCCAGGTCGATGCCGGGCTCGATTCCTCGGGGGGCCGAGCCGTTGTGCAGGGCGGTCATACGTTCACTCCGGTCGCGCTGTTGCGGGCGAGGTGGTCGAGGAAGACGTTCTGCAGCTCCTCGGCACGGAACGGCAGGCCGGCGACCTTGGTGTAGCTCTGCACGTCGACGAGGTACTCCGCGCGCAGCAGCAGGGCGAGCTGGCCGAGATTCATCTCCGGTAGCAGTACCCGCTCGTAGCGCCGCAGCACCTCGCCGAGGTTCGCGG
>DASUYL010000248.1:0-12745 GCA_036377395.1 Jiangellaceae bacterium
GAATCTTCATAGACAGACATGTCTGTACTATGAAGCCACAGGCTGGCTGAAGGGGCGACGTCATGACTGCCGCAGGTGCGCCACACGCTGCCCGGGACCGCATTCTCGGCACTGCGTTCCGCCTCTTCTACGCCCACGGCCCGCGCGGTGTCGGCATCGACACCGTCATCGCGGAGTCCGGCGCCGCCAAGGCCACGCTCTACAAGCACTTCCCCCGCAAGGACGACCTCGTGCTGGCCTACCTCGACAAGGTCGATCAGACGTGGTTCGGGCAGCTACGCGCGGCGGCGCGGGCCGCCGGCGGCGACCCACGCGAGCAGCTTGTCGGCATGTTCGACGCCCTGATCAGCGCGTGCCGACGCGAAGGATTCCACGGCTGCGCCTTCATCAACGCCGCCGCCGAAACCAGCACCGGCAGTGAGATTCACGCCCGCACTGTCGAACACAAAGCCGTCGTCCGGGCCTGGGTGGCCGACCTGGCACGCCGGGCCGGTGCCCCTGAACCGATGATCCTCGCCCAACAGCTCACGTTGCTGGTGGATGGCGGCCTTGCCACCGGCGTGCTCGACGCCGACCCATCCGCAGCGGAGGCCGCGAAGCTGGCTGCCCGCGTGCTCGTCGACAAGGCCTGCCGGTAGCGGACCACGTGCCTGGCCGGCGATCCCCCAGGACGCCGACCACGTGCCTGGCCGCGATCCCCCAAGACGCCGACCACGTGCTTGGCCGGCGATCCCCCAGGACGCTGACCACGTGCCTGGCCGGCGATCCCCGGGATGCTGACCATGTGCCCGAAATCGACCTCGCGGAGGCCCCAGGTTCCTCGTAGCCTGGACGGTGTGGCGAAGGACGAATCTGGCGAGCGGTTGCCCAAGAAGCAATACGAGAAGGAGCTGTTCCGGCTGCAGTCCCAGTTGGTGACGATGCAGGAGTGGGTGCGAACCCGGAACGCGCGTCTCGTCGTGGTGTTCGAGGGGCGGGATGCGGCGGGAAAGGGCAGCACGATCAAGCGGGTCACTCAGTACCTCAACCCGCGAATCGCACGGATCGTGGCGCTGCCGGCGCCCACCGAGCGCCAGCGCGGGCAATGGTACTTCCAGCGTTACGTTGAGCACCTTCCCGCGGCCGGGGAGATCGTCCTGTTCGACCGCAGTTGGTACAACCGGGCCGGTGTCGAGCGGGTGATGGGATTCTGCACCGACGCGGAGTACCGGCGGTTCCTCCACCAGTGCCCGATCTTCGAACGCCAGATGGTCGAGGACGGGATCCTGCTGCGCAAGTACTGGTTCAGCGTCAGTGACGCCGAGCAGCAGCGGCGTTTCCAGGCCCGGCTCGAGGACCCGATGCGGCGCTGGAAGCTTTCACCGATGGACCTGGAGTCGATCTCGAAGTGGGAGGAGTTCTCCCGGGCCAAGGACGAGATGTTCGTGCACACGGACATCCCGGAGGCGCCCTGGTACGTCGTCGAGAGCGACGACAAGCGGCGTGCCCGGATCAACATGATCGCCCACCTGTTGTCGACTGTCGACTACGAAGAGGTAGAGCGGCCACCCCTACGTCTGCCGGTGCGGCCGAAGTCCGTCGGGTACGACAGGCCGCCTCGGGAGCGGTTCACCTACGTGCCGGATCACGCCGCGTCTCTGCTCACGGCCCGCTGAACCGTCGATATCGGGACTCGGTGCCAGCCTCGCGGCCGGGACGTTCGGCCTCGGGGGATGGTCACTGACAGGGACGTTCGTCCCTGAATGTCGGGACTCATGGTGCTGCCCGGAAGCGTCAGGCACGACGACCCTGGAGGTGACACGGAGTCCGTAGAAGGAGGCAGTCATGAGTTCGACGCGCACGAGGGACGACGTCGGCCTGAGCACATTCGCGGCCGAGAAAGCACCGACGCGGGTCGCCCCGTACGTCTGGGCCGTCACCCGCATCGCGCTGGGCTGGGTGTTCCTGTGGGCGTTCCTGGACAAGACGTTCGGTCTGGGATACGCCACCCCGGCCGAGAATGCCTGGATCGACGGTGGATCGCCGACCAGCGGGTTCCTCGGCGGCGTGGAGGGGCCATTCGCCGACTTCTTCCAGGGCATGGCCGGCAACGCGTTCGTGGACTGGCTGTTCATGCTTGCCCTGCTGGGCATCGGCCTGGCCTTCATGCTGGGCATCGGCCTGCGGATCGCCGCCGCCTCGGCAGTCGTGCTGCTGGTCCTGATGTGGATGGCGGTGCTGCCGATCGTGAACAACCCGTTCCTCGACGACCACCTGGTGTACGCGCTGCTCGCGGTGGGCCTCGCCGCCTCCTACGCGGGCGACACCTGGGGATTCGGCAAGGCATGGGCCGGCACGGAACTGGTGAGGCGCTACCCGATCCTTCGGTAGCCGCTCCAGGCCTGTCGGGCCGGGTCTCGCAGAGCACCTGCGAGACCCGGCCTTGTCGTCGTCTGCCCCGGTCGACGATTCTGAACCCTGGACAATCTCGAAGACGGCGGCGCGTCCGCCGTCTTCCGCCCAGGGGGAGCCGCCCGATGCCGACCGAGGATCCCGACGCGATAGCGCAGGGTGCGCAGCCGGGCGTTCCCCTCGGCGCGCCAGAACGTGCCGAGTTGGACGATCTGCTCCAGCAGTTGCCGGACCGCATCGGCGAGGTCGTCGCCACGCAGGACCGGCTGCGCGGTCTTCTGGACGCGGTGATCTCCATCGCATCCGAGCTGAGCCTGTCCGCGGTCCTCGACCGGATCGTCCGAGCGGCCTGTGAGCTTGCCGATGCGCGGTACGGAGCGCTTGGCGTTCTCGACGTGCATGGCACGCAGCTCGCCGAGTTCCGCACCTACGGCCTCACGCCCGAGCAGCACGAGGCGATCGGTGATCTCCCGCAAGGCCGGGGCATCCTCGGGCTGCTGATCGACGACCCACGGCCACTTCGGATCGAGCGAATCAGCGACCATCCGAAGTCGTACGGCTTCCCCGCCTACCATCCACCGATGGCGACGTTCCTGGGAGTGCCGGTTCGGACTCGTGACCGGGTCTTCGGCAACCTCTACCTCAGCGAGAAGCGGGGTGGTGGAGCCTTCACCCAGTCCGACGAGGACGTCGTGGTTGCGCTCGCTGCCGCCGCCGGCGTCGCCGTCGAGAATGCACGACTGTACGAGCAGGCCGATCAGCGTCGCCGGTGGCTGGAGGCAGCCAGGGAGATCACCGAGATGCTGCTGGGTGCGGTCGACCGCACCCAGGCGCTGCGCCTGGTCGCCACGCGTGCCCGGGAGCTGATGAACGCCGAGGTCGCGGCAATCGTGCTTCCCGGACCGTCACCGAGCGGGTTCACGGTCGAAGCCGTCGCGGGCGCCGATCCGGGGTCGGCAGCCGAGCTCGGGCTTCCGCTGCACCACGAGCTTGCCGCGAGAGTGGTGCGCACTGGGGAGCCCCTGGTGCTGGACGAGGCGCACGGCGACTCGCCGCCGGCTCCGGTCGAGGGCTGGCCCCCGCTCGGAGCGATGCTGTTGACGCCGATGGCCGGTGGCGAAACCACCGGCGTCCTCATCCTGGGATGGGCACCAAGGGAAGGCCCCCGGATCGACGACGACGCGGTCAGGCTGCTGCAGACATTCGCCGATCAGGCCGGTCTCGCGCTCGAGCGCGCCCGGGCACAGGCCGACCGCAGCCGCCTGGCGATCTTCGAGGACCGCGACCGCATCGCGCGCGACCTGCACGACCTGGTGATCCAACGTCTGTTCGCCACCGGCCTGGGCCTGCAGAGCCTGAGCCGCATCGTCGACCAGCCTGCAGCCGACCGGCTCACCGCGTTCGTGGCCGATCTCGACCAGACCATCCGGGCGATCCGCTCGACCATCTTCGGGCTGCAAGATCGCCACGATGGCGACGACTTCCGCTCGGAGGTGCATCGGGTACTCGCCGAGATGCGACCGGTTCTCGGCTTCGCGCCGAACCTGTCCACGTCGGGCCCGGTAGGTGCGGGCGTGCCGGACACCATCCGCCCGCACGTGCTCGCCGTGCTGCGCGAGGCGCTGTCCAACGCCGCTCGCCATGCCGCCGCGTCCAGCGTCGAGGTCGAGCTCCAGGTCGGGCCACAGGTCTCGCTGACCGTCCAGGACGACGGTGTCGGCGTCGATCCGACCACCCGTCGCAGCGGACTGCTCAACATGCAGCAGCGCGCGCAGCGGCTCGGTGGCGACATGACCGTGGAGCGCACCGACGCCGGTGGTACCCGGCTCGTCTGGACCGTGCCGGCGTGACCTACGGCCGCAGGATCCGAGCGGCGAACACCGCCGCCTGGGTCCGGCGTTCCATGCCGAGCTTCGCCAGCAGGCTGGAGACGTAGTTCTTCACGGTCTTCTCCGCGAGGAACATCTCCTCGCCGATCTGCCGGTTGGTCTTCCCCTCGGCGATGAGGGCGAGGATCCGCCGCTCCTGGTCGGTGAGACGCTTGAGCGTCTCGTCCTCGGGAGGGCCGGACCGTACCCGCTCGAGCACCCGCGCGGTGACCGCGGGGTCCAGTAGCGACTGGCCTGCCGCCACCCGCCGTACCGCGTCGACCAGGTCGGTGCCGCTCACCTGCTTGAGGACGTAGCCGGCCGCCCCGGCCATGATCGCCGCGAACAACGCCTCGTCGTCGTCGTAGGAGGTGAGGATCAGAGCGTGGATCCCCGGGTCGACCGAGCGGATCTCGCGGCAGACATCGATGCCGCTGCCGTCGGGCAGCCGGGCGTCGAGGATGGCGACGTCCGGGCGCAGTGCCGGAATCCGACGCGCCGCCTCCGCGGCGGAGCCGGACTCCCCCACGACGGTGACCTCCCCTGAATCCTCGAGCAGGTCACGAACACCGCGGCGCACGACCTCGTGGTCGTCGAGCAGGTAGACCCGATACGGTTCCGCAGCAGGCTGGTCCGTCGTCACGATGAGAACCTACCGCGCGGCACCGGCGAGACCGGTTCACCGATGGGGTCCTGTGTCTGCTCGGTCAGGACCTTCGACCCTCGCACGCTACGTTCGGTGCCGGGCACGGTGGACGTGACCGGGAGGATTCGCAATGTACGCCACGCTCACGCACACCGATATCGAGACAGCGGTGCGGGCAGCGACCCTCGCACCCTCGGTGCTCAACGTCCAGCCGTGGCGATTCGTCGCGCACGGCGACGTGATCGAGCTTCATCGTGACCCCGACCGGGCGTTGCCGGTCACCGATCCCGGTAACCGCGCGCTGACGATCTCGTGCGGCGCGGCCTTGTTCAACCTGCGGCTGGCGATCGCCCACCTGGCCGGTCACCCGGAGGTCGACGTTCTCCCCGACCCGGCCAGACCCACGTTGCTGGCCGTCGTACGGCCCGGTGACGGTACCGAGCCCACTGCCATGGAGTCTCGGCTCCACGTGGCGATCAGGGACCGCCGCAGCAGCCGGGTCCCGTTCCTCGACCAGCCCCTCCCGGTGGAAACGGTGGTCCGTATCGAGAACGCGGCGGCCACCGAGGGTGGAACCCTGCGCTTCCTGAACGCGTACGAGGCAGCGGATGTCGGCAAGCTCGTGCGGCAAGCCGACCTCGTGCAGCGTGCCGATGCCGACATCCGCGCCGAGGTCGGCAGATGGATCGGCCGCGGGCCGGACGCCGTCGACGGCATTCCACACATCTCCCTCGGCCCGAGGGCCACGGACCCGTCCACGCTGGTTCGGGATTTCGCCCTGGGGCTGCCGGTCGAGGGTCGGGACCGGGCCGCGTTCGAGCACAACCCGACGCTCGCCGTCCTGCTCAGCGATCACGACGGGCCGACCGACTGGCTGAGCACCGGCCAGGCTCTGGAGCGACTGTGGTTGGAAGCCACGATGGCCGGTGCGGGGGTGTCTTTGCTGACCCAGCCGCTGGAGATGCCGGGCATGCGTTGGCTCGCTCGACCGGCGGCGGCCGGGAGGTTCTGGCCGCAGGCCCTGCTCCGGCTCGGCATCCCGACCGGCAGCACCCCGCCGACGCCACGCCGCCCGATCACGGACGTGCTGAGCTTCGACTGACACTCGGCACGTGACGAGGCTGATCCCGGCGCGGAGCGCCGTCAGTCGGTGCGCGGAGGGGCCTGCTCGGGCGCAGTGGGCTCGGTCCCACCCTGATCGAGGCGGAACGGCGGGTAGACATCGGTCATGAGCGCTGCGTACACGGCCACCCGGATGGCCCACCGGTTCATGCCCAGGACGAAGTCGTAGAGGCCGCGCGGATACCGACCGACGAAAAGCAACGCGATGGCGGCAAAGAACACGCAGACCGCGATCAGTCCGCCGGAGGCCCACTCCCATCCGGACGTCTCTTCCCCTTCCCAGCTGGTCGTCGTCCAGGCGCCGCCGACGAACAGCGCGACGATCGCGTAGTGCGGGATGGCGAGCAGCCACCACTTCACCAGCACCAGTCCCCGTGACAGGGACTCCGGGTAGCGAACGTCCAACCGGGCTGGGTAGTCCGGGTCGTCGGCGAGAGAGAATGGCGGGTACCGGTCGGTGCCGAGCGCGTCGTAGGTGTAGTAGCCCACCCGCCAGGTCCAGCGCATCACGCCGACGTTGAAGTCGAACATGCCACGCGGGTATCGCGCGGTGAACAGGATCGCGAAGAACGCGATGAGCGTCACGACGACGAACGCGATCCACAAGAAGATCAAGATGATGACATGCGGGATCGCCAGCAGCCACTTGACCAGCCACAACCACCGCGAGAGCGGCTCGTCCAAGCGGGCATTGACGGCAACAGGATTCTCGGCCATGGCTCGTACTCCTCAGTAGCCCCCGCACGCATCGCATGCTGCGTTTTCACGGCTGCGTGGGCGATGCGTCGTACCCTTGCCAATCTCGCAGCAGCGTGGTGCGGTGGGTAGCGGACACACCGGGCAGGGTTTGCGTTTCTCCGCTCGATCACGTGGGCACGATGCGCGCGCAGGCTACCGTCGAAGGACACGATCTCCATGCAGACACCGCCGTCGTTCCGAGCACTCCTGACCGTTCCCGCCGCGCTGACCGGGCTGCTGGCGCTGACGCTGGTGGCGCCACCCGCGGTGGCGACGCCGAAGGCGCCGCCGAAGGATCCGGTGGCAGTCGGCACCGGAGGTGCCGTGTCGTCCGTCGATCCTTACGCCACCGAGATCGGCCTGGACGTGCTGAGACGAGGCGGCAACGCCGTCGACGCAGCCGTCGCCACGGCGGCCGCTCTCGGAGTGACCGAGCCCTACAGCGCCGGCATCGGTGGTGGCGGATTCTTCGTCTACTACGACGCGCAGTCCGGCCAGGTCGAGACCATCGACGGCCGGGAGACCGCGCCCGCACTGATGGAGGAGGACGCGTTCGTCGAGAACGGAGTCCCGATCCCGTTCGCCGAGGCGGTCACCAGCGGTCTCTCGGTCGGCGTGCCCGGAACGCCGGCGACGTGGGAGCTTGCGCTGGACCGATGGGGCTCCATCGACCTGCGCGACGCGCTGCGGCCGGCAGCACAGCTGGCGCGCCGCGGCTTCGTGGTGGACGAGACCTTCCACCAGCAGACCGTGGACAACGCCGCCCGCTTCGCCGACTTCACCAGCACGGGGGAGCTGTTCCTTCCCGGCGGCGCACCGCCCGAACCCGGCTCCGTCCTGCGCAACCGGGACCTGGCGCGGACCTACGACCTACTCGGCCAGCGTGGCACCGAGTACTTGTACGAAGGCCCGCTCGCCGGCGAGATCGTCGACACGGTGATGCAGCCACCCGTGGTGCCGGGCACCACCCGCGTCGTCCGGCCGGGGCTGATGCGCCTGCCCGACCTGGCGGCCTACGAAGCACTCGTCAAGGAGCCGACCATGGTCGAGTACCGCGGGCTGGACGTTGCCGGCATGGGCCCGCCGTCGTCCGGCGGCTCTACCGTGGGTGAGGCACTGAACATCCTCGAGGGCAGCGACCTCGGTGGCCTCGACCGGACGGAGGCGCTGCACCGCTACCTCGAGGCCTCCGCGCTGGCCTTCGCCGACCGCAACCGCTACGTCGGTGACGACACCCCCGCGGCGGTGCTGCGGGAGTTGCTCTCGCAGGGCTTCGCCGACGAACGCGCCTGCGAGATAACCGCCACCGCGGCGGTGAAGCCGGTGCCGCCGGGGGAACCGGACGGGACGTATGCGCCGTGCGACGCCGCGGCGCAGGCCGTGGGCGGCAACGGTGAGCAGGGCCTGTCGACGACCCACCTGACCACCTGGGACCAGTGGGGCAACGCCGTCGCCTACACGCTGACCATCGAGCAGACCGGCGGCTCCGGGATCGTGGTACCGGACCGAGGGTTCCTGCTCAACAACGAGCTCACCGACTTCAACTTCACCCCGACGCAGGGCACGGCGCCCGACCCCAACCTGCCCGCACCGGGCAAGCGGCCGCGTTCGTCGATGAGCCCCACGATCGTCCTCGACGGCGGCGAGCCGGTCCTGGCACTGGGTTCGCCGGGCGGTTCCATGATCATCACCACCGTCCTGCAGACGCTGCTCAACCGGCTCGACTTCGGTGCGACGTTGCCCGAGGCGGTAGCGGCCCCTCGCGCCAGCCAGCGCAACACGGTGTCGGTCGCAGCCGAGCCGGCCTTTCGCACCGCGTGGGAGGCCGGGCTGAGCGCCCGGGGACATACGTTCACGACCACGGCGGAGATCGGCGCCGTCACCGCGATAGAACTCCTCGAGGACGGCACCTTGCTGGCCGCGGCCGAGCCCGTGCGCCGCGGCGGTGGAGACGCCGGCGTCGTCGGACCTCGGCGCTGAGGGAGAACGCCCCACCCGCTTCTCTGACCGGCAGCGCGGAACCGGCCACACGAGCAGGCGGATGGCGGTCACTAGAGGCCTTCGGCCCTGCGGCTAAGGCCGTGTGCCCCTTGCCGGCGTCGATGGCTGCGTGATGCGTTGGCTGTGGAGGAGCACGTCGGCAGTGGGGAGGGATAGCGATGATGGCGACCTACGAGATCGTCTCCCGCGACCTCGCCGCACAGATCACCGCGGTCGTGCGCGGCGAGATGCCGGTTGCCGAGCTCGGCGACTGGCTGGCGAACACCTACCGTGCCGTCCAGGAGCACCTCAAGCGAATCGGCATGAACCCGGTCGGCCCACCGTTCGCCCGGTTCACCTTCCTCGGCGACGTTGTCGCCGTGGAGGCGGGCTTCCCCGTCGCGGGCGAGATAGCCGGGAACGGCAACGTCGAGCCATCGATACTGCCCTGTGGGTTGGCGGCGCTGACCACGCATGTCGGCCGCTACGAGGGTCTGAGCGCTGCGTTCGATGCCGTCCACGACTGGCTCAACACGCACGGGTACATGACGGCGGGACCACACTGGGAGGTCTACTACGACGACCCGAACGCCGAACCGGACCCGAGCCGGTGGCGCACCGACGTCGTCGTTCCGTACAGCGTCCGCTGATCCACGCCGACCGACGATCAGACGGATACGCCGTAGGCCTCGGTGAACGCCTTGCCGGCGTACGCGTTCGACGCGTAAGCGAAGCCGCCGTCGCCCCAGTCGGTGCCCCAGCTGTTGCGGACGATGAACCCCGTGGCCGTATAGCCGACGAGCGCGATCGCGTGGCCGCCGCGTGCTGTCGACGGCTTGTAGGTCGTCAGCTTGCCCTGGGTCTCGGTCGCCTTGTCCCAGGTCGAGTCGACGTCGAGGCGCGCGAGGATCGGCCCTTTGTCGGCCAGCCAGGAACGCCAGTCGCCCAGTGCCCGGCCGAGGTTGAAGTATGCCGCGATCTTGAGCTGGGTCGCCACGGCATAGAAGGTGGCTTCCTCGCCCGGGTAGAGCCGCCTGTTCCTGAACGGAAGCTCCCGATCACGCACCGCTCCCCATCTGCGGGCCACGTCCAGGGCGCTCTTCAGCGACGTTCCGGCCGATTCGATGAACGACGTAGGGTGGCGGACGAACTGGTCGGTCTCCTTGGCCGCCATCCACTGGAACCGGGTCGACAGGACATCCGTCTTCGCTATCTGCCCGTTCTGGACGAAGTGCCAGCGCAGCACGGAGTCGGCCGATGCCCAGCCCACGCACGACCCGGTAGCACCCTGGTCGCCGATCTTCCACCAGGTGTCGTCCCGCAGATCCTTCGACCTCGGCGTACTCGCCGCTGCGGCGAGGATCCCCGCCTCCTCGGCGTTGCGGAACTCCCAGTCGCGCTCCGTGCCGGACGACGGAATGCAGTTGAGTATTCGCATCGTGCCGTCGCCGGTGGTGCCCCAGCCGGCCCGATCACTATCCTTCCTGGCCATCGCGCATCCCCAGAATCCGTCGCCGGCCTGCGATCCATCCACGGTCGGCCACCTCGGCGATCCAAGATCGGTTGCCGGCTCGAACGTAGGCGCGGCCCGGTTGCTCGTCAATGCGTGCGTGTGCACGCAGACGAGATCCGCTGAGTGAGCACCGTGCGCGTCGCACTCGTCGGCCTCGGCGACATCGCTCGAAAGGCGTACCTTCCGGTGCTCGCCGCCGATCCGGATGTCGAACCCGTCCTCGTCACGCGAAATCCCGCGGTGCGGACAGAACTGGGCCGGGCGTGGCGGGTGCACGAGACCTACGAGCGGATCGGCGGTGCTCTGGCGACCGGGATCGACGCCGCCACAGTCCACACCGCAACGCCCTCGCACCGGCTCGTCGTCGAAGCACTACTCGAGGCCGGCGTCCCGACCCTCGTCGACAAGCCGCTGGCGGACTCATACGACGAGGCGTCGCGGCTGGTCGAGCTTGCCGATCGCCGCCAGGTCAGCCTCATGGTGGGCTTCAACCGGCGGTATGCCCCCGCATACCGGGAGGTGGCGCTGTGGCCCGATCGTGATCTGGTCGTGCTGCACAAACATCGTCGAGAATCCGCCGACTACCCACGACGTGTCGTCTTCGACGACTTCATCCACGTCGTCGACACGCTGCGGTACCTCGTCGGGGACGATCGGGTGATCGACTTCAGCACCCGTGTCCACCGCGGCCGGTTGTACCGGGTGCTGCTGCACATCGGCGAGGACGCCCGGCAGGGGATCGGCATCATGGACCGCGTCAGCGGCACTACGCAGGAGATCCTCGAGGTCTCGGCGCCGGGGCGACGCCGTCGAATCGCGGAGATTGCGGAGGTCGTGCACCACGAAGGCGGCGTCGAGGGGGTCAGACGCCGCGACGAGTGGGTCCCGGTCGCGGTGCAGCGGGGCTTCTCGGCGATGTGCGCGGAGTTCGTGGCGGCGGTGCGCTCCGGGGGGCGGCTGGTGGCGGCCGACGCCCTGGAGTCGCACCGCCTCTGTGAGCAGATCGTGACGGTGACAGAGCGCCGCAGCACCTGAGCTGAAGAACTCGTCCGGCTCTGCTTCGGGCGGCAGTCCGCCTGCGAACGCAAGGCCGGGCCGACCCGGCGTCGCAGGTCGTCGGCGTCAGCCGTCCTCCGCGGCGACATCGGCGGCCGGTGCCGATTCCCTGACCAGGTCGCCTTCTGCACCTCGCAGCGTGGCCCGCTGGTGCTCGAACCGGGTCGGGCGGGTGAGGCGGACGGCCACGCCGCCGTCGGAGGTCACGTCCGTGTCGTACAGCCCGAGCGAACCCCCATCGACATGGATCGCGTCCGATCCCGCTCCTTGTGCGTGAATGCCGCCACGGACGGTCATGGTCGCGACCTCGCCCTTGACGTCGACCGTGGTGACCTCGTGCCCCGTGCTCGTGAGAGCACCGGCAACGGACACCTCGCCGATGCTCCCCCCTGCCAGCACGCTGAGGGCGTGTGCGGACAGTCGCGTGATCACGCCCTTGACCAGCGAGTCGCCTGATCCTCCGTGGGTGTGGATGTCGCCTCGGACGACCAGCCGGCCGAGGTGCTCGCCGACCTGGACACCGATCGCTGCGTCGGCGTGAGTGGTGATGCTCTCGAACTCGGCCACCTCCATCGAGCCACCCGTGTAGACGTTGAATCCGCGGGCGCCGATCCCGTGGGTCTCGATCGGTGCAGCAACGCGCAGCGACGTCGTGCTGCCGAAGTTCACGAATCCCACACCGCTACGGCCGTGCGTCGTGATCGGTGCCTCGGCGATCCAGTTGTTCACGCTGCCCCAGTTGTCGAGCGCCATGTCGTTGACGCCGTGCGTGGTGATCCCGCCGCGGTTGCGGACCTCGTCGACATGGCAGCCGTAGATCACGAACACGCCGCCGCTGATCAGGTCACGAGTGCCCTCGGTGATACCACCGTCGGTGAAGACCGGGCCGGTCTCCAGAACGGTCACGTCCAGCCTCCCGCCGGCATCGGCACCGCCGACGAACACGCCGCTTCCCCGCACCGGTGCTCCGTCGCGCCCGGCCGAGATCCGGCGCAGCTGAGCGGTGAGCACGACGCCATCGTCTGGCTGGAGATTCCAGAGCGTGAACGCGCCCTGGACTACGCCGACGCCGAGCAGGTAGGGCCGGTCGGGACGGTTGCGGACGTCGGCGGCGGCCACGTGGAGGCCTTCGACAACGACGCGCCCGGCCCGAACACGATCGCGGGCGAGTATCTGGACCTGCCCGACCGCCGTGATTCCGGTCAGCCGCACATTGCCGAGATCGTCCACGGCGGTGTCATTCAGCACGGCCCTCTGCTCCGGACCGACCTCGAGCCGGATCTGTGCCACCTCGTTGTCACGGCTGAGCTGCAGACCGTCGATGCCGGCCGCAAAGGCGACCACGGCCGCGTCGTCGGCGCCCACCAACTGCTGACCGGGCGCGAGCCGCAACGGCTGCACTCCGGTGAGCTCGCCATCCACCACGATCCG
>DASUYL010000249.1:0-2178 GCA_036377395.1 Jiangellaceae bacterium
CGTGCGGTGTTCGGGTCCGTCAGCATGGCCTCGAGCCAGTCGCTGCGGACCAGCCCGCGCGCCTTTGCGACGGGGTCCGTGACGGCGTCGCGCACGCGGTCGAGGAACGCGCCCTCGAGGTGGCGGATGGCCGGTACGGGAAAGTACCCCTTGGGCCGGTCGATCACTCCGTCCGGGACGTTACCGCGCGCGGCCTCCTTGAGCACCCCCTTCCCGCCGTGTGCGAGCTTCAGCTCGGGCGGGCAGGCCGCCGCGAGCTCCACCAGCTCATGGTCGAGGAAGGGGACGCGCGCTTCCAGTCCCCAGGCCATGGTCATGTTGTCGACCCGCTTCACCGGGTCGTCGACGAGCATGATCGTCGAGTCCATCCGCAGCGCGGCGTCGAGCGTCGTCTCCGCGCCCGGCATGGCGAAGTGCTCGCGGATGAAGGCGCGCGACGGGTCGTCGTCGAGCAGCCAGTCGGGCTCGAGGATGTGTGCGAGCTCGGCGTGCGGGCGGTCGGTGAAGACCTTGGCGTACTCCACCGGGCCCTGCTCCCGCGGCACCCGGGCCAGCGGCGGGTACCAGCTGTAGCCGGCGAACACCTCGTCCGCACCCTGTCCGGACTGGACGACCGTGACCGACTTGGAGACCTCCTCCGACAACAGGTAGAAGGCCACGCAGTCGTGGCTGACCATCGGCTCGGCCATCGCCGTGATCGCCTCGTCGACGGCCGGGAGCAGCCGGTGGGGGTCGACGAGGATCTGCTGGTGGTCCGTGCCGAACTCCTGCGCCACCAGGTCGGAGTACTCGAACTCGTCGCCCGACTCGCCCGCGGTGGCGTGGAACCCGACGCTGAAGGTCTTGAGGCCCCGCTGGCCCTCCTGTGCGAGCAGGCCCACGACCAGCGACGAGTCCAGGCCGCCGGAGAGCAGCACGCCCACCGGGACGTCGGCGACCATGCGGCGTTTCACGGCCAGCCGCAGCGCGGCCAGCACGGCGTCGCGCCAGTCGGCCGACGACATCCCGGCGAACTCGGGACGGCGCACGTGCTCGGGCCGCCAATAGACGTGGTCGGTGAACGTGCCGTCCGGCGCCACGGTGTGCACCGTCGCCGGAGGCAGCTTGCGCACGCCGTTCAGGATCGTGTGCGGCGCCGGGACGACGGAGTGGAAGCTCATGTAGTGGTGCAGGGCGACCTTGTCGATCGACGTGTCGACCTCGCCGCCCTCGAGCAGCGCCGGCAGGCCCGAGGCGAACCGCAGCCGGGTCGCGGTCTGGGTGTAGTACAGCGGCTTGATCCCCAGCCGGTCGCGGCCCAGCGTCAGCACGCCGCTGTCGCGGTGGAGCACGGCGAAGGCGAACATGCCGAGGAAACGCTCGACGCACGCCGGGCCCCACTTGTGGAAGGCCTTGAGCAGCACCTCGGTGTCGGTGTGGGAGAAGAAGCGGTAGCCGTGGCCCTCCAGCTCCTCGCGGAGCTCGCGGAAGTTGTAGATCAGGCCGTTGAAGACGGTGGTGAGGCCGAGCTCGTTGTCGACCATCGGCTGGGCGCCGCACTCGGACAGGTCGAGGATCTTCAGGCGGCGGTGTCCGAATGCGGCCCGTCCCATGGCGTACACGCCGGTGCCGTCCGGGCCCCGGCGGTGCATGGCCTCGTTGATCCGCGCGACGGCTGCCACGTCCGCGTCGCGACCGTCGAACCGGATCTCACCCGCAATGCCGCACATCGGCCCAGCCTCGCCCGTGATTGTTACCCGCGTGTAACGGACCACGTAACGGAGGTGTGCGCGCACGTCATCAGAGGAGTGCTCAGCGCCACCCGACCCAGATGGGCAGGATCACGGTTGCGCCCGACCCCGAGCGAGCGAGCTGCCACTTCTCCGATTGACGTCCTCCCCGCCCTGAAGGGCAGGCATTCCGGTCGGCGCGGCCTAGCTAGGCCGTGCTTCCGGTGGGTTCTCGCTTCGTCGCCAGTTGCGCACCCGAAGGCGCGGCTGACACCAGCTCCACGAGCGTTGGGCTGTCCGCGCGTCCCGCGGCCAGGATGTTGCGTGCGGCGTTGACGTCCCGGTCGTGGACGGCGCCGCAGGGGCAGGTCCACTCGCGCACGTGCAGGGGCTTGGTCTCGCTGACGGCCCCGCACACGGAGCACGCCCGGGTCGAGGGGAACCACCGGTCCACCCGGGCGAACGTGCG
>DASUYL010000250.1:0-10448 GCA_036377395.1 Jiangellaceae bacterium
GGCTCGCCGCGCGCGGGAAGTGTTCGCCGTGACAGAATGTTGTTCTGCTGCTGTGGGGTGCGTCCGCAGCGCCCATCAGCCCGTTCGTCGAGAGGTCATTCGTGTCGTCGAGTTCGTCGCGCCCAAAGCACGCCCGGATACTCGAGCTGCCTGAAGGACAAGACCTCGCCGCGGACACCGAGGCTCTCGCTCGCGCTTCGCGGGCCGCCGCGGCAACCGGGCGGCGTGCGGCGACCACGGCCACCGTCGACGCACCCGAGGCCACGAGCGGCCGATCGTCTCGCAAGGGCTCGGCGAAGAAGGCGGCGGCCAAACCCAAGCCGGCCACGGCCGCCGATCAAGGTCCCCAAGAGGACGCCGGGGTGAAGCCCGCTGCCAAGCCCGTCACCCGGGCGGGCGTCAAGGCTGCGAAGAGCCCAGCGGCGAAACCGACAGAGCCTCCCGCCATCGATCCCGATCACCTCGCCGAGGTTGCCCTGGCCGACGCTGACCTGGCGGTGGAGCCCGTACCCGTCGGCTTGGACGACGTCGAGCCCGACCCTGCCGAGCTGGCCCGCGTGGCTGTTCCCGAGGAGGCCGTGGCCAAGGAGGAGTCCGAAGGCTTCATCTACTCCGATGCCGACGACGCGGACGAGCCGGAGCAACAGGTCTCCGTCGCAGGTGCTACCGCCGACCCGGTCAAGGATTACCTGAAGCAGATCGGCAAGGTCCCGCTGCTCAACGCCGAGCAGGAGGTCGAGCTCGCCAAGCGGATCGAGGCCGGTCTGTTCGCGGAGGAGAAGCTCGCGCGCGACGCCAGCTCGTTGCCCCCGAAGCTCCGCAACGAGCTGCACTGGATAGCCCAGGACGGTCGACGGGCAAAGAACCATCTGCTCGAGGCGAACCTGCGTCTGGTGGTGTCGCTGGCCAAGCGCTACACCGGTCGCGGCATGCTCTTCCTCGATCTGATCCAAGAGGGCAACCTGGGTCTGATCCGCGCGGTCGAGAAGTTCGACTACACCAAGGGCTACAAGTTCTCCACGTATGCCACCTGGTGGATCCGCCAGGCGATCACGAGGGCGATGGCCGACCAGGCCCGCACGATCCGTATTCCCGTGCACATGGTCGAGGTCATCAACAAGCTGGCCCGGGTGCAGCGGCAGATGCTCCAGGACCTCGGTCGGGAGCCGACGCCGGAGGAGCTGGCCAAGGAACTCGACATGACCCCGGAGAAGGTCGTCGAGGTCCAGAAGTACGGCCGGGAGCCGATCTCGCTGCACACCCCGCTCGGCGAGGACGGCGACAGCGAGTTCGGCGACCTGATCGAGGACTCCGAGGCCATCGTGCCGGCCGAGGCGGTGTCGTTCACGCTGCTCCAGGAGCAGCTGCACGCGGTGCTCGACACGCTGTCGGAGCGGGAGGCCGGCGTGGTGTCGATGCGCTTCGGGCTCACCGACGGCCAGCCGAAGACGCTGGACGAGATCGGCAAGGTCTACGGAGTCACGCGGGAGCGGATCCGCCAGATCGAGTCCAAGACGATGAGCAAGCTGCGCCACCCATCGCGCTCGCAGGTGCTGCGCGACTACCTCGACTGAGCCCTGCCGTTGTCTCGCCGGGCCTTCCGCACCGGCTGGACAGCCGGTTACTCCGTGAGTTCGGAGAGGTCGACCACCTCGTCCTCCGGAGGAGCCTGGATGTCAACAGCCACGCCCCAGTCGAGGAAGTCGACGGCGCCTTCACCTGAGCCCTCCGGCGACTCGATCCGCAGCGGGTATGGCTCACCGGTGAGCGCCACCCACAGCGTCCCGTAATCCTCGCTGCCCTGGTCGACGAGGCCGATTGCCTGCACGCCGTTCACGTCAGCGGTCTCGCCCTTCTCGACCCGGCCGTCTGGAGCGAGAGCCTCCTCGATGAACGACTCGAAATCGAAGAACGACGTCGATTCTCCGAAGCTTTCGTCGTCGGCGGGGATCCGCACATAGCGGTCGCCGAGAAGTTCACCGGCTGCGGCCTCCCCGGTCGACTGCTCCCAGGTATCGGCGTCCGCCTTCATGTAGTGCTCCATGTCCACGCGCTGCACTTCGAACGTGGCGCCGTCCGCGGTGATTGTGCCGCTCGAGTCGTCGCCGCTGTATTGCATGTCGATGACGACGGTGCTGCCCTCGGCGAGGACCTCGCCGGACATCCGCACGGAGTCCGCCGCCAAGGCAGCATCCTTCGACCTCTCCAAGATCTCATCGGCACTCAGGTCCACGAGGCCATTCGTTGCCGGAGCCGTGCTTTCTGCCGGCGCCGCCACGTCATCTGCGGCATCGCCACCGTCGCCACCGCATCCAACCAGTGCAAGCCCGGCGACGATTGTTGATGTCAGGAGGCTGACCCTCCGTCGTGTGTTCATGACTCGGTCTCCTCAGTGCGGTCGTATGAAGCGGGAACTTAGCCGTCGCCACCGACATGTCAAACCTGCGCAGTATGCACCGGCCGCACCAATCACTGCAGAGCGCTCGTGAGCAGGATGACGACGGTACCGAAGGCCTTCCGGCAACGTCGTCCGTAGCGGGTAAGCGGCTGGAACTCGAACCTCGACCGAACCCGCCACGTGTTGTACCGGCTGCCACCGTCGTTGGTGCGGTCAGGAACGATGAGGCGATCTACGTGTGCGAAGGCGCTGTCTCGGAGCGATGCCCGAATAAGCACGAGCGCGACCCGAACCGGGTCAGCAAGGGCTGGCCGCCGTGCCTCTGTGTCGAGGGCGCGATCGGGCACGGCGCCCTGGTACTGCCGGACGTGCGGGGCGACAATGTACGACCGTGTACCGGCCGGCGGGGTAGCAGCGCGTCATGAACGACCGCTGATTGCGCAGGCGATTCCGCGAAGCGCTGGTGCGGCCATGCCATGACGACGACGATGCGATCTAGGGAGGGTTGAATCATGACTGAGCAGGAATGGAAGCCTCGAGAAACGGTGCAACCGACCGGCGGGACGGAGAACCGCATCGGCCCGATCCTCTCGCTCGTCGGCGGTGCGGCGCTGATACTCGGCGCGCTCATGGAGTGGGCGACCGTGAGCACCGCCGTCGGCACCGTCAGCATCTCGAGCACCGAAGGCGGCGACGGCGAGGTCATTCTCTTCCTCGGAGTGGTCATCGTCGTGCTGGCGGGGCTCGACCTGGCTCGCCCGGGGCGCTTTTGGTGGATCGGGGTGGCCGTGGCTGCCGGCCTTGCCCTGCTGAACGGCGTGATCGATTTCTTCAACGTCACCGAAAACATCCAGGCGGAGGAGCTGGAAGGGGGCGGCGTCGTTTCTGTCGGCGCCGGCCTGTACGTGGCGCTGTTGGGTGCGGCTGTCGCGCTGGCGGGCGCGCTGCTCCGCGAGCGGTCTGTGAGGTGAGCAAATGACCCCCCCGGCGGTCACCGGAACGGGGCCGCCATGGCTGTCCTGCACGCCATCGGTTTGAGTGAACGCCGGAGCGAGGTCGAAGGCGGACCAGCGGCCCGACGGACAGGAACGATGTGGGGACTCGCAGCCGAACGCCCAGGTGACGCTGGCTGGATGACCAAACCGTCCTGTCGTTCGGGCCGCCCGCTCTGATCATCGTCCACCGGTGAAGGGTGGTTCGCCTTCCTGGAGCGGGCGGAAGTGAAGCGCGGACCAGACCTCGTCGACCGCCACCTGCGCGATAGGCGTAGTCCGTGCTCGCCGAGGATCCGCCACAGGGTGTCGCGGTTGATGTCCGCCCGGTTCGCCTTGGGATAGGCGACCCAGAAGACGTCCGGGCGCATGAGTTCCCCCTCGTGGGCCGCGAGAAAGGAGAGCAGCGAATCGGCGTCCGGAGCGAAGACGAGTGCGGTCGTCGCCTGGTCCATGTCGTCCACGAGTTCGACACCCTCGGGCAGCGGCTCGACGAGGCCGAGGTGCGCCGGATCGGAGGACCAGACGGTCGTGTTCGGCTTGATCTGGAGCTTCTCGGCAACGGTCTTGGTGCTCACGGCTCGGCCCTTCAGCTCGGCGCTGGTGCACTCGCGGGCGTGTAGGTGAGGGAGAGTACGCCGGTGCCGAACGTCGTGGACCTCACGAGGTCCAGCGGGATCCGGTCGGACCCGTGTTCGAACAGGCGCTTGCCGCTGCCCACGACGATCGGGTGGATCAGCAACTGGAGTTCGTCGAGCACGTTGTCCCGCAGCAGCGACCGGACGAGCGTGGGGCTGCCGGTGATCGAGATGTTCTTGCCGGGCCGCTTCTTCAGCTCGGTGAGCTCCTCGGCGACGTCGCCCTTGATCAGCGTCGAGTTCTGCCAGTCCACCCTGTTCAGGGTGGTCGAGGCGACGAGCTTGGGGGTGCTGTTCATGAAGTCGGCCATCTCGACGTCGCTGCCCTGGTGGGGCCAGTAGCTCGCGAACTCCTCGTATGTCACGCGGCCGAGGAGCATGGTGTCGGCATCGGCCATCTGTGATCCGACCGCCTGCATCATCTCGTCGTTGAGGTAGGGGAAGTGCCAGGTTTCGGGCGCCTCGACGACGCCGTCCAGGGAGATGAACAGCCCTGCGACGATCTTTCTCATCGTGATCTCCTCGTGTGCTTTCAGGTCTGTGTGCGGTTCCGGTTACTGACCGGCCGCGCTGGCCGTTCCACAGTCGCACCGACGATTTCTTTTGTCAAGACTGATCGGACTGTCGGTTGGTGATTTCGAGCACTGCCGGCGTAGGGTCGTGGGGCCGCGGATTCGACGGGAAGGCGTCCGACCATGCACATTGCCCAGACAGCCGGCCTCAACTGACATGGGTACCGCAAGCCTGCGCGACGCTTGCGTGCTGATCACCGGCGCGTCCAGCGGGATCGGCCGCGCCTGCGCGGAAGCCTTCGCAGCCGAGGGTTCCCGGCTGGTCCTGGCAGCGCGAAGGCATGAACGGCTCGAGGACCTGACCACCGCGCTGCCCGTGCCGACCCTGCCGGTCGAGGTCGATGTCCGCGACCGATCGGCTGTCGCCGCCGCCATCGGCGGGCTGCACCCGGACTGGGCCGACGTCGATGTGTTGGTCAACAACGCGGGCCTCGCTGCCGGATTCGGCCCACTGCCGGACAACGACCCGGACGACTGGGACCGGATGATCGAGACCAACCTGACGGGTCTGCTCAACGTCACCCATGCCGTGCTGCCCCGGATGCTCGCGCGCGGCCGCGGCCACATCGTCAACATCGGCTCGATCGCGGGCCGCGATACATATCCCAACGGGGCCGTGTACTCCGCGACCAAGGCTGCGGTCGACCGGATCACCACCGGCCTGCGGATGGACGTGATCGGCTCCGGCGTGAAGGTCTCGGGCATACAGCCCGGCCTGGTCGAGACCGAGTTCTCCATGGTGCGCTTCGGCGGAGATGCCGAGCGCGCCGGAGCCGTCTACGCCGGTCTGGATCCGCTGACCGGTGCCGACATCGCCGACACCGTCGTGTGGGTGGTCAGCCGCCCGGCCCACGTCCAGGTGGCCGAGATCGTCGTCCTGGCCGCTGCACAGGCGTCGGCGACGATCGTCCACCGGCAGTGAGAGCGACCTCAGCCCACGATCGCGGCGAGCAACCAGGCTCCGGCGATGAGCAGCCCGGCGAGCAACTCGATGAGGATCGACAGGCCGACCGCCTTGAGAGCGTGGACGGTCGAGGGCCACGCCTCGGCGTGTCTGGGAAGCCGCACCCGTTCGGCCAGGTAGACGCCGAGGACGAAGCCGATGAACAGCCCCACCACGGGGATGACGAAGAAGCCGACGATGCCGAGCAGGGAACCGACGACGATGCTGCGCGTCGGCACGCCGGCGTCACGCATCCGGCGGCCCGGGAGCAGGTACTTGACGACGGTGCCGGCGACCGCGAGTGCGGTGGCGAGGACGAAGACACCCCACGCGAGGGCACTGCGCTCGACCAGCGCCCACACCGCGACCGCGCCCCAGACCAAGAGCAGGCCCGGGAAGAACACCAGGACGATGCCGACGAGGCCGAGCACGATCGCCGTGCCGACCAGTACCAGTCCGATGGGCTCCACGAACGGCATCGTGCCAGGAAATGACCAGGGCCCCGACCGGTGGCCGGGGCCCTTCGCCGTGTCGTGGGTGCAGATTCAGCGCTCGTCGGCCATGGCCGTGGCGGGAGTGTCGATCAGTCGGTCGGTCTCGTCGTGCCACTCGACGGCGAGTGGACGAAGCTTGGGCTCGTGACGCCGCCCGTGGTGGCCGCAGAACAGCAGGTCGCCACCGCCGGCCAGGACGACGCGGATGTATGCCTGAGCGCCGCAGCGATCGCAGCGGTCGACGGCCTTGAGTGGGCTGACGACGGCAGTGGTCACGGTGCTCCTCTCGGGTGCTCGTTCGTTGTCTCGTAGAACATGAAAACAGACCCGTCCTGTTCCGAAGACCTCGTTCACAGGCGCTTCGCTCTGAGCGAAGCGAGATGTCTGACACACCCCGAAGCGGCGCGGCACAGCCGAAGCGGTGTCCACCGCCGACTACCCTGGCAGCGCGCGGTCGAGCGATCCCGTGCGCGAACAGGAGAGTCGACGTGTCCGCAGTGCCGGCCGAGTTGCCGCTGGGCACCCGCAGGTCGCCACGACGGGTGACGGCCGGTGCCGGCTACACCGCCCGCCACTTGTCCGTGCTCGAAGGCCTCGAGGCGGTGCGCAAGCGACCCGGCATGTACGTCGGCTCGACCGACTCCAGGGGTCTCATGCACTGCCTGTGGGAGATCATCGACAACGCCGTCGACGAGGCGCTGGCCGGCGCCTGCTCCACCATCGAGATCACCCTGTACGACGACGGGTCGGTCGAGGTCCGAGACGACGGGCGCGGGATCCCGGTCGACGTCCACCAGCGCACGGGCCTGTCCGGAGTCGAGGTCGTGTTCACCAAGCTCCACGCCGGTGGCAAGTTCGGCGGTGGCTCGTACACTGCATCCGGAGGTCTGCACGGGGTGGGCGCCAGCGTGGTCAACGCGCTTGCCGCCCGGCTCGATGTCGAAGTCGACCGCGACGGCCGGACCCACGCGATGTCCTTCCGCCGCGGCGAGCCAGGGGTCTTCGACGCGGACGGACCCGACGCCGCCTTTTCACCGTTCACCGACCATTCCGAGCTGCGGGTCACCGGCCGGGTTCGCAAGGGTGTCACCGGCACTCGGATCCGGTTCTGGGCCGATCCGCAGATCTTCCTGCGCGAGGCCTTCTACGCCTTCGATGAGCTCGTCACCCGGGTCCGGCAGACCTCCTACCTGGTCCCCGGTCTCGAACTGGTCCTGCGTGACCGTCGCCGGGTCGACACCGGCGTTGAACCGGACGAGCGCCGGTTCCGCCACGACGGTGGCATCGCCGAGTTCGTCGGGTTCCTCGCCGCCGATCCGGCGGTCAGCGACGTCCTGCGGCTGCACGGCACGGAGTCGTTCACCGAGACGGTGCCCGTGCTCGACGACGCTGGACACATGACCTCACGCAGCATGGAGCGCCAGTGCGAGGTCGACGTCGCGCTGCGCTGGGGAGACGGGTACAACACCGAGCTGCGCTCGTTCGTGAACGTCATCGCCACGCCCAAGGGCGGCACCCATGTCGCCGGCTTCGAGCAGGGCATGCTCAAGGCCATGCGCGACCTGGTCCGCAGCAATTCACGGCGGCTCAAGGCTGGCGAGGACAAGATCGAGAAGGACGACGTCCTCGAAGGGCTCACCGCTGTCGTCACCGTTCGGCTGGCCGAGCCTCAGTTCGAGGGCCAGACCAAGGAGGTGCTCGGCACGAACGCGGTGCGGGGCATCGTGGCGCGTGTCGTGGAGCGCCAACTCGTGGCCCAACTCACCAGCCCCAAGCGAGGCCACAAGGCCCAGGCCACGGCCGTGCTCGAGAAGGTCGTCGCGGCTGCCAAGGCGCGCGTCGCGGCGCGGTTGCACAAGGAGACGGTGCGTCGCAAGAACGCACTCGAGACCAGCGCATTGCCGACCAAGCTGGTCGACTGTCGCTCGGGTGCGCTGGACCGCTCCGAGTTGTTCATCGTCGAGGGCGACTCCGCGCTGGGTACGGGCAAGGCGGCCCGCGACGCCGAGTACCAGGCGCTGCTGCCGATCCGAGGCAAGATCCTCAACGTCCAGAAGGCCTCGGTCGGCGACATGCTCAACAACGCCGAGTGCGCCGCGATCATCCAGGTCGTCGGGGCCGGGAGCGGCCGGAGCTTCGAACTCGGCCAGGCCAGGTACGGCAAGATCGTGCTGATGACCGACGCCGATGTCGACGGTGCGCACATTCGCACGCTGTTGATCACATTGTTCTTCCGCTACATGCGCCCGCTCGTCGAGGCCGGTCGGCTGTTCGCCGCCATGCCGCCGCTGCACAGGATCGAACTGTCCGACCCGCGGAAGGGGCAGGAGCGGTACATCTACACCTACACCGATGCCGAACTGCAGCGCACGCTGCGCGAGCTCGATCGCCGGCAGGCGCGATACAAGCAGCCGCCCCAGCGCTACAAGGGGCTGGGCGAGATGGATCCCGACCAGCTCGCCGAGACCACGATGGACCCGCGGTCCAGGCGGCTGCGGCGCATCAACGCCACCGATGCGGTAGCAGCCGACGCGGTGTTCGAACTGCTCATGGGCAACGACGTCGCCCCGCGTAAGGACTTCATCGTCGCCGGGGCTGCCGAGCTCGACCGCGCCCGCATCGACGCCTGACCGCCGTCAGGAGGCGGTCGCGGGCTGCCCGAGCAGACTCGCGGCCTGCTCGCTGCGGCGATACAGCACCACGCGACGGTGTCTGCTCCGGGTGACCAGTCCGGCGTCGTGCAGTACGCCGAGGTGATACGACACCGTGGCCTGGGTGAGTCGGTGCCGTTCGCTGAGCTCCGTCGTCGATCGTGGCAACGCGAGATCCTCCAGGATTCTGGCCCGGGTGGTTCCCAGCAGCCGGGGCAGGCCGGGCCTCCTCCGAGGCCCGACCGCCGCTCCGATCCCGTTGGCCGGATAGAAGATGGTGGCGTCCTCGGTGTCCTCCAGCTGGAGCCACAGCCTCGGCCAGCCCAGGGCGAACGGTGTGAGGACGAGCTCGACGTCGGTGAACCGCGAGTGCATGCTCCACGGCGAGTCGATTCGCAGTTCCGCCCCGTCCCAGTCCATCGTCGGGTCGAGCGACTGCAGGACCGTGCCGACGCCGCCTGCCGACATCGCCGCGGAGCGGTCGAGGACATCGACGGCCAGCGCCGTGGCGATGGTGTCCCAGCGGTCGGCTATGGCATGTCGCCAGAACGTGCGCAGGCCGTCGACGGCCCGGCTGGCGAACGTGCCGGAGTCCATCGCGCTGCGGATCGGAGGCGGCGAGGCATCGCCCATGAATCGCTGGCCGATCTCGTCGACGATCCGGTTCTGCGGCGTGGCCCGGATCCGTTCGAGCTGGCTGCCCAGCGCGTCGGCGTTGCGATCTGCGGGCGGCGTGGGCGTCAGGAAGTCCGGGGTGTAGCCGGCATGCGGAGCCGATACGACCGTGCTCAGCATGGCCACCTCGGGTTCGCGCATCGCAAACCGTGCACTCGCCCCGGGATCGCCGAAGACCGGATGACGCCGGCCCGCGGCGACGAGCTTCAGCCAGGCCAGTGCCTCGAACGTGGGGGACGGTGCCAGCCGGATCCGACCCAGCGTCGCGGCGTCCAGGCCGAGGACGATCACGATCCTCCACGCTAACCGGCGTGACGTTTAGACAGGTATCGAATCCATACCAGGTGGGTCTCGGTGCCGGGTTTGCTGTCCATGAGCGCCTCCGCCGAGGGAGGCACATCCGAGGAGGATCCATGGCCAGCAGGACGCACACCGTCGCGCTCGGCTGGCGGTCGTTCGGCCGCCGGGCAGCAGTCGTCGGGGCTGCCGGCATGGCGCTCGTGCTGAGCGCGTGTGGCGGCGACGACGACGGCGACGACGGCGGGCAAGCCGCCGGGCCGACTGGTGCGGTCGTCATATCGGGCTGCAACCCGCAGAACCCGCTGATCCCGGCGAACACCAACGAGACCTGTGGCGGCAACCCGCAGCAGCAAGGCATCTTTTCCATGCTCGTTCGCTACGACCCGGACACGGCGGCCCCGGAGATGGAGATCGCGGAGTCGATCGAGTCCGACGACAACATCACCTGGACGGTCACCCTGAAGGACGGGTGGACCTTCCACGACGGCAGCCCGATCACCGCGAACAGCTTCGTGGACGCCTGGAACTTCAGCGCGCTGGGTGAGAACGGGTACCTGAGCTCGTACTTCTTCGAGCCGATCGAGGGCTTCGCCGAGGTGCAGGGTGAGCTCGACGACGAGGGCGCCTACATCGAGGGTTCGGCGACGGCCGAGACCATGTCCGGCCTGGAAGTGGTCGACGACCGCACGTTCACCATCACGCTGACCTCGCCGCAGTCGGCCTTCCCGCAGCGGCTGGGCTACACCGCCTTCGCACCGCTGCCCGAGGTCTTCTACGACGATCCG
>DASUYL010000251.1:0-5851 GCA_036377395.1 Jiangellaceae bacterium
GGCCGGCTCGAGATCACCGTGGAGCCCCGTGTCATCGCTCCGGCCTGTCCGGGGTGTGGTGAGCGGGCGTGGATCAAGGACCGACCCGTTGTCGAGCGGGTGGATCTGACGTGCTTCGGGCGGCCCGTGACATTGCGGTGGCGCAAGCACCGCTGGTGCTGCCCTCGGTCGTGGTGCCGGCAGGGCTCGTGGACTCATGAGGATCCGCGCATCGCCGCGCCACGCCTGTCGGTGACCGACCGCGCCGGGCGGTGGGCGACGGTCCAGGTCGGCCGCCGCGGCCGGGCCGTGTCGGATGTCGCGGCCGAGCTCGGTGCGGACTGGCACGCGATCAAACGTCCTGTCGGTCCTTCAGGATCGATAGACAAACTCGTTGTTCTCGAACCAGAACGTCGTTACGATCGCGACGTGGTGCAGGCACCTGCCGAGGGGCGCTGATGGCCGCCAAGCCGACCGCAGGTACGCCCTATCGCCGGGCGTACGAGACGGGGCGCGAGGCGCAACGCCGGCTGTTGTTGGACGCGGCCAGCCGCCTGCTGGAGAGCGAGGGGCCGCCGGCGTTGACGATGCGGCGCATCGCAGGCGACGTCGGGTGCTCGACGAGCGTCCTCTACTCGCTGTTCGGAGGCAAGGCCGGCGTGGCCGAGGCGCTGTGGTGCGAGGGGTTCGAGCGGCTCCACGCGGCGCTGGCCGCAGTCGACGGCCACGAGCCGTTGACGCGGCTGGCGGGTCTGGGGCGGGCCTACCGGGCATGTGCCCTCGCCAACCCGTCGTACTACGCCGTGATGTTCGCCCGACCGATCCCTGGGTTCGATCCGTCGCCCGAGGCGTACGAGGTGAGCCTGCGGCCGCTGCGCCTGCTCACCGACGTCGTCGCCGAGTGCGTGGCGACGGGGATGTTCCGGCCGGTCGATCCGGCCCACGCCGCCCGGGTGCTGTGGGCCGCCTCGCACGGGGCGGTGAGCCTGGAGCTGGCCGGCTACGAGGGGGCCATCGATCCCGTCGCCTGCTACCAGGATGTCGTGGCCGCCGCGGCGGCCTCGTTCTTCGCGCCGGGAGTGCCGGCGAGGCAACGCGGTGTCGCGAGGAAGACCAAGGAACCCAAGGAGGGCCGGGCATGACCATCGACCAGATCGAGCGCATCCAAGGCCGGGTGATGGACGTCAATACGTTCCTGGTGCGCGGCCCCGACGGGGTGGTCATCGTCGACGGGATGCTCACGGTCTCGGACGCTGCCCTGGTGCGCCAGGCGATCGACGACTCGGGACTCCCCGTCGCGGGCGTGCTCGTGACCCACCCCCATCCGGACCACTACGCCGGGCTCGCACACCTGGTCGACGCGGACGACGTCGCCATCGTTGCCACCAGCGCGGTCGATGCGATCATCCGCCGCGACGACCAGCTCAAGGAGGAGGTCGTCGGCCCGATGATGGGCGACGAGTGGCCGAGCAGGCGGCTGTTCCCCAACCGCACCGTCGACGACGGCGACGATGTGCGCCTCGGTGGCCTGACGTTGTCGGTCCGCGAGCTCGGCCCCGGTGAGTCACACGTGGACAGCCTGTGGCAGCTCGACGCGCGCACCATCTTCGCCGGCGACGTGGCCTACAACGGCATGCACGCCTACCTGGCGGACGGGCACTGGCGGGACTGGCTCGCCACCCTCGATCGTCTCGAGGCCGACCTCCCCGACGACGTCACCCTGTTCGTGGGGCACGGTTCGCCCGGAGGCAAGGACCTCCTGGCCGCCCAACGTCGCTACATCGAAACCTTCGTGGACGCGGTGGAGGCGCACGCCGACGCCATCGACGCAGGCGATCACCGCGGCGTCATCGAGGCCATGCAACGCCTGCTCCCCACCGACTCCCTGCTGTTCCTGATGGACCTCAGCATCGAGCCGACCCTCTCCGCACTCCGCCAGGCCCGCTGAGCAGCATGGGGCCAGCCGCTGGACCCACCTGCCGACCGGGGGAGGGGAGCGGATCGGTGACGGCCGACTTGGGGATGGCGCCGCGCCGCGCCACTCTCGAGCGGCGGTTGCGCCCGGTTTACGTGGCCGCGTTCCTGCAGAACGTGGCGTTGTGGGTGCCCATCGAGAAGCTGTTCATGACCGACATCGGGTTCGACAACGGCAGCGTCGCGGTCATGGCCGCGGCGTACGCGGCGGTGGTGCCGCTGCTGGAAGTCCCGTCGGGCATCCTGGCCGATCAGTGGAGCCGGCGGGGTGTCGTCCTGCTCGCCCAGGCGGCGCTGATCGTCAGCGTCGTGGTCGGTGGGCTCAGCCCGAACGTGGGCACGTACATCGTGGCTGCGCTGTTCCTGGGGGTGTTCTTCGCCCTGCAGTCGGGCACGTTCGAATCGATCGCCTATGACACAGTCCTGGAGGAGACCGGCGACAGCGCGATGTTCGAACGCACCATCGGACGGATCCGCTTCGTGGAGAGCGCGGGTCTCGTCGTGAGCGCACTCGCCGGCGGGCTGCTGGCCGAAGTGGTGCCGCTGCGGGCCACCTACTTCATCACGGCTCCGTTCATCGTGGCGGCCGGTGTCGCCCTGTTGGGCTTTTCGAGAACCGCGGCTCCACCGGGACGACGAAGGCCAGCCGTTGCGCCAACAGGTGGCCGACGCCTACCGGGCCTTCCTGGAGCGGGGCGCGTTGCGCCCCATCGTCGCGCTGCTGGTAATCACCGCGCTCCTGCTGCAGGCGATGTTGGAGTTCGGTCCGCTGTGGCTAGTCGCGCTGGGGGTCTCGGCCGGGCTCTACGGCCCCCAGTGGGCCGGGCTCATGGCCGCGCTTGGCGTGGGCGGGTTGCTCGGAGGTCGACTGGTGCTCAACCGGCCGACCACGGCCGTGGCTCTCGGGGCCGCGATCGTGGCGTGCTGCATCGTGCTGACGACGAGTCACATGCTCGGGATCGTGGTCGTCGCTCAAATCGTGCTCGTGCTGGTAGTCGTGGCCGTGAGCATCCCGGTTACCGGGCGACTGCACGACGCCGTACCGTCGACGATCCGCGCCGGCGTCGCCTCGGGCGTCGGTACCCTCACCTGGTTGACGTTCCTGCCGTTTGCATTCGCGTTCGGGGTCGTGAGCGATCGCTCCGGCGTCCACGACGGCGGTTGGATACTCGGGGTCGTTGCCGTGCTCGCGATCGTCCTCCTGGGCGCGACGGTCCGCGGTTTTGTGCGTGCCCCGGCCGGCGTATCCCTCGAGCCGGCGTTCGCGGCCGACCAGTTCAGGGCGGACGACGACCCCCGATGGCCGGGGCACTGGGTCGACCCGCCCCAGCCATGGGAGCAGCTGCGCGGGCCGGTCGACACGCAGGCGGCCGTCGCCGAGGTGCGGGAGTCGATCACCGACCTGCCGTCACCCCAACACGACGTGATCGTGGCCCGCGACGTCCAGAGACGCGCCCCGGCCGAGGTCCGCGACGAGCTCGAACTCACCCCCTCCGAGGAGCGTGACCTGCTCAACCAGGCCCGGGGCCGCGTCCGTGACCAGCTAGACGACTCCCTCAAGGCGCGCGGCGCATGACCACCGACCGCCCTGGCCGACCCGGCCGCGACGACCTGGCGTGCAAAGACTTCGTCGAGCTCGTCACGGCCTACCTCGACGGCGTACTGCCCGCCGACGTCCGCTCGCAGGTCGACGAACACCTGGCGGCGTGTGACGGGTGCCAGAACGTGCTCGCCCAGTGGCGCACGATCATCGATCTCGCCGGCCGGCTCACCGAGGACGACGTCGACAACACCGACGAGATCACCCGCGACCGGCTGATCTCCACCATCCGGGGGCTCCGACGCCGCTGACTCGCAGGGACCAGGGCCCGCCGTTGCGCCTCCACCGACATTCCTTGTGGGTGCCGGCTCGATTGGCCGGTGGTGGTGCAGCTGGTTGCCTAGGTTCGGTCGGGTTCGGCGCCTGCCCGTGTGCCGCTACGAACCGATCGGAGCCCTTGGGGACTTCTTGCCTGTTGATCGTGGCCGCGGGCGGGGCTCACGCCGCCGGAGTGGACTGGCCCTGTTAGGAACCTGGCGACGACCGCTGGCTAGTGACGGCCGGTGAGCGATCCCTGATAGCGAATGTCTGGTGCCGCCCTTCGTCGTCGTGGCCGCCGTCGGCACACCAGCGACTCGAAGGGATCAGCGATGAAGGTCAGAGTGGGCGTCGATATCGCCTGTCGTTCACCGCACCATGCTGCGGTTGCCGATGAGACCGGGGCGATCTTGTGGTCCGGGCACCGCTTCCGGACCGAGGTCGCTGATCTCGAGGCGTTGTGGGCCCGCCTCCCGGTCGACGTCGAGGAGGTCATGGTGGTGATGGAACCCACCCGCAACGCGTGGGTGCCGCTGGCCGCGTGGTTCCGCCGGCAGGGCGCGGTCGTGGTGCTCGTGCCCTCGGAACAGTCGGCGGATCTGCGGGACTACTTCTCCAAGCACACCAAGACCGACCGGCTCGACGCCGAGCTGCTCGCTCGGCTCCCGGTCCTGCACCCCGAGGGCCTGCACCCGGCCGAGGCGCTGGGTCCGGGTGAACCGCTCAAACGGGCGGTGAAGATCCGGGCCGGTCTCGTGCATCGGCGCAGCACCGCCATGGCCCGGCTGGACTCGCTGCTGGAGATCCTCGGCCCGGGTTGGATCGACGCGCTCGGCACCCGGATGACCCGCACGACGTTCAAGTTCCTGGCCGCCTACGCCAACCCTCATCAGGTCAAACGCCTCGGTGCCGCCCGCCTGGCCCGCTGGTTCCAGCACCACAGCCGCAAGGCCTGGGGCCCTGAACGGGCCGCCGCGATCATCGCCGCCGCTGAAGCCACCCTGGCCATCTGGGGCAACAACGGTCTCGACTTCGAGTCTCTGGCCGCGGACATCGCGGCGGAGGCATCGATCGCTCTTGAGGTCTCCGAACAGATCGCCCTGCTCGACCGGCGCATCCACGACCTCTACTGCGAAGCCGACCCCAACGGGATCGTTCGCTCCGCTCCCGGGGTCGGTGACATCCTCGCCGGCCAGATCCTGGGCCGCCTCGGCGACTCCTCCCGATTCGCGAGCCTCGCGGCGGCCCGCTCGTTCTCGGGGCTCATTCCCAAGCGCAACGCCTCCGGCCTGACCGACCACGCCGGTGGTCCCACCAAACGCGGGGACGCCTGCCTACGCGCCGCCCTCTTCCAGGCAGCCGACCGGGCCCGCAGGGTCGACCCCACCCTTGCCGCCCGTTACCAGCGGCTCATGTGCGACACCGGCCGCCACCACAACTCGGCCACCTGCACCATCGCCACCGTGCTGCTCACCCGCCTCGTCGCCTGCCTACGCAGCGGCACGCACTACGAGCTCCGCGACACCGATGGCACCCCGATCACCGACACCGAAGGACGGGCGATCGTGGCCGCCCGCTACCAGGTCCCGGCCGAGATCCGCGCCGCCCGCCGCTCGATCTCCAAGGCCAGAAGCGCTACGCGACGGGACGAGCGGGTCAACAAAGGAGTCGCACAGCGCTCCGAGACACCGCTCGTCCCACAACGAGCATGAACCCCCGCACGAACCTTGACAACGCCTAGGAACTCAACGGACCCGCGATGAAGGAGGCCGAGTGACTCCGACGACGACCACGACCAAGGACACCCGGTGACGGATCCGACCGGACCGGCCGCAGACGCCGTGTCGGTGTTACGGCCGGGACAGCACGGCGCGGCCGCGGCGGCGATCGCCGCCGGTCACGCCGACTACCCGACCTTCCGCCACGTGTTCCCCGACCCCCGCCGTCGGGCCCGGGCACTCCAGGCCTTCTTCTCGGCCACGGTCCGTGATGGCATCCCGCTCGGTTCGGCGCTCGCCATGTGGCGTGGCCCGCTCGTGG
>DASUYL010000252.1:0-19184 GCA_036377395.1 Jiangellaceae bacterium
CTGGACCCGTTCCGCCGCGAGGTCCACCGCGACGGCCGCTACGTCGCCCTCACCCGGAAGCAGTTCGCCGTACTCGAAGTCCTCGTCTCTGCCGAAGGCGGCGTCGTCAGTGCCGAAGAGCTCCTGGAACGGGCATGGGACGAGAACGCCGACCCGTTCACCAACGCCGTGCGCATCACCGTCTCGGCACTGCGCAAACGCCTCGGCGAACCCTGGATCATCGCCACTGTGCCCGGCGTCGGCTACCGCGTCGACACCGCACCCCGCCGCAGAGGCGAGGGAGCGGACCGTGGATAGGCCGCACGGTTTGAGCGTTCGCCTCAAGCTCACCCTCAGCTACGCCGGGTTCCTCATGCTTGCAGGTGCCCTGCTACTCGCGGTCGTGTGGGTGTTCCTGCTGCGATACGTGCCCGACGGCGTGCTCATCACCCCTGAACCCTCCGGGCGCCGCCCCGGGCTTTTTGTCCCCAACCGGTCCGACCTCCTGCGCGCTTTCGCCCCGAGGGCAGCCACAGCGTTGGCGTTCTTGCTGGTGTTCGGTCTGGCGGGAGGGTGGTTTCTCGCCGGCCGGATGCTCGCCCCCCTCACTCGCATCACGGACGCCACCCGCATGGCCGCGAACGGATCGCTCTCCCACCGAATCCGGCTACCGGGCCGCAAGGATGAGTTCCGGCAACTCGCCGACGCCTTCGATGCCATGCTCGAGCAGCTCGAAGCACACAACGCCGAACAGCAGCGATTCGCAGCCAACGCCTCCCACGAGCTGCGCACCCCGCTGGCGGTCACACAGACACTCCTCGACGTGGCCCGCAACGACCCGAACCCCGATACCGGCGAACTCGTCGACCGCCTCCTCGCAGTCAACACCCGAGCCATCGACCTCACCGAAGCACTGCTTCTCCTCAGCCGCGCCGACCAACGATCCTTCAACCGGGAACACGTCGACCTGTCCCTCATAGCGGAAGAAGCCATCGAAACTCTCCTCCCGCTCGCCGAGAACCGCGGTGTCATTATCGAGACCGCTGGTGACCTTGCGTCCACCATCGGCTCGCACGCGCTCCTGCTGCAGATGACGACGAACCTCGTGCATAACGCGATCGTCCACAACCTTCTTGACCAGGGCGCCGTCTGGGTCACGACCAGCGTCCACCCAGAGGCTGCGGTGCTCACCGTCGAGAACACCGGTAAGGAGCTCTCGCCGCAGCTCGTCACCACACTGATCGAGCCGTTCCAACGCGGTACCGAGCGCATCCGCACCGACCACGCCGGTATCGGCCTCGGCCTGGCCATCGTCAAGAGCATCGCCGACGCACACGACGGAACGCTCACGCTGGATTCGCGTCCTGGAGGCGGGCTCCTCGTCACGGTGCGACTACCCGCCGCGCCCCCGCACACCGAGGGTTGACGATCAGGGGAAGAACGGCTGGCGACGAGCGCAGGAAGCGACGTCCCCGTCGGCAACCTCCGACACGACCGACCCTTGCCTGGCCGGCACGCCAGCTCGGTCGATATCTCCCGCGACCTGATCGCCCGATCGCCAATGCCCCCAGGTGGATTGGGCCCTGTGCGCTCTGGACGATCTCGATGGACAACATCTCGCCTCGATGCGCTACGCGGAGCGTTCTTCGTCGGGTTGGGTCTCGAGGTGGAGGGAAGCACGTTCGTGGAGGGCGAGTTCCTGGACACTGTCATCGGCATCCCGGACTCGCTGGGCCTGCGCAGCGTCGTCTTCGAGGTCGACGACCTTCAGGCGGCCGTCGACGGCCTGGCTGCGGACGGATACGGACTGGTCGGCGGCATAGGCCAGCACGAGAACATCTGGCGCATGGCCTACGTGCGCGGGCCCGAGGGGATCATCGTCTCGCTGGCCGAGCGGATCGGCTGACGCGCGAGCGATCGCACCTCGCACGAGTCTCCGACCCATGGCAGCACCCGGAAGCGATGAGTCCCGCACGGCCGGCTTCCTCCAGCTCGCCGAGTTCACCCTCACTGCATTTGCCGCGAGCTCGATGTCCACAGTGACCAGCGCGTCGGCCTGAAGGTGGGCAATCGCCAGGTACTCGGCGAAGACGAACTCGGGTAGGCGCGGCCTTCGTCGGGGGATCGGCCTTCAGCCCCCAGCGGCTGGCGAAGGCGTAGCGGGTCTAGTTGCGGGTCGTGTCAGGCGGAAAGCCGAGCGCGGCACAGGTCCACATCTACGTGCTCGGCCACGTGCCCGAGGGGTCGGCCGGCGCGTTGTGCGAAACTCGAGGAGATGCAGACACGCTCGGGTGACTTCGAGTTGACGATGGACGAACTGCGGGCGATTGCCGGGTATGCCGTGGCGTGCGCCGAACCTGCACTCGTCCTCTTCCAGAAGGCCCGTCCCGATGACCCTCGCCCGGCGGCGGCTCTCCAAGCCGCGCGAGTCTTCGCTGAGGGGGCGCGCCGTTCGCGGCTCCAACGGACTGCCGCGGCCGAGGCCCACCGCGCAGCCAGGGACACTACGAACGAAGCCGCCAGGCACGCGGCGAGCGCTGCAGGATATGCCGCCGCGTCGGCATACCTCCATCCGCTGGCGAAGGCGACGCAGGTGCGCCACATCCTGGGGTCGGCCGCCCATGCCGCCCGGGCGGCCGAGCTCGCACGGGGCGATGACCCGGTGGTCGCGGAGTATGTGATCACCGCCGCGGCCAAGCGAGCCGTGCCGGTCGTCCTTGACGTGCTGACCCGCTATCCGCGCGTGCCGAAAGGACGCAGCCGGGTCGCGGTCCTCATGGAACGGCTCGACAGCCTGCTTCGGGATCCACCTCCGACGCCGCGCGTGGTCAACGACTCCGGGCCGTTCTTTCACGGGACCAAAGCCGACCTGCGTCCGGGTGACCTGCTCACACCGGGCTGGCGCTCGAACTACGGTTCGGGGCGTCAGGCCAAACACATCTACCTGACGGCCACACGCGAGGGCGCGCCACTGGCTGCCGAGCTCGCTCGCGGCGAGGGGCCCGGACGGGTCTTCCGCGTCGAGCCACTCGGCACGATCGAAGACGACCCGAACGTCACCGACAAGCGCTTCCCCGGGAACCCGACCCGGTCCTACCGAACGACCGAGCCACTGCGGGTCATCGAGGAGATCACGGGCTGGAAGCGTCCTCCGCCGGAGATGATCCAGCACATGCGCGAGCGCATGGCCGAGCTGGCTGAGCTCGGGATCGAGGCGATGGACGACTGACGGAGGCGATGTTCTTACGCGCTCGCATGAACTGTTCGGAACGGGAGTGCGCCGAGTGATCCTGAGGGCTAGCCGGCCGAGGCGGTTTAGGCGAGCTGGTGGTGGACGTTCAGGGTGAGCTCGAGGGTTGGCAGGCCTGCCCCCGCCGACCATGCGAGGGCGATGCGCGCGACCACCACGCTAGGCGGCGTCTAGGACAATTCCCGTCCGCAGGCACAATGATCGGTGCCGACAAGGACCCGACGGACTGCGCCACGGGCCGAAGGGCTTGCCCACAGCGCCGCCCAATAGCCTCCAAGGCATGACTCGATCCGGCGGGTACCTCCGTTTCCCATCCGTTCGCGGCGACGGTGTCGCCTTCGTCGCCGACGACGACGTCTGGCTCGCCACCGCCGACGGTGGCGCGGCGGCGCGGCTGACCGCCGACCGGGCGCCGGTGGCGCACACCCGGCTCTCCCCCGACGCAGACCGGGTGGCCTACACCAGCCGCCGCGACGGCGCGCCGGAGGTGCACGTCGTGGACGTTGCCGGCGGACCGCCGCGCCGTCTGACGTACTGGGGGTCGGACTTCACCCGCACGCTGGGGTGGACCGGCGACGGGCGGGTCCTCGCGGCCTCCGCGGTGGCCGAGCCGTTCCGCAGCCGCACCTGGGCGTACGCCGTGCCGCTCGACGGCGGGCCGCCGGATCGCCTGCCCTTCGGTCCGGTCAACGCGGTGGCGGGACCGGGTCCCGGTGGCGCCGTCGTCGTGGGCGTCCACGGGAACCGGCGCGGGGCCGCGGCGTGGAAGCGCTACCGCGGCGGGACCGCCGGCCAGCTCTGGATCGACTCGGACGGCAGCGGCACCTTCAGCCGCCTGCTGGCCGACCTCGGCGGGCAGCTGGAGGACCCGGCCTGGTTGGGCGACCGGCTGGTGTTCGTGTCCGACCACGAGGGCTACGGCAACATCTACTCCTGCCGCGCCGACGGCGGCGACCTGCAGCGGCACACCGACCACGGCGACTTCTACGCGCGGGCGGCGCACTCCGACGGTCGCCGGGTCGTGTACCAGTGCGCGGGCGAGCTATGGCTGCTCGACGAGCTCAGCGCCACCGTGGAGCCGCACCGGCTGGAGTTCACCCTCGGCGGATCGGGCTCCGGCCTGGCCCGGTTCGCGGTCGACGCCGCCGCCAACCTGACCGCCATTGCGCCGGACCGCACCGGCCGGGCCAGCGCGATCGAGGTTCGCGGCACCGTGCACTGGGTGGCGCACCGCGACGGGCCGGCGCGGCAGCTTGCCGGAGCGCCGGGTATCCGGCACCGGCTGCCCCGAGTGCTCGGCGGTGCCGTCCCCACGGCCGCCCCCGACCAGGGTGCCGCCACGACCGATGCCGACGACAGCGTGATGACCACTGACCAGGGCAGCGTCGTCGTGGTCACCGACGCCGACGGCGACGACGCGCTGGAGATCGTGTCCCTCGACGGGCGGACCGCGCCGCGGCGGGTCGCCGGCGGCCGGTTGGGCCGGGTCCTCGACCTGGCCGCGTCCCCGGACGGGCGGCTGGTCGCAGCCGCCAGTCACGACGGCCGGGTCCTGCTGGTCGAGGTCGGTTCCGGCGAGGTCCGCCAGGTCGACGCCACCGCCGACGGCGACGCCGGCGGGCTGGCCTTCTCGCCGGACTCGAGATGGCTGGCCTGGTCGCATCCCGGACCCGATCCGCTGCGGCAGATCCGGCTGGCTCCCGTGGACGGCGGCGAGGTGATCGAGGCGACGTCGCTGCGTTTCACCGACACCGAGCCGGTCTTCACCCTCGACGGCAAGCACCTTGCGTTCTTGTCGGTGCGCACGCTGGACCCGGTGTACGACGCGCTCGTGTTCGACATGTCGTTCCTCGCCGGGACCCGGCCGTACCTGCTGCCGCTGGCGCAACGGACCCCGTCGCCGTTCGATCCCAGTCCTCGGGGCCGGCCGATGTCCACCGACGGCGAGAGGCGCCCGGACGGGGACAAGCCTGCCAGCACCACGATCCCGGAGACCACCGTGGACGCCGAGGGCGTCAACGAACGGCTGGTGCCGGTGCCGGTGCCGGCGGGCAACTACTCGCGGCTGCGGGCGGCCCGCGGTGGTCTGCTGTGGATGCTGGACCCGCTGGTCGGCGTGCTTGGTGACGCCCTGCCCAAGCCCGGCGACAAGCCGCGCTCGCAGGTGCAGCGGTACGACCTCGAGGAACTGCGCCTGACCACGCTGGACGAGAAGGCGGACGGCATCGAGGTCAGCGGCGACGGCCGGTGGCTGCTGGTGCGCGACGAGTCGGCGCTGCGGGTCATCCCCGCCGACCACAAGGTCCCCGACGGTGAGGAGGGCAAGACCGAACGGGTCGACGCGGACCTGGACCGGATCCGGGTCGAGATCGACCCGCTGGCCGAGTGGCAGCAGATGTACGCCGAGGCCGGCCGGCTCATGCGCGACCACTTCTGGATCGCCGACATGGGCGGAGTGGACTGGGCGGCGGTGCAGGAGCGGTACCGGCCGGTGCTGGCGCGGATCGGGACCCGTGACGACTTGTCCGAGCTGCTGTGGGAGCTGCAGGGCGAGCTCGGCTCGTCGCACGCGTACGAGATGCCGCCGGAACTCGACGTGGAGAAGAGCCGCCGGCTGGGCCTGCTCGGCGCGGACCTGGCTCCGGACGCGGACGGGACCTGGCGGGTCGCCCGGGTTGTGCCGGGCGAGTCGTCTGCGCCGGCGGCCCGCTCGCCGCTGGCCGCGCCGGGCGTCGGGGTCCAGCCGGGCGACGCGATCCTGGCCGTCGGCGGTCGGCCGGTCGACCCGCTGTCCGGTCCGGCGGCGTTGCTCGTCGGTGCGGCGGAGACTCCGGTCGAGCTCACCATCGCACCGGCCGACGGGTCCGCGCAGCGGCACGTGGTCGTGATCCCGCTGCCGACCGAAATGCCGCTGCGTTACCAGGACTGGGTGGCGGGGCGGCGCGCCGGCGTCCACGCGGCGTCGGACGGCCGCGCCGGGTACCTGCACATCCCGGACATGGTGGCCAGCGGCTGGGCGCAGCTGCACCGCGACCTGCGGGTGGAGGTGACCCGCGACTGCCTGGTCGTCGACGTACGGGACAACAACGGCGGGCACGTCTCATCGCTGGTGCTGGAGAAGCTGGCCCGGACCGTGCAAGGCTGGGGCACGGTGCGGCACATGCGGCCGATGCCCTATCCGGAGGACGCTCCCCGCGGGCCGTTGGTGGCCGTCACCAACGAGCAGGCCGGCTCGGACGGCGACATCGTTACCGCGATGATCCGCCAGCTCGGTCTCGGCCCGGTCGTCGGGACCCGCACCTGGGGCGGGGTGATCGGGATCGACATGCGGTACAAGCTGGTCGACGGGACGGTCGTCACCCAACCGCGATACTCGTTCTGGTTCACCGACGCCGGCTGGGGCGTGGAGAACTACGGCGTCGACCCCGACGTCGAGGTACCGTTCCCGCCGCACTCCTGGGCGGCCGGCGACGACCCACAGCTCGACGCTGCCGTGGCGCTCGCGCTCGAGCGGGCGGCGGAGCACCCGCCGGCCACGCCGCCGGACACCACCGACCGGCCGAACCGCGCCGCCCCCTCGCTGCCAGCCCGTCACTAAGGGCCTGCCGCGACGAGGCGCTCGCTACAGGGGCAACCAGAGCCCGCTCGACGGCTTGAGGTCGTCGGCGGGCACAAGCCTGCCTGGCGAGCTGACGATCGCGGAGGAAGGCGGAGTTCAGGCTGGGTGAGGCGGCGGTCGAGCTGCGGATGTGGAGGACGTCCGCCGAGGGCAGGTTCGGCCCTTCGAGGACCTCGAGGTGATCCGGGTCGAGGCGGGCACGTCGACCGCGAGGTTCTGCCACCTGTTCGACATGCCCGAACGGACCTGGCGCCGCTGGCAGGCCAAGGCCCGGGCTGGCGGTCAGCCAAAGGGGCAACGGGCCGCGGGAACAACGCCCTCACCCTTCCGCTGACAACCCCATCCGCACTGGCCGTTGGTGTCGGTGGATGGCGCTACATTCCTGCCCCGTCCTGTGATCGCAACAGGGCCCGGCCATCAGGACGGTTCACGCTCGCAACAGTTGCGGGGAGGAGCATCCACATGTCGAGTTCGTCCAGACCGTTTGGATTGTCCGGCCGCCCGGTGACGACCGACTTCGATTTCCTCCGCGGCAGCTTTGATGTTCAGAGCCGACGGCGCACTGACCCGCTGGCCCCGGGCGGTGAGTGGAAGCGGTCCGCCGCCACGTCGATCGCTCGTACCCATTTCAACGGCGCAATCAGCATCGACGAAATGCAGTTCGAGGAGGATGGCTTCTACGGCATGTCGGTCCGTCTGTTCGACGTCGTCGCGAAGCAGTGGGTCGTGTACTGGATCAACAGCCTGCGCGGGGTTCTTCAACCGCCCGTGCGCGGCGTGTGGGCAGACGGTAGTTGCTGGTTCGTTGGTCCTGACAGCCACGAGGGCATGCCAGTTCTGGCTTCGTATCGATGGTCAGACGTGCAGCCGGAGTCGGCGCACTGGGAGCAGGCATTCTCCGTCGACGAAGGGCGGTCGTGGGAGACGAACTGGACCATGGACTTCGTTCGTCGCAAGGACATGCCTGACCATGGGCGCCTCGACAGCGTGACAAAAGACTTCGACTTCCTCAACGGACGCTGGGCCGGTCTGCAACGGCGCCGGCATCACCCTCTGAAGGACGACGATGTCTGGCAACAGTTCCAGTCGACATCGACGTCGCGGACCTACTTCAATGGCGCGGTCAGTGTTCACGAGTTCGACTTCGACAACGAAGGCTTCAATTGCCTCGCGTTGCGGCTGTACTCTCCGCAGACCCGGCTCTGGACCATCCACTGGGTCGACAGCAGAGACGGGCGCCTCCAGGAACCCGTCACAGGGACCTTCGATGGTGGCGTGGGCCGGTTCGTCGGCACCGACGTTCTCGACGGAGAGCCCATAGACGTGCAGTGCACGTGGGCACGGGTCGATGCCGAGGCGCGCTGGGAGCAGTCATTTTCGTCCGACAACGGTAGGTCCTGGGTCCCGAACTGGACGATGGACCTCAGGCGCGTGCAGTGATGTCGAGCCTGGATGTGGCGCCACATTCGGCTACCGACATCCCGCCGTCACCACGGCTGCCCTCGCTCGCGCGTCGAGTGCCCACTTTCGGTCTCGATCTCACCTAGCCTGGGGCGCGTGCTCGTCCTCGCAATCGACACGTCGACTCCCGCAGTGACGGTCGCTCTGCATGACGGCGCTCGAGTGCTCGCGGAATCCACGACGATCGACGCGCGCCGCCATGCCGAACTGGTCGCGCCCGCCATCGTGGACGTCCTGGCCGGTGCCGGAGCGGATCGGCGCGACATCACCTCGGTGGCGGTCGGGGTCGGACCGGGGCCGTTCACCGGCCTGCGGATCGGGGTGGTGACCGCACGCGTCCTTGGTGCGGCGCTCGAGGTACCGGTGTACGGCATGTGCAGTCTCGACGTCATGGCCCGACGCGTGCGGGTCGACGAACCATTCGTCGTCGCGGCGGACGCGCGGCGACGCGAGGTCTATTGGGCCCGGTACGACGCCGCCGGCCGTCGGCTCGAGGGTCCTGCCGTCGGTGCTCCGGTCAACGTGGCCACGTCCCTCCCGGCCGCGGGCGAGGGGCCGAGGCTCTTCCCGCAGGAGTTCCCGAACGCGGTCCAGCCGCAGTTCCCGAACGCCGCCGACCTCGCTGCAGCCGTAGCGGAGGGGTCATCGGATCTGCTCCCGCCGGACCCGCTCTATCTGCGCCGCCCCGACGCGCGGCCGCCGGGCGCGCCGAAGCCGGTCCTGACCCGGTGACGGTGCGGCTGCGCCCCATGCGCTGGTCGGACGTCGACGTCCTGCTCCCGTTCGAGCAGGAGCTGTTCGCGGGCGACCCGCCCTGGACCGCTGACCAGTTCCGGTCCGAGCTCGACGGCGTGCCGGGCACGCGGTGGTACGTCGTCGTGGAGGAGGCCGGCGAACTGGTGGGTTACGCCGGCCTGTTCCACTCCGGCGACACGGCCGACGTGCAGACGCTCGCCGTAGTCCCCGACCGGCAGCGTCGGGGCGTCGGCACCGCCCTGCTGGATGCGCTCGTGGCCGAGGCGCGGCGCCGGGGAGCCGGCGAACTGCTGCTCGACGTCCGCGAGGACAACGTGCCCGCCCAGGCCTTCTACGCGCGGCACGGTTTCGAACAGCTCAGCAGGAGGCGCGGCTATTACGCCAACGGCCGCGTCGACGGTCTCGTCCTGCGCCGCATCCTGTAGCGGACCCGAAGTCCGTGCATGCGTCGGGCTGGCGTGCCTGCCGTCGGGCTGGCGCGCCTGCAGCCGGGACGGTGTGCCTGCCGTCCGGACCGCGGAGACCACGCGCGACCGCGTGAACGGGACGGTGGGAACATCGACAGCGTGGCCGCCGACGCACCGCTCGTCCTCGGGATCGAGACGTCCTGCGACGAGACCGGCGTCGGTCTGGTGCGCGGCCGCGACCTGCTCGTCGACGCCGTCGCCAGCTCGGTCGAGGAGCACGCGCGCTTCGGCGGGGTGGTTCCCGAGGTCGCCAGCCGCGCGCATCTCGAGGCCATGGTGCCGACCGTCGAGCGGGCCTGCCGCGACGCCGGGGTGAGCATGGCGGACGTCGACGCCGTTGCGGTCACGAGCGGACCGGGGCTGGCGGGCGCACTGATGGTCGGAGTCGCGGCCGCGAAGGCACTGGCCGTGGGGCTGGGCCGGCCGCTCTACGGCGTCAACCACCTGGCGGCGCACGTCGCCGTCGACCAACTCGAGCACGGAACCCTGCCGGATCCGACGATCGCGCTGCTGGTCTCGGGCGGGCATTCGTCACTGCTGATGGTCGAGGACGTTGCCGGAACGGTGCAGCCGCTCGGCGCGACGATCGACGACGCGGCCGGCGAAGCCTTCGACAAGGTCGCCCGGGTGCTGGGGCTGCCCTTCCCGGGCGGGCCGTACGTCGACGCGGCGGCCCGGGACGGTGATGCGGCCTCCATTCGGTTCCCCCGCGGCCTGACCGGCCCCCGGGACATGCAGCAGCACCGCTTCGACTTCTCGTTCTCGGGGCTCAAGACGGCGGTCGCCCGATGGGTGGAGGGTCGTGAACGGTCAGGGGAGCCGGTGCCGGTCGCCGACGTGGCGGCGTCGTTCCAGGAGGCGGTCGCCGACGTCCTGTCGCACAAGGCGGTGCTCGCATGCCGGGAGCGCGGCGTCGGAACTCTGCTGATCGGTGGGGGAGTGGCGGCGAACTCCCGGCTGCGCACGATGACGGCGCAGCGCTGTGCCGAGGCGGGGCTGGAACTGCGGGTGCCCCGTCCGGCGCTGTGCACCGACAACGGCGCGATGGTTGCGGCCCTGGGATCCGAGTTGGTCGCCCGCGGCCGGCCGCCCAGCCCTCTCGACATACCTGCCGACCCGTCACTGCCCGTGACCGAGGTGCAGGCAGGCGCATGAGGTGCCCGTGCGCGTGGTGCTCGTCGTGGACACAGGGGTGGACGACGCACTCGCGCTGATGGTCGCCGCCCGGCACCCGGGGCTCGAGCTGCATGGCATCGTGTGCTCCGCCGGTAACGTCCCATTGCGCCGGGTCCTGGCGAACACGGTGTACGTGCTCGGACTGCTCGGCGTCGACGTGCCCGTCGCCGCGGGCGCCGACCGCTGCCTCGACGGTCGGGCCTTCGCCGTGCGGGACGTCCACGGGCCGGACGGGCTGGCCGGGTTGGGCCCGCCGGACCCGCAGCTGCCCGACACCTGGCCGCCGCCGGCGGCCGTCGCGTCCCCGGAGGCCATCACCGTCTCGCTCGGACCGCTCACAACGCTCGTCGGCCTGCCGACCGGTCGGGTCGCCGCGTCCTTCGCCCGGCCTGGCCAGACCAACCACCGTCTCGACTCCGTGGCGGCACGGGTCGTCGCGGCTTCGGGGCGGGTCGTTTCCCACCTCGATGCCGGGAACGAGGTCCTGCCGGGCGACGTCGCCCGCCCGCTGAGCCGGAGCAACGACCGGTTGTGCCGGCTGGCGGAAGGGCTGTTGGCGCACCAGGTCCGGCGCGGCGCGGGCCTGGGCGACGCTGCGGCACTGCTACGACTGGCCGAACCCGAGCTCGATCCAGCCCGGCACACCCGACGCCTGGTCGGGCTGGTGCTCGGTGAAGACTGAGCCGGTGCAACGCCGGATCGTCCTCGTCGTCGTCGCCCTGGCGGCGGCCGTGGGCTGCTCGGCGGGGGAGGTCCTCGGTGACGCGCCCTCCGCATCGCCGTCGCCCGACGCGGCCGCCATGCCCGCGGTCTCACCGACGCCCGTGCAGCCCCTGCCCTGGGGACCTACCCCGGACGAGTACGCCGCAGCCGCGCAACTCGTCGCCGACATGTCGGTCTCGCAGCAGGCCGGGCAGGTCATCGTCGCCCGGTACGCAACCGTCGACCAGGCGGCCGACCTCGTGGTGGACCTGCACCTCGGTGGGGTGATCGTGTTCGGCGACAACGTCGCCTCGACCGACCAGGTCCGCGACGACATCGCGGCTCTGCAGGCGGCGGCCGGCCGTCCGTACCCGCTCGTGGTCGGTGTGGACCAGGAGGGTGGCAACGTCGCCCGGATCGGGGCTCCGGCGACCGCCTTCCCGAGCCTGATGACCATGGGGGCGGCGAAGGACCCCGCACTGGCCGAACGGGTGGCGCGGGCCAGCGGCGAGGAGCTCCGGGCGCTCGGTTTCACCATGGTCTACGCGCCCGTCGCGGACGTGACCACCGGCCGTGACGATCCCACGATCGGCAGCAGATCCGCCTCGTCGGACCCGGCGATCGCAGCCGGTGTCACCTCGGGTGCGGTCCGGGGGTACGCCGAGTCAGGGATCGTGGCGACGGTCAAGCACTTCCCGGGTCACGGGTCGGTTCCCGCCGACAGCCACGTCGAGCTCCCCGTCCAGGGTGCGACGCTCGACGAGCTGCGGCGACGCGACCTGGTGCCGTTCCGGACGGCGATCGGCGCCGGCGTCCCCGCGGTGATGGTCGGCCATATCGACGTGACGGCCGTCGATCCGGGCGCTCCGTCGTCGCTGTCGGCTCCGGTGGTGCGCCTACTGCGGGACGAGCTGGGCTTCGACGGCCTCGTCGTGACCGACGCGCTCGACATGGCGGCAGTCACCGGCGGGTTCGGGACCGGGGAGGCGACGGTGCGGTCTCTCGCTGCCGGCGTGGACCTCGTGCTGATGCCGCCGGACGTACGTGCGGCCCACGCGGCGATCGTCGAGGCGGTCGCTGACGGCACGCTGCCAGCCGCCCGGCTGGCCGAGGCAGCGACACGGGGTGTCGCGTTGCTGCTCCACCAGGCCGCGGGCGTCGGGCCACCGCCGGCCGACGTCGTCGGGTCACACGGCGTGCTGTCGTACGAGGCGTCGTTGGCCGGGCTGACCGTCGTGTCCGGGGCGTGCACCGGAGCCATGGTCGGACCGTCGATCCAGATCACCGGCGGCACCCGGGCCGATCGAACCATGCTGGCCGAGGCGGCGGAGGCCGCGGGGCTCGAGATCGGCTCGGGCGAGGTCGTCCGGCTGCTCGCCGGCACGAGCCCAGGATCCGGCGACGTGGTGGTGGCTCTGGACGCGCCGTACGGCCTCGGTGAGAGCACAGCCGCGTCGGGCCGGATCGCCCTGTACGGTCGCACGCCGGGTGCGTTCCGTGCCCTGGTCGCTGTGCTCACCGGAGCGGCCTCGGGAGGTGGGACGCTTCCGGTCGAGGTTCCCGGTGCCGACCGTCGCGGCTGTACCCTCGGCCCGTGATCCAGACCGGGCTGACCTCCGGTCCGGCCGTCGACGAGCGCGGTGTGGCCTTCTCCGTCTCCGACCCGGACCGCGCCTTGCGGCGGGTCCGCCTGGTCCAGGACATCGGCCTGCCCGCCAGGGCCGTCGAGTTCGTGCGATCGGACGGCCGTTGGCGGCTGCGGGTTCCACGAGGCAGTGCCGACCGGCTCGAGTACCTGCTGGAGCTCCACCGGCGTGACGGCACGGTGGAGGTCGCCCCCGACCCGGACAACCCTCGCCGGATCGGTGGCGTGTTCGGTGACAAGTCGGTGGTGGAGTTCCCCGGCTACGCACCGCCTGCCTGGCTCGCGTCGATGCCGCCGCCGGGCCGAACGGCCCCGTTCTCGGTCGCGAGCGATCATCTGCGCGCGCAGGTGACCGGGTCGGTCTGGACGGCGATCGGGCTGGAGCCCGGCGAACTGGCTCCAGTGCTCGTCGTGCACGACGGGCCGGAGTACGACCGGCTCGCCGCACTGACCAGGTTCCTCGCCGTCTGCGTGGCCGACGAGACCGTGCCGCCGCTACGGGCACTGCTGCTCCACCCCGCTGAGCGCAACCGCTGGTACGCCGCCGAGCCCGCGTACTCACGGGCACTGCTGGAGGAGGTTCTCCCGAGCGTGCCCGCGAGCCGGCGCGTCGGCATGGGCACCAGTCTGGGTGCTCTCGCGATGTTGCATGCACACCGGCACGACCCGTCGGGCTTCGCCGGACTGTTCCTGCAGTCGGGCAGCTTCTTCACCGAGACCCTGGATCGGCAGGAGCGCCGCTTCCCCAGGTTCGCCGAGATCACCGACTTCGTGGCTCAGGTGCACGACTCAGTGTCGGGCGCAGCCATCCCCATCGGCATGACGTGCGGATCGGCAGAGGAGAACCTCGCCTGCAACCGGTTGATGGCCGCGCGGTTGGCCGCCCACGGTCACGAGGTGGCCTTCCACCTCGTCCCGGACGCCCACAACTACACGAGCTGGCGCGACGGCTTCGATCCGCATCTGCCGGCGCTGCTGCACGCGGCACTGTCATGAGGCGGCGCGGCGTCGACCTGTGGTCGCCCGCGATCGGTGCGGCCGGATCGGTCCTGGGGTTCGGGCACTGGGGCAGGCCGGTGCTGGTGTTCCCGTCCGAGGCCGGTCACCCGAGCGACTTCGAGTCCAACGGCATGATCACTGCGGTGGGCGACCTGGTCGAGGCCGGCCGGGTCAAGTTGTACTGCGTCGACAGCTTCGACACGCAGTCGTGGTCGGACACGAGCATTCCGCTGGAGGAGCGGGCTCGCCGGCACGGCGCCTACGAGTCGTGGATCACCGAGCAGGTGGTGCCGTGGATCCGGGACGACTGCGGTGGTCGCAGCGACCTGGTCGGCACCGGCTGCAGCCTGGGCGCGTTCCACGCCGCGAACTTCACCCTCAAGCACGCCCACCTCATCCCGCACGCGCTGTGCCTGTCGGGCAACTACGATCCCGCCACCTGGAACGGCTGGGGCGAACGGGGCGACACCACCTACTTCAACAGCCCCGTCGACTACGTGGGCAACCTGCACGGAGACCACCTGGACTGGTTGCGGAGCCGGGTGTACCTGCTGCTCGTGTGCGGGCAGGGAATGTGGGAGGACACGACGGGCTCGCTCGAGGGCACCAGGACGTTCGCAGGGAAGCTCGCGGACAAGGGCATCCCGCACGACCTGGATCTGTGGGGGCACGACTCGGCGCACGACTGGCCTTGGTGGCGTCGCCAGTTCGCCCATCACCTGCCCCGGTTCTGCTGAGACGCCGGCGACTTCGGGAGGCGAGGCGTGAACAGGCACCTGGTCGGGCTGTTGCTCGGCACGGAGGAGGACTGGCCGGCCGCCTTCGAGGCGATCGTGCGCCGGATGGGGCCGGTCACGGACCCAGCCGGGGAGGAGCACAGCTACGACGTCGAGCGCGTCACCATCGAGCCGTTCGACCTCCGCGACCGACCACGCCACAGTCTGGTGATCGATCGGCTGGCGTACTGGTACTACCACCCACGCGAGTGGCTGAAGAAGATCGCCCTGATGGACGACGTCTACCTGATGAACAGCCCGTTCACGTTCCAGTCGATGGAGAAGCACGCCGCCTACTGCGCGATGATGCGCCTCGGCCTCAAGGTTCCCGACACCGTGCTCGTACCGTTCAAGAACCCGCCCGACAATACGAGGTGGGCGTACACGGCCCAGCGCTACAACCAGCCGTTCGACCTGGACGTGATCGCCGACCGCATGGGCTACCCGCTGTTCATGAAGCCGTACGACGGCGGCGCCTGGGTCGGCGTCACCCGCATCCGAGACGCCGCTGACCTGCATGCCGCCTACGACGCCTCAGGACAGCGCCTGATGCACCTGCAGAAGTCCGTGGAGGGCTTTGACGTCTTCGCCCGGTCGCTGTCGATCGGAGCCGAGACGATGGTGATGCGGTTCCGGCCAGAGCTTCCGATGCACGACCGTTATACGGTCTCGCACGATTTCCTCGGCGCCGACGTCGGCCACGAGGTCGTCACGATCTCGCGGCTGGTCAATGCCTTCTTCCGCTGGGAGTTCAACTCCTGCGAGACGCTGGTACGTGGTCCGGACGTGTTCCCTATTGACTACGCAAACGCCTGTCCCGACGTCTCCCTGACCTCGCTCCACTACTACTTTCCCTGGGCGATGACGGCACTGGTGCGATGGGCGGTGTTCTGCACCGTCACCGGACGCCGGCCGCGGCTGGACCTGGACACCGCCCGCTACTTCGCCGTCGCGGACCGCGAAGAGCTGTCCTACCAGGAGAAGATGACGGCCTACCGCCAGCTCGCGGACGACTACTTCGAGACCGAGCGCTACCTCGACTTCTGCGCGCGCAGCCTCGGTCACCTGGACGACGTCGTCCTCGAGTGGGTGGACGGCGCGGACTTCGACCGGTTGCTCGTCCACACCGTCCGGGCCACCTACCCGCCGCACGAGCACGATCGATTCGTCGCGCACTTCCGCGGCCTGCTGGGGATGTGGGTGCGGGACCAGGCCGGGGCAGCGCAGCCGTAGCCGCGGAACATCACGGGCCGAGGCCACCGACTGGCACTCTCTGGGGTCGAGTGCTAGGTTCGCAGTTGGCACACTCCGGCAGAGAGTGCCAATGGTCCGGCCCACTGGTACCCGCGACGACGGTGGGAAGGTCCGATCATCGAATACCCGTGACATCCCGCGAAAGGGGAGGTCAGCAAGTGTCGGTCAACATCAAGCCGCTCGAGGACAGGATCGTGGTCAGGCCGCTCGACGCGGAGCAGACCACGGCGTCCGGGCTCGTCATCCCGGACACCGCCAAGGAAAAGCCCCAGGAGGGCGAGGTCCTCGCCGTCGGCCAGGGCCGGTGGGACGACGACGGCGAGAAGCGGATCCCGCTCGACGTCGCCGTCGGCGACAAGGTCCTCTACTCCAAGTACGGCGGCACCGAGGTCAAGTACGACGGCGAGGATCTGCTGATCCTGTCCGCTCGTGACGTCCTGGCCGTCATCGAGAAGTGAACCGCTGACACCACAGTGACAGGCGACGCCCCGGGGCGGCTCCGCAGGCCGGAGCCGGGCGCCCGGGGCGTCCGCCGTTGGAAGGGACGCATCTGATGCCCAAGATCCTGGAGTTCGACGAGGCGGGCAGGCGTGCGCTGGAGCGCGGCGTCGACGCCCTCGCGGACACCGTTCGGGTGACGCTCGGTCCGAAGGGCCGCAACGTCGTCATCGACAAGAAGTTCGGCTCCCCGACCATCACCAACGACGGCGTGACCATCGCCCGGGAGGTGGAACTCGAGGACCCGTACGAGAACCTCGGCGCCCAACTCGCCAAGGAGGTTGCGACCAAGACCAACGATGTGGCCGGCGACGGCACCACGACCGCGACCGTGTTGGCCCAGGCCCTCGTCCATCGCGGCCTGAAGGCGGTCACCGCCGGAGCCGCGCCGTTGTCGGTCAAGCGCGGGATCGACAAGGCCGTCGAGGCCGTCTCCGACCGGCTGCTCGCCGGTGCCCGGCCGGTCGATGAGAAGACCGACATCGCCGCGGTCGCGGGAATCAGCGCACAGGACCCGCAGATCGGTTACCTGATCGCGGAAGCGTTCGACAAGGTCGGCAAGGACGGGGTTATCACCGTCGAGGAGTCGCAGACCTTCGGCACCGAGCTCGAGTTCACCGAGGGCATGCAGTTCGACAAGGGCTTCCTCAGCCCGTACATGGTGACCGACGCCGAGCGGATGGAGGCCGTCCTCGAGGACGCCTACGTGCTACTGCACCAGGGCAAGATCTCGACAGTCGCCGACCTGCTTCCGCTGCTGGAGAAGGTGGTCCAGTCCGGCAAGGCCCTGTTCGTCGTCGCCGAGGACGTCGAGGGCGAAGCGCTGTCGACGCTCGTGGTCAACAAGATCCGCGGCACGTTCATCAGCGTGGCGGTGAAGGCACCCGGATTCGGCGACCGCCGCAAGGCGACCCTGCAGGACATGGCCGTACTCACCGGTGCCCAGGTGGTCGCGCCCGAGGTCGGCCTGAAGCTCGACCAGGTCGGTCTGGAGGTTCTCGGCACGGCCCGACGGATCGTCGTGACCAAGGACGACTCGACGATCGTCGACGGCGGCGGCAACCCTGCCGACATCGAGGCACGCATCGCCCAAATCCGGGTCGAGATCGAGAACACCGACTCCGACTGGGACCGGGAGAAGCTGCAGGAGCGGCTGGCCAAGCTCGCCGGCGGGGTCTGCGTGATCAAGGTCGGTGCCGCCACCGAGGTGGAGCTGAAGGAGCGCAAGCACCGCATCGAGGACGCGATCTCCGCGACCCGCGCGGCGATCGACGAGGGCATTGTTGCCGGCGGAGGGTCCGCGCTCCTGCACGCCGCCGCCGCCCTCGACGATCTGGACCTGTCCGGCGACGAGCGCACCGGGCTCAACGTGGTGCGCGCCGCGCTGGGCGAGCCGCTGCGGTGGATCGCCGAGAACGCGGGTGAGATCGGGCACGTCGTCGTCGCCCAAGTCGGCGCGAAGGATGCCGGCGAGGGCTTCAACGCCGAGACCGGCACCTACGGTGATCTGCTCGCCGACGGGGTCATCGACCCGGTCAAGGTCACCCGATCGGCCCTGCAGAACGCGGCGTCGATCGCGGGCATGCTGCTCACCACCGAGGCGCTGGTCGTCGACAAGCCGGAGGAGCCGGAACCGGTCGCCGCCGGTGGCCACGGCCACGGGCACGGCCACGGCCACTGATGCCCTCCTATGATCATCGGCGCTTCTGTGCGCTCCGGCGCTGAAGCGTCGATGATCATCGGGGGAAGGTGATGACGGTGGGCGAATCGCCGCTGGTCGAACGGATGCGCCCGTTCGTATCGACGATCTTCGCGGAGATGTCCGCACTGGCCGTCCGCACCGGTGCGATCAACCTGGGCCAGGGCTTCCCCGACACCGACGGTCCGCAGTCCCTGCTGGAGGACGCCGTCGCCGCGATCCGAGGCGGCGCCAACCAGTACCCGCCCGGTCCCGGAGTCCCCGAGCTGCGGCAGGCGATCGCCGCGCATCAGCGACGGTTCTACGGCCTCGACGTCGACCCCGACACCGAGGTGCTGGTCACGGCCGGTGCCACCGAGGCGATCGCGGCCACCATCCTGGCCTTGACCGGCCCGGGCGACGAGGTCGTCACCTTCGAGCCCTACTACGACTCCTACGCCGCGTCGATCGCGCTCTCCGGCGCCACCAGGAGAACCGCCGTCCTCCGGACGCCCGAGTTCACGGTGGACGAGGCCGAACTGCGGGCAGCATTCGGGGATCGGACCCGGCTGGTCCTGCTGAACTCGCCACACAACCCGACCGGGAAGGTGTTCGATCGCGCGGAGCTCGAACTGGTCGCTTCGTTGGCCAAGGAACACGATGCGCTGGTCGTCACCGACGAGGTCTACGAGCACCAGACCTTCGACGGCGTCGCCCACGTCCCGATGGCGACTCTTCCCGGAATGGACGAGCGGACCGTCACGATCTCGTCGGCGGGCAAGACGTTTTCGGTCACCGGCTGGAAGGTCGGCTGGCTGCATGCTCCGGCAGAGCTCACGGCAGCCGTCCGAGCCGTCAAGCAGTTCCTGACCTACGTCAACGGGGCACCGTTCCAGCCGGCCGTGGCCCGGGCGCTCGGTCTCG
>DASUYL010000253.1:0-4796 GCA_036377395.1 Jiangellaceae bacterium
GGCCGATCGGCGCGGTCGGGCTGGAGGCGGCGCGATCCCGGCCCACCGGTGTCGACGAGCTCGACCGTGCCCTCGGTGGCGGACTGGTCCAGGGCGCCGTCGTCCTGCTGGCCGGCGAGCCGGGCGTCGGCAAGTCGACTCTGCTGCTCGAGGTCGCCGCTCGCTGGGCCTCCACGGCCGGGCTCGCGCTCTACGTCACGGGCGAGGAGTCTGCGGCGCAAGTGCGCCTGCGCGCAGAGCGGACGGCGGCGCTGGCCGAGGGCCTGTTCCTCGCTGCGGAAACCGACCTTGCGGCCGTCCTCGGCCAGATCGAGCAGGTCAAACCGTCCCTGCTGGTGCTCGACTCGGTCCAGACGGTGTCGCGGGCGGACACCGATGGCGCACCCGGCGGCGTGACCCAGGTACGTGAGGTCGCCGGCACGCTCATCCGCGTGGCAAAGGAACGCGGCATGGCCACGATCCTCGTCGGGCACGTCACCAAGGACGGCACGATCGCTGGGCCGCGGGTCCTCGAACACCTCGTCGACGTCGTTCTCCAGTTCGAGGGCGAGCGCCACTCGCGGCTGCGCATGGTGCGCACGGTCAAGAACCGCTACGGCGCGGCCGACGAGGTCGGCTGCTTCGACCTTTCCGATACCGGCATCACCTCGATGCCCGATCCCACCGGCCTGTTCGTTTCCCGGCACGCCGACGCGGTTCCCGGCACCTGTGTCACGGTGACGCTCGAAGGCCGCCGACCGCTGCTCGCCGAGGTCCAGGCTCTGGTCGCGCCATCGTCGCTGGGAACGCCGCGTCGCGCCACCAGTGGCCTGGACAGCTCTCGGGTGGCCATGGTGCTGGCGGTGCTCGATCGACGCGGCGGCGTCTCCCTCAAGGCCCAGGACGTCTACGCCGCAACGGTCGGCGGTGCACGTCTGGCCGAGCCCGCCGGTGATCTCGCGCTGATGGTTGCCGTCGCCAGCGGTGCCCGAGACCTACCGGTACCCCCCGGGCTGGTGGCCATCGGCGAAGTCGGCCTGGCCGGCGAGATCCGGCGGGTCACCGGCATCCAGCGCCGCCTGGCCGAGGCGGAGCGGATGGGCTTCACCCGGGCTCTCGTGCCGCCCGATCCCGGCCCGGTACCGGCCGGCATCCGGGCCGTCGAGGTCGGTGACGTCGCTGCCGCACTCGATTCCGCCCGGCGTCCGGCACCGGTCGCCTCGATCCGCTGACCGGCTGCCCAGCCGTATTTCCGATGCGGCCGACGGCAATTGTCGACGCTCGCTCGCCGCACCGTACACTGTCGCGCGACGTCGACTAACGGTGACGCGGGGGTCACGTGCCAGTAAGCGAACGAGGTGGAGTCGAGACCAAGTTGCGCCTGGCGCTGGCCGCCGTGGCGCCGGGTACGGCTCTGCGCGAAGGGCTCGAACGGATCCTGCGCGGCCGTACCGGTGCTCTCGTCGTCCTCGGCTCCGACCCGACCATCGACGCCATCTGCACCGGCGGGTTCACCCTCGATGTCGACTTCTCCGCCACGGGCCTGCGCGAGCTGGCCAAGATGGACGGCGCCATCGTCGTCGACAGGGAGTGCACCAAGATCCTTCGAGCGGCCACGCAGCTGGTGCCTGACCCCTCGATCCTGACGACAGAGTCCGGAACCCGCCACCGGACGGCGGAACGGGTGGCGAAGCAGACAGGCATCCCGGTCATCTCGGTCAGTCAGTCCATGCGCATCGTCGCGATCTACGTCGACGACGTCCGCTACGTGCTCGAGGATGCGGGCCAGATCCTCTCTCGCGCCAACCAGGCGCTGGCCACGCTCGAGCGCTACAAACTCCGCCTCGACGAGGTCTCGGGAACACTGTCCGCGCTCGAGATCGAAGACCTCGTCACCGTGCGCGACGTCGCGGCGGTCGCACAGCGCCTGGAGATGGTTCGCCGGATCGCCACTGAGATCGAGGGCTACGTCGTCGAGCTCGGCACCGACGGCCGGCTGCTCAGCCTCCAGCTCGACGAACTCGTCGCCGGCGTCGATATCGACCGTGAGCTGATCGCACGCGACTACCTTCCGACCCAGCCGGCTCGGCGGCCGCGAACCGTCGCCGGAGTCGTCGCCGCGCTCGACGGGCTCTCGGCCATCGACCTGCTCGACCTGGGTGCCGTGGCCCGGGCGCTCGGCTTCGCCGGAGGAGGCGAACAGCTCGACGCCGCCGTGAGTCCGCGTGGGTACCGCCTGTTGGCGCGCGTACCCCGTTTGCCGGGTGCAGTGATCGAGCGGCTGGTCGATCACTTCGGCGGTCTGCAGAAGCTGCTGGCGGCCAGCATCGACGACCTCCAGGCCGTCGACGGCGTGGGCGAGTCGCGGGCGCGCAGTGTACGCGAGGGGCTGTCCCGTCTGGCCGAGTCGAGCATCCTCGAGCGCTACGTCTGAGCCGGGCTGCACGTTCGTGCACGACGTCGTCATCGGGTGGTACCGGCGCCATGCGCGCGACCTGCCCTGGCGCTCACCGGACCGCCGACCGTGGGGCGTGCTGGTGAGCGAGGTCATGCTCCAGCAGACACCGGTCCGCCGGGTGGAGCCGGTATGGCGTGCCTGGCTGGACCGGTGGCCGGAGCCGGCCGACCTGGCGGTGGCGGAGCCGGGCGATGCCATCCGTTGCTGGGGAGGGCTCGGGTACCCGGGACGCGCGCTGCGGCTGCACGCCGCCGCCAGGGTGATCGTCGAGCGGCACGGCGGCGCCGTGCCGGCCTCGTATGAGCAGCTACGAACCCTCCCCGGTGTCGGGGACTACACCGCGGCGGCGACGGCGGTGTTCGCGTTCGGACACCGCCATGCCGTGCTCGACACCAACGTCCGGCGCGTCCTCGCCCGTGCCGTCGCTGGCATGGCCGGCCCGGCACGGACGACGACGTCGACCGAACGACGACTCGCCGAGTCGCTGCTGCCGGACGACGCGGGAACGGCGGCCAGCTGGGCGGTCGCGGTCATGGAACTGGGTGCGCTGGTCTGCACGGCCCGGTCGCCGCGCTGCGACGAGTGCCCGCTGGCCGCCGAGTGTGCCTGGCGGATCGCCGGTGCTCCCGCCGCCGCGTATCCGCTTCGCCGTGGACAGTCGTGGACCGGCACCGACCGGCAGGTGAGAGGGCGGCTGATGGCCGTCATGCGCGGTGCGGATCGCATCGTGGAGGAGGCCCGGTTGGACGGCGCCTGGCCCGACGATCCGGTTCAGCGTGAGCGGGCGCTCGGGGCTCTGGTGGCCGACGGCCTGGTCGAGCGGCTCCCGGGCGGACGGTACCGGCTTCCGGTCGGGTGAACCGCAATGTTCACGGCCCGGACGGTCGACGGGACGAGGTCACGCGGTCCAGCGCCGTGAGGTAGTCGTCCTTCGGATCCATGGCCGCGGCGATGCGATAGCAGGAGGCGGCCTCGTCGTGGCGGCTCTGACGTTCGAGCGTCCGGCCGAGCGCGAAGCGCGCGTACGCGTCGCTGGGGTCACTTTCCACCAGGCGTCCGAACGCCTCTTCGGCCCGTCGGAGCTGAGCCGAGCGGAAGTAGGCCCGGCCCGCCAGCTCGAGCACCGACTTCGGCGTCGAGTCGTCGGCGAGCAACGGCTCCAGCTCGCGGGCAGCTCCGATGGGATCCCCCGCATCGTAGAGCACGGCCGCTGCACGGTAGGCCGCCAGATCGTCGGACATGCGCCATGCCTCCAGATGCACTCGACCCGATCCCGATCCACCTGCGTCCGCGGCGACAGGGGCAGCGGAGTCGGTTCAGGCCGAGGGGCCTGCGCCGGTGGGTGCAGGCCCCTCGATCGTCAACTGCCGGTGGCTCACTCGGCCTCGCCGGCCGCGGCGGCCCGTCGGCGACTGCCACCCGTGGTCGCAGCTTCGACTACCGCGACCTCGGGCAGTTCGGACTTCGGGCTGCCTACGAAGGTGAAGTCGGCTTCCCGACCTTCACCTACGACGTCGACCACCACGATCTCCCCGGCCTTGAGCTCGCCGAAGAGGATCTTCTCCGACAGCGTGTCCTCGATCTCGCGCTGGATCGTCCGGCGCAGCGGCCGAGCGCCGAGCACCGGGTCGAACCCGTGCACGGCGAGCAGTTCCTTCGCCGCCTGGGTGAGCTCGATGCCCATGTCCTTGTCGTGCAGCCGAACGTCGACCTGGCTGATCATCAGGTCGACGATCCGGACGATCTCCTCCTTCGTGAGCTGGTGGAAGACGATGACGTCGTCGACACGGTTGAGGAACTCGGGCCGGAAGTGCTGCTTGAGCTCCTCGGTGACCTTTGCCTTCATCCGGTCGTAGTCGCCGTCGGCCTCGGACCCGGAGGAGAAGCCGAGACCCTGGCCCTTGCTGATGTCGCGGGTGCCGAGGTTCGTGGTCATGATGATCACGGTGTTCTTGAAGTCGACCACCCGACCCTGGGCGTCGGTGAGCCGGCCGTCCTCGAGCACCTGCAGCAGCGAGTTGAAGATGTCGGGGTGGGCCTTCTCGACCTCGTCGAAGAGGACCACGGAGAACGGGCGTCGGCGCACCTTCTCGGTGAGCTGGCCGCCCTCCTCGTAGCCGACGTAGCCCGGCGGCGAGCCGAACAGCCTCGACACGGTGTGCTTCTCGGAGAACTCACTCATGTCCAGCTGGATGAGCGCGTGCTCGTCGCCGAAGAGGAACTCCGACAACGCCTTGGACAGCTCGGTCTTCCCGACACCGGACGGGCCCGCGAAGATGAACGAGCCGCCCGGACGCTTGGGGTCCTTCAGGCCGGCACGGGTTCGCCGGATCGACTTGGACAGCGCCGCGATGGCGTC
>DASUYL010000254.1:0-2534 GCA_036377395.1 Jiangellaceae bacterium
CGCCACGCCTTCCTGGCCGAGCAGCTCGAGGATCTCAAGCGCACCCGCCGCGACCTGCTCGACATCGTCCGCGAGGTCGACGACCGGGTCCAGCAGGTGTTCGCGTCGGCGTACGAGGACACCGCGCGCGAGTTCGCGGCGGTGTTCCCGCGACTGTTCCCGGGCGGTGAGGGTCGATTGGTGCTCACCGAGCCCGACGACCTGCTCGCCACCGGGATCGACGTCGAGGCTCGCCCGCCGGGGAAGAAGATCAAGCGCCTGTCACTGCTCTCCGGCGGCGAGCGGGCCTTGGTCGCGGTCGCTTTCCTGGTGGCGCTGTTCAAGGCGAGGCCGAGCCCCTTCTATGTGCTCGACGAGGTCGAGGCGGCGTTGGACGAGGTCAACCTCGGCCGGCTGCTGGAGATCTACGAGGAGCTACGAGAGGCCAGCCAGCTCATTGTGATCACCCACCAGAAGCGGACCATGGAGGTGGCCGACGCGCTCTACGGCGTCTCCATGCGCGGCGACGGCGTCACCGCCGTCATCAGCCAGCGCATCCGCGAGACCGAACCAGCCTGACGAAGGAGCGGTCATGGACGTGCGGGACGTGATGGCGGAGGCCTTCGGCCGGATCGCCGCAATCGTTCGCCGCGCCGTCGACGGTCTCGACGCCGAAGGGCTGGCCTACCGGCCAGATCCCGATGCGAACTCGATCGCCTGGCTGGTGTGGCACCTGACCCGCATCCAGGACCATCACGTCTCGGAGATCGCCGGCCGCGAGCAGGCGTGGACGACGGACGGCTGGGCCCAAGGGCTGGGCCTGCCGGCGGATGCCGACGACACCGGCTACGGGCACACATCGGCGCAGGTCGCGGCCGTCCGGCCGGCCGGACCGGACGAGCTCATCGGATACCACGAGGCGGTCGCGGCGCGCACCGCGGAGTACATCGACACGCTGGACGCCGACGAGCTCGATCGGATCATCGACCGCTCCTACGACCCGCCGGTGAGCGTGGGAGTGCGGCTGGTCAGCGTGCTCGGCGACAACCTGCAGCATGCCGGCCAGGCGGGCTATCTGCGGGGGCTCGTCGAGCGGAGGGATTGACCAGCTGGGCCTCCGCGCAGCACGGCGGAGAGCTCGGGCACCGCGCGAACATAGCCGTCGAGCAGCGTCCGTGCCACGTCGACGGAGTCGACCATGGGGTGCAGGGCGAACGCCCGCAGAGCACCGTCGCGTGATCCGTTCAGCGCTGCCGCGATCGTCTCCCGCTCAACCGCTTTCATCGTCTGCATGAGTCCCAGCTGATGCTCCTCGACCGGGTCGGCGGCGATGGGATGGGCGCCGTTGCCGTCGACCAGACACGGCACCTCGACGACCGCGAGCGCGTCCAGGCCGGACACCGCTGCCCGGTTGCGCACGTCGAGGATGTGGACGGACCGCTCGTCCCGAGCGATGGCGGCCATGATCGCGAGGGCGACACGCTCGTACCCGCCGTCGTCGACGTCGTCCTTGTCGCGAACGTCGGTGGTGCGGTCGGGACGGCTCTCGGCCATGTAGGAGGCGTCTCGCTCGTGCCGCACCCGCCGCCACTCGGCCAGCGCGTCGGACGGGTCGGAACCGACCGCGTCGTAGAAGCGCTGCTGCTGGGCATGCAGGAAGCCACCGCGGGTCTGGCCGTCGGGTCGGATCGCCTGGACGGCCTGACGGTGGAAGTACCAGTACCACAAATACTCGTTCGGGATCGCGCCCAACGCGCGCAGCCAGTCGCCACCGAACAGGCGACCCTCCTCGAACGAGGCGAGCAGCGAGTCGTCGCGGAGCAGGCGCGGCAACTCGTCGTGGCCGCGCACCCGGATCGACCGGAGCCACCCCATGTGGTTGAGGCCCACGTAGTCGAACCACGCGTGCTCCGGGGCCACCCCGAGCGCACGTGCGGCCCGCCGGCACATCCCGATCGGCGAGTCGCAGATGCCGATGACGCGGTCGCCGAGAACACGCGACATCGCCTCGGTCACCAGGCCCGCGGGGTTGGTGAAGTTGATGACCCACGCCTGCGGTGCGACCGCCTGCACACGCTCGGCGATCCGCATCGCCACCGGAACCGTGCGCAGTCCGTAGGCGACGCCGCCCGGACCGGTCGTCTCCTGCCCGAGCATCCCCAGCCGCAGCGCAACCCGTTCGTCGGCGACCCGGCCGGCGAGCCCGCCGACTCGGACCGCGGAGAACACGAAGTCCGCGCCCCTGACCGCATCGTCGAGGTCGGTCGTCGCCGTCACCTTGGGCGCCCCACCGATGGTGGCCGCCATCTGCTCCAGAACCGCGGTGATGACCGAGAGCCGCCCGGGATCGACGTCGTGGAGCACGACGTCGTCGACGCGCGGGTCGGCCGCGTCCTCCAGCAACGCGCCGTAGACGAGCGGAACCCGGAAGCCGCCGCCGCCGACGACGGTGAGCCTCATGCGGCGATCACCTCGACACCGGCGTCGCGGAACGCCTTCAGCGTGGCCGGATCGGCATCGGCGTCGGTCACCACCGTGTGCAGGCTCTCCGGCCC
>DASUYL010000255.1:0-2751 GCA_036377395.1 Jiangellaceae bacterium
AGCCGGAACAAGTACGAACTCGATCACGAGACCGGACGCATCAAGCTCGACCGGCGGTTGTTCACCTCGACCCGATATCCGGCCGACTACGGATTCATCGAGCAGACGCTCGGCGAGGACGGTGATCCGCTCGATGCGCTCGTGCTCATCGAGGAGCCGACCTTTCCCGGCTGCCTGATCCGCTGCCGGGCACTGGGCATGTTCCGGATGAAGGACGAGGCCGGCGGCGACGACAAGGTGATGTGCGTTCCCGCCGCCGACGTCCGCAAGACCCCCCTGAACGACTTGTACGACATCCCCGAGTTCGAGCGGATGGAGATCCAGCACTTCTTCGAGGTCTACAAGGAACTCGAGCCGGGCAAGTCGGTGGAGGGCGCCACGTGGGCGACCCGGGTGGAGGCGGAAGCCGAGATCGAGCGCTCGTACCAGCGCGCCCGCGACACCGGCTATTACGCCCACTGACCGCGTCGTCCGGCCGCGTCGTCCGGCCATGCCGCGCGGTCCGCTGCGAGCGGCCCGTTTCACCCCCTGACAGCTGGGCGAACGGGCCCGAGGGCTCCCCTGTGACCCTCGGACCCGTCCTGGTCCCTCGACCATGAGTGGTTCGCAGCAGCCGGTTGGGCGGATTGGTCGCCCGCGGGCGGAATCGGCCCCATCCGCCGGTTCGGTCTCTACGCTGTGCGGCACACAGCGGCCGACCTGGCGCCGTGCCGGGCAAGGGAGTCCTCCGATGAGTGCGTTCGGATGGGGAGTGCTCGCCAGCTCGTCATTGCTGATCGGTGCGGTCGCCGTTCTCATCCGTCCGCCCGGCCAGCGGACGGTGGCGCTGATCATGGCCTTCGGCGCCGGAGTGCTCATCAGCGCCGTCGCCTACGATCTGGTCGAGGATGCGTTCGAGGCCAGCAACGGAATCGTGCTGATCGCCGGCCTTGCCGCCGGTGCCTTCACCTTCTATTTCGGTGACCTGCTCATCGATCGCATGGGTGGGCGCGACCGGAAGAGATCCTCGGGCGCGCGTGAAGGCGGCGCCGGTGCCGCCATCGCACTCGGCACGGTCCTCGACGGTGTACCCGAGTCGGTGGTGCTCGGTACGACGCTGGTGGCGGGCTCCGGAGTCAGCTGGGCCATCCTCGCGGCGGTGTTCCTGTCGAACCTCCCGGAATCCATGGCCGCGACCACCGGATTGCTCAAGAGCGGCGCGCGGCCGTCGCAGGTGATGCTGCTGTGGGGAGCGACGACGCTCATTTCGGGGATCGCCGCGGGCCTCGGCTACGCGCTCCTTGGCGACGCGAGCGGCAGTGCGGTCGCTCTTGTCCAAGCCTTCGCCGCTGGAGCCCTCTTGACCATGCTGACCGACACGATGATCCCTGAGGCCTACGAGCACAGCGGGCCGGCCACCGGCCTGGTCACCGTCCTCGGCTTCACTGTGGCCTTCGGTATCAGCACGCTGGCCTGACGCCGCAAGGAGTTCTTGCACTGCGGTTGATTCTCGGCGCGGGAGGGAACGGGACAGGACATGCCGGGAGCCGAGGCATTCGTTCCGGCCGCCGCCGACCTGGCCGGGTTGGAACAGGCCGCAGCGGGCTGCCGCGGGTGCGACCTCTACCGGAACGCCACCCAGACCGTGTTCGGTGCCGGGGATGCCGACGCCCGGGTCATGCTCATGGGCGAACAGCCCGGGGACCAGGAGGACCGGCGCGGCCAGCCCTTCGTCGGACCCGCCGGAAGGCTGCTCGACCGGGCCCTCGCGGATGCCGGGGTCGACCGTTCCCGCGCCTACGTGACCAACGCCGTCAAGCACTTCAAGTTCGTCCGGACCGAGGGCGGCAAGCGCCGCATCCACGAGTCGCCGGACCGCACCGAGATCCTGGCCTGCCGGCCGTGGCTCACGGCCGAGCTGGAGCTGATCGGACCCGATGTCCTGGTGTGTCTCGGTGCCACCGCGGGCAAGGCGATCTTCGGTCCCTCGTTCCGCGTGACCCGACAACGGGGAACGCGGCTCGAGGCGCCCGAGCCGTTGAGCCCGGACCTCGTCGTGGTCGCCACGATCCACCCGTCGGCGGTACTCCGCTCCCGGGACCGCGCCGCCATGTACGACGGACTGGTGTCGGACCTGCGCGTCGTCGCCGAAGCGCTCGGCTGAACGCGTGCGGCTCGACCGAGAGACCTGCCGGGAACGCATGTCGGCGGCCCGGGTGGCCCATCTCGCCACCGTGGGCGCTGATCGCCGCCCGCACCTCGTTCCCGTCACGTTCGCGCTGATCGGGGACCGGATCCTGACGGCGGTCGACCGGAAGCCGAAGTCGACGACGGATCTGCGCCGGATCCGAAACATCGCCGACAACCCGCAGGTGGCCGTGCTCTGCGACCACTACGAGGACGACTGGACCCGGCTGTGGTGGGTCCGGGCCGACGGTCATGCCCAGATCGTCCGAGCCGATGCGCAGCGACAGGAGTATCTCGACGCGCTGGCGAGGAAGTACGACCAGTACCGGCGGCAGCCGCCTGACGGGCCGGTCGTCGTCGTCACGGTCCACAGGTGGGCTGGTTGGACCCACGCAGCCGCGTAGTCCCCGACGCCGTCGGCGTCAGTAGTCGACCGCGTCGCGGATCAGCGGGCAGGTCATGCAGTGACCGCCACCGCGCCCGCGCCCGAGTTCGGCGCCGACGATCGTGATCACCTCGACGCCGGCCTTGCGCAGCAGGGTGTTGGTCTGCGTGTTCCGGTCATACGTGAAGACGACACCCGGC
>DASUYL010000256.1:0-16903 GCA_036377395.1 Jiangellaceae bacterium
GGCCGATGGACGTGGTGCACGCCATGGTCGCCAGCCGGTCCGACATACGCGCGTACCCGGCGGCGACGTGCACCATCGCCTGCTCGTTGCAGGCCTGGTAGTAGCGCAGGTCGTCGCCGGCCGAGAGCAGGGCCTCGCCGATGCCTGCGACGTTGCCGTGCCCGAAGATGCCGAGACAGCCCGCGACCAACCGCCGCTGCTCGCCGTCGCGCTCGGTCCACTGCGCGACGAGGAACCGGACCAGCGCCTGCGCGACGGTCAGCCTCATAGCGGCCCTCCTGTCATCGGCAGCCGCGGGTCCACCGACATCGAGGCCCAGGTGTCGCGGACCCACGCGTGATCCGGGTCGGTACTGATCCTCCAGGCCCGCTCGGGTCCTGGGCCGGCCATGACGTTGAGGTAGTACATGTCGTAACCGGGTGCGGCGACAGAGGGGCCGTGCCAACCGTGCGGGACGAGCACGACGTCGCCGTCACGCACCTCGGCCAGCACGTCGATCCCCGGGCCGTAGACCCGCTGGAACCCGGTACCCCCATGCCCGGCCGGACCGGACGCGATCTCGAAGTAGTAGATCTCCTCGAGCACCGATTCGCCCGCTGCCGCGTCGTCGTGCTTGTGCGGCGGGTAGGACGACCAGTTGCCTGCCGGTGTGAGCACCTCGCAGACGAGCAGCCGCTCGGCCGCGAAGGTGGCCGGCATGCAGAGGTCGTTCACCTGGCGGCTGCAGGCCCCGGCACCACGTAGCTCGATGCCGACGTCGGCAGCCGGACCGTAGCGCGCCTCGAGGCGCGATCCGCACCGGGCCGCCGGCAGCGCGAAGCGTCCGCCGTACTCGGACGCGACGACGGCGCGTGCGTCGCGCGGCAGGTAGACGAAGTCGCTGACCGCGGCGAAGACGCCGGGTCGTCCGGCCAGTTCGAACCTGGCACCGTCACAGGTGACGGTCGCAGCCCCGGCGAGCGGCAGCACCAGCATCTCGTCGTCATCCGTGTCGACGGTGTGCTCGGCTCCCGGCGGAAGGTCGAAGACGCGCAGGCTCACGTGCTTCGAGTCGCCGGCGTCGGGCGTGACCTGGACGCGGAACGGTCCGTCCGTGGTACTTCCCGCGGGCAGATACCAGCGCGAGACAGTCACAGCAGCCCTATGACGGTGTCGACGGCCGACGCCACGTCGCCGAACCGCTCAGCGTCCACCGGAGACCTCCCCGAGCAACCGCTCGACCTGGGCCGAGGTCGGCATCGCCTCCGAGCACGCGATCCGGGTGGCGACGATGGCACCGGCGGCATTGGCGAACCGGACCGTTCGCTCCAGCGGCCACCCGGCGAGCAGGCCGTGGCAGAGTGCGCCGCCGAACGCGTCTCCCGCGCCGAGCCCGTTGACCACGTCGACCGGAACCGGGGCGACCTCGACCGCACCGTCCGGGTCGAGCGCCAGCACGCCCTCGGGTCCGCGCTTCACCACGGCGAGGCGCACCCCCGCTTCCAGTGCCGCCTGCGCGGCGGCCTTGGGGTCGCGGGCACCGAGGGCCATGTCGAACTCGTCGAGGTTGCCGACGATCACGTCGGCGTGCGAGATCGCCTCGCGAGCATGACGGCGGGCCTGCCCGAGCGACGGCCACAGCGTCGGCCGGTAGTCCAGGTCGAGGATGGTCCGCCCGTTCCTGTCGCGGGCTTGCAGCGCGGCCATGGTGGCCGACCGGCTCGGCTCTGCCGACAGGCCCGTGACCGTCGCCCAGAAGACGCTTGCGGCCGCGACGGCGTCGAGGTCGAGGTCGTCGGCCGTGATCGTGAGATCGGGTGCGTCGGAGCGGTAGAAGTAGATCGGGAACCGGTCGGGCGGGAACATCTCGCAGAAGGTCACCGGCGTCTGTCCCGGTCCCTCCGACAGGAACGCGTCGTCCACGCCGTAGCGGGCGAACGCGCGCCGGACCAGGCGCCCGAACGGGTCCGCGCCCACTCGGGTGATCGTCGCGGTGCGCCGGCCGTGCCGGGCGGCGGCGACGGCGACGTTGGTCGGACTGCCGCCGAGGTAGGAGCGGAACGTCTCGACCTTGTCCAGGCCCACCCCCACCTGCTCCGGGTAGACGTCGACGCCGACGCGACCCATCGTCAGCACCTCGAACGGCGTCGCCGTCACGCAACCTCCTCCCCGACGCATATGTCTTAACATACTGACGTCTGCTCGTGCCGTTGATCACGTTCACCACCCGGGTGGACCGTTCACCAGGGTCCGGACCCTGGTGAACGGGCCGGAAGCCTGGTGAAGCGGAATGGCGCCGCCCGGACAGGAGGAGCCAGGTGAGCCAGGTGACACCGTCGCTGGTCCTCGACCGGGCCAGCCCGGTGCCGCTGTATTTCCAGGTGGCGCAGCACCTCGAGCAGCTCATCGAGTCCGGCGCCTACCCGGCCGGCACCTGGCTGGACAACGAGATCGTGCTGGCCGAGCGGCTGGGGCTGTCCCGTCCGACGATGCGGCGGGCCATCGAGTACCTCGTCGACCGCGGGTTGCTGGTTCGCCGCCGCGGTGTCGGCACCCGGGTCGTCCAGCCAAAGGTTCGGCGTCCGGTGGAGCTGTCGAGCCTTCACGACGATCTGCGGGCCGCCGGGCAGCAGCCCCGGACAGAGGTGCTTTCGTTCGCCGTCGAGGAACCATCCGAGGCCGTCACCGACGTCCTGGGCCTGGCGGCCGGCGTCGACGTCTATGCGATCGAGCGGCTGCGCTTCACCGGGGACCAACCGCTGGCCATCATGCGCAACCACGTCCCGGTCACAGTGGTCGGGCTCGACGCGGGAAGCCTGCGGTCGCGCGGACTCTATGACCTGCTCCGTGGCGCCGGGGTCTCGCTGAAGATCGCGAGGCAGACGATCGGCGGCCGTGCCGCCGATCCTGCGGAGGCGCGGCTGTTGGGTGAGCGCGCCGGTGCGCCGTTGCTGACCATGTCCCGCACCACGTACGACGACACCGGCCGGGCCGTCGAGTACGGGTCGCACCTCTACCGGGCGTCCCGCTACACCTTCGAGCTCACGCTGACGACGGGGTGACACCGATGCGCAGGATCACACACTGGATCGACGGCAAGCCGTTCGCCGGATCCGGCGGCGGGGTCGGCGAAGTCTTCGACCCGGCGCTGGGCGTCGTCGCCGCCGAGGTCGACTACGCATCCCCCGGCGTCGTCGACGAGGCGGTCGCGGCTGCGTCGCGGGCGTTCGACACGTGGCGATCGTCGTCGCTGTCGCAGCGGACAAAGGTGTTGTTCGCCTTCCGGGAGCTGGTGGCTGCGCGCAGCGGCGAGCTGGCAGAATTGATCACCGCCGAGCACGGAAAGGTGCTGGACGACGCGGCGGGCGAGGTGCAGCGGGGCCTCGAGGTGGTCGAGTTCGCCTGCGGGATGCCGCAGTTGCTCAAGGGCGGCTTCTCGGAAAACGTGTCCACCCGGGTCGACTCCTACTCGTTGCGCCAGCCGCTCGGCGTCGTCGCCGTGATCTCGCCGTTCAACTTCCCCGCCATGGTGCCGATGTGGTTCTTCCCGATCGCGATCGCGTGTGGAAACACGGTCGTGCTCAAGCCGTCGGAGAAGGATCCGTCCGCCTCGGTGCTCATGGCAGAACTCTGGGGTCAGGCCGGGCTGCCCGGCGGGGTGTTCAACGTCGTCCACGGCGACAAGATCGCGGTGGACCGGCTGCTGTCGCACCCGGACGTTGCTGCCGTCTCTTTCGTCGGGTCGACGCCGGTCGCGCGCTACGTCTACGAGACCGGCACGTCGCACGGAAAGCGCGTGCAGGCGCTCGGCGGGGCGAAGAACCACATGGTCGTGCTGCCCGACGCCGATCTCGACCTCGCGGCTGACGCAGCCGTCAACGCGGGTTTCGGGTCGGCGGGGGAGCGGTGCATGGCGATCTCGGCCGTGGTCGCAGTCGAGCCGGTGGGCGATGACCTGGTTGCCCGCATCGCTGCGCGGGTGGCCGAGTTGCGTACTGGCGACGGCCGCAATGGCTGTGACATGGGCCCGTTGGTCACGGCAGCGCACCGGGACCGTGTCGTGTCGTACTTGACGGCCGGAGTGTCCGCCGGCGCCACGCTGGTGGTGGACGGCCGAGCCGTCGAACCCGATGGTGCGGCCGGGGGCTTCTGGCTCGGGCCGAGCCTGTTCGACCACGTCGACCCGTCCATGTCCGTCTACACCGACGAGATCTTCGGGCCGGTCCTGTCCGTCGTGCGCGCTTCGTCGTACGACGCCGCACTTGACCTGGTCAACGCCAATCCGTACGGCAACGGCACGGCCATCTTCACCAACGACGGCGGCGCCGCGCGCCGGTTCCAGAACGAGGTGCAGATCGGGATGATCGGCATCAACGTGCCGATCCCAGTGCCGATGGCGTACTACTCCTTCGGGGGCTGGAAGTCGTCGTTGTTCGGCGACTCCCACGCACACGGCAGCGAGGGCGTGCACTTCTACACCCGAGGGAAGGTGGTCACCGCCCGGTGGCTGAACCCGTCCCACGGCGGTGTGGACCTCGGCTTCCCCACCCAGACCTGAAGGTTCGGTCACAGGGGAGGCTGACCAGGCCCCTCGACGGGTCTGCCTTCTCCGTTCACCGGGACGTCGCCAACGCGGGCAGCTACTCGACCTGCCGGCCATGGCTGCGAGGACGAACAGCCCGATGGTGCCCAGTCCGACCAAGCGGCATGGTGGGCATCGGCTCACGAGTCCTCGAGGAGGTAGTGGTCGACGAAGGCATTGCGAAACTTCCGGTCGGGATCGTGCGTGTGGACCAGATCTTGAAAGTCCCTCAGCCGTGGGTAAAGCGCCCGGACCACGTCGGCCGAAATGGTCGACAGCTTCCCCCAATGTGGTGCCGCGTCGAACGGGGCGAGCGCTCCCTCGACCAGGCCGACGACAGGCGTCACCGCATCCATGTCGTCGACCCACGTGAAGTGGATGCCCAGGACGTCGCGACCGTAGCTGGGGCTCATCCACAGCCGGTCCGATGCAACCGTGCGCAACTCCGAGATCTGCAGCACCGGTGCCACCCGGTGGCCGATGCGGCGCACCGCGTCCAGCGCGTCGTCAGCGTGCCTGCGCGGCAGCAGGTATTCGGACTGCAGCTCATCACCGCTGCTGGGGGTGAAGTCCGGCCGGAAGTGCGGCAGTCGCTCGTACCACGGTCCAGGCACTCCCATCTGTTCCGTGCAGTTGTCCGCCGGCATGCCCGGGACCGGGTGTCGGGCTGCGTTGGCCGGTCTTGCCCCGAAGAATGTCGCCGCCGGGGCTCGCGGATCGTCGGTCCGGCGTTTCACCCAGATCTGGTCGACCCGAGAGCTCCGCCAGTCGGTGAACACGCTCACGCTGTACCCGCCGGCGAAGATGTCGTCGGTGCGTTCGGCCAGAACGTCGAACGAGAGCCCTTCGTAGACATGCTGCCGGACGTCGAACGCGGGCTGCAGGTCGAGAGTCAGGCTGGTGACGACGCCCACCGACCCGAGCCCGACGACTCCACCGTCGAACACGTCGCCGTCGGCCGTTCGGCTGAGGGTCCTGAGCGAGCCGTCCGCGGTCACCAGATCGATGGCCGACACTGCCGTGGCGAGGTTGCCGTTGCCGTCACCCGAGCCGTGCGTCGCAGTGGCGCATGAGCCGGCGACGGAGATGTGCGGCAGCGAACCCACGTTGTGAAGCGCATAGCCGTGCGCGTGCAGACGCCTGCACAGTTCGGTGTAGCGAATGCCGGCGCTGACCCTCGCCGTTGACTGCTCGGCATCGACCTCGACGTGCTGCGGCAGTCCCGCCAACGACACGAGAACGCCGGGTGTGTCCGCGATGTCGCTGAACGAGTGGCCGCTGCCCAGGGCGCGAACCCGGGCGCTGCGGGCGACGAGTTCCTGGAGCTGCTCGACCAACGTCGGTGCATCGACGCGAACGGCGCCGAAGGTGATGTTTCGGGCCCAGTTCGTCGGCCGCTCGTTCACGCCACCCCGCTCCAGTAGCCGCTCGATGAAGCCCGATCGGACAGTATCGGCCGGCGTGTGTGGCGGATTTCGGCGGCATCATCGACGTGATCGCGGCGTGACGCCCGCGCCCGGTAGTCCGGCCGGTCACCGGAAATTCTCGGGCACCTCCGGCACCGAGACGTTCTCGGCGCGCGTCCTGGCCGGCATGAACCGCCTGCGCGTTCGGTACAACGCGTATTGGAGCTTCCGCTTCCTGCTGATGTCGCCGGTCTCGACCAGCCGCTTGAGCTCGGGGAGGATCACGGCCCAGGTGGCGTCGACCTTGTCGAGATCGTTCGTGTCGGCCGGCCAGCCGCTGTGGCGCAGCGTCACCCGCGTTCCGTTGTCGACCTCGTCGAGTTCCCATGTGACCAGGGTCGGCGGGTCGTCGCGCATGAGCAGTTGCTGGCTATGCGAGAACCTCCGCGGCGCGTCCGCGGCGACGACGCGTCCGACGATGAACACCCGCTTACCGTCGGGGCTCCGGTAGTAGAGCGGGTCACCCGGCTGGAAGGTGGTCTCGAGGACGGCATCCATCATCGCGCGCTGCCTTCCGCGCACCCGGGTGATCTCCGACCAGACCTCGTCGATCGACGCTCTGACGACGATGGAGTGGACGAGCACATGCTCAGACACTGGTCCGCCTTTCGGCTGATCGGGCCCCGACGGCGTCGCGCGGGCAAACCGGGCGGTCGTCCAGTTCGTCCGTGCTCGGGACACAGCGTACGGAGCCGAGCCGGATCGGGACCTGGACGGGCACATCCCGATCCGGAACAGTGGCGGCTGCATCGAAGGAGGTGCCAGCATGGCCGACGCGGACTTTCCGGCACCGACGGAGGGATTCGTCCTGACCCACTTCCTGGTCGTGGAGGATCAGGACCGGTCACGGCACTGGTATGAGACGGTGCTGGGCGCGAAGACCGTGCTCGAGCGTGACCCCGTCATCCTGAAGGTCGCCAACTCTTGGATCATCCTCAACGTGGGAGGTGGCCCAACCGAGGACAAGCCGGACGTGACCCTCGAGACCCCGTCAGACCCGCATCGCACCAGCGCATTCCTCAACATCCGAGTCGCGGACATTGCCGCGGCCTACCGGGACTGGCGTGCGGCAGGTGCGGATTTTCTCACCGAGCCGCAGGACCGCGGCGCCGAGATTCGCTGCTACATGCGCGATCCGGACGGACATCTCATCGAGGTCGGGCAGTCCACGGGCATTCGCCGCTGACAGCGCCCGAGTGGCGGATGGTTCGACCTCATGCGGCCCGACCACCACTTGCTGACCGGAGCCGGCATCAGCCAGTGGTGATCGGTTGGGTGAGCGCGACTGCGACGCCCGCGATCAGTCCGGCGCAGGCGAAGGCGAGGAGGGCGATCCGGGCGCGCCTGTACTCGAAGCGTTCGGAGATCGCGGAGAAGAACAGCGCCGAGGCGAAGAACAGCGTCGACGCCGTATAGACGTCGGAGAAGGTGTTCGCGTCCTCGCCCTCGGCGAACTTGGCCTCGGCCAGCGCGGTCAGGTCGCTCGCTTCCTGCTCCAGGGCGAGCTGGTACTCAGGCATCGCCAGCGGGGTGGCAGGGGCGGCAGGGTTCGTCAGCGGATCGAGTGCGATCCACGCCTCGTACGCAGGCTCGAACTCGTCACGGAAGCGCGTCCGGTAGAAGTCGGCCAGTTCGGTGTCGCCGCTGACCGAGGCATCGAGGTAGTTCGAGAACACGCTCAGGTCGGCCAGCCGGAACTGATTCGCCTCGGTGTGTCTGAGCGACGCGTTGGTGCGCGCGGCAGAGGCCTGGGTGTAGTTGCTCGACTGGATGCCGTCCCACAGCGAGGCCTGGTAACCGCTCCACGCGGTGGCCAGCGCGGAGAGCGCGAGGAGCGCTGTGGCGAAGACCTCGAGGCGCTTCTCCGACCGCGACACCTCCGGCACCACGGCCTGGCCCTGCGCTGGCGCGCTGTCGGGCTGGTCGCTCATCACCAGACCGCCGCCGATGTGGACGGTAGCCCGCGAGGCTGCTGACGGTGCTCCTGCATGGCCCTGACCTCTCGACAGGAGTGATCGCTACGAGCGTCATCAGAACAGCGCCGGCCAGCCGGAGCATCCCCCCGATGGGGTGAAACCGAGCTCCCGCGGCCGATCTACCGGTTGGCGTTCATCCGGTCCGGATGACCACGGCGGCCTGATTTGCGTGCTTGCATTGGGCACCGTGTGCTCGGTGTCCGCTGCCGCGCACGTCCGCGCAGCTAGGAGGCACCGACGATGAGTCTGAAACATCCCAAGTCGCCCATCCGGTCCACGACCGTGTCGGTCGATCCGCTGTTCACGACGGAGGGCCGGAGCATTCCCCGCCACCGGCTGCTCGAGTCCTCGATGGGTCCCGACATCGCCTACCAGATCATCCACGACGAGTTGATGCTCGACGGCAACGCCCGGACGAACCTCGCCACGTTCGTCAGCACCTGGATGGAGCCACAAGCCGACAAGCTGATGACCGAGTGCTTCGACAAGAACATGATCGACAAGGACGAGTATCCGCAGACGGCCGAGCTGGAGATGCGCTGCGTCGGAATCCTGGCCGGGTTGTGGAACGCACCGCAGGGCGAGCAGGCGGTGGGCTGCTCGACCACCGGATCGAGTGAGGCCGCCATGCTCGGCGGCCTGGCCCTCAAGCGCCGTTGGCAGCAGAAGCGGGCGGCCGAGGGCAAGTCGGCCGACCGGCCGAACCTGGTGATGGGCATCAACGTCCAGGTGTGCTGGGAGAAGTTCGCCAACTACTGGGACGTCGAGATGCGCCTGGTCCCGATGGAGGGGGACCGGTTCCATCTCTCGGCCGAGGAGGCCGTCAAGGTCTGTGACGAGAACACCATCGGTGTGGTGGCGATCCTGGGCTCGACCTACGACGGCTCCTACGAGCCGGTCGCGGAGATCTGCGCTGCGCTCGACGATTATCAAGCCCAGTCCGGGGTGGACGTTCCTGTCCACGTGGACGGCGCGTCCGGTGCCTTCATCGCCCCGTTCGTCGACCGCGATCTGGTCTGGGACTTTCGGTTGGACCGGGTGAGTTCGATCAACGCGTCTGGTCACAAGTACGGGTTGGTGTACCCGGGTGTCGGCTGGATCGTCTGGCGCGACGCGGAGGCATTGCCCGAAGACCTGATCTTCTGGGTCAACTACCTCGGCGACAACATGCCGACGTTCGCACTCAACTTCTCCCGGCCCGGCGCACAGGTCGTCGGGCAGTACTACAACTTCCTGCGCCTGGGCATGGATGGGTACACGAAGGTGCAGAGGTACGCCCGCGAGGTGGCGACCCGGCTGTCGGAACTGGTCGCCGAGCTGGGGCCGTTCGAGCTGCTCACCCGTGGAGACGAGCTGCCGGTCTTCGCCGTCAAGCTCAGGGACGACATCGACAACTTCACCGTCTTCGACGTCTCGAACGCGCTGCGTGAACGCGGCTGGCAGCTGCCGGCGTACACGTTCCCGAGGAACCGCGAAGACCTGGCCGCTTTGCGGTTCGTCGTTCGTCGCGGCTTCAGCCACGATCTGGCCGACATGCTCGTCGCCGATATCAGCCGCCAGCTCCCCCGGCTGGAGCGGCAGCCGCAGCCGGTTCACGACCGCGACAGCGCAGGCGCCTTCCATCACTGACCAGGCGATGCAGGGGATCTCGTTCCCGAGCACGCCGCCCGGGTGGACCCCGGTCGGGCGCCGCTCGATCGGTCCGTTCACGACCCACGTGACATATCGGCAGCCGGACGGGACCACGGTCGAGTGGTCGTCGCGCGCTCACCGCAAGCACGCCTCTTTGCTCTCGGGGGTTCGCCGCCGACGTGAGCGTGTCCACCAGGCGGCCAGGCATGCGTCGTGGTGGATCGGGATCCTGTTCGCCGCCGGTTCGATCTGCTTCCTGGTCGGCCCGATGCCGTGGTTCCTTCGGCTCGTCGGCCCAGCGGCGGACGCCACCGTGTTCTTCGTCGGTTCGCTCCTGTTCACCTCGGCCGCGGCGCTGCAGTGGCTGGAGGCGATCAACGCAGTCCCCGGCCCGGGCAGACGTGCCGGACGCCTGAAGCTCGTGACGTTCGAACCTCGTCGGATCGACTGGTGGAGCAGCGGCGTCCAGCTCGCAGGAACGGTGTTCTTCAACATCACCACCTTCCGGGCCCTGCAGGTGAGCATCGAGTCGACGTCCTACGACCGACTGGTGTGGCGACCGGACGCGTTCGGCTCGATCTGCTTCCTCGTATCCGGTTATCTCGCCTACGTCGAGGTGTCCGGACATCTATTCGCCCGCCCGGACCGGACGCTCGAGTCGCGAATCGTGACGGTGAACCTGCTCGGCTGTCTCGCCTTCGGTATCGCCGCGGTGGCGTCCTATGTCGTCCCGTCGACAGAGACGGTGATCAGTACTGGCGTGACCAACGCGTTCACCTCGATCGGTGCGGCGTGCTTCCTGATCGGTGCCCTGCTGCTCCTGCCGGAAGGCGCGCGGGGCCCGGAAACCGTGGTGTCGCCGTCTGCATGAGCGGTCGTGACGACGCCGTCGCGCGGGTGGAGGATTGCCCGTGCAGTCGACAGGCACCACTGCGAAGGAGGAGTCATGGCAACCGACCTTCGGATCGAGGCCGACAACCGCGTCGGACAGCTGGCGACGCTCAGCGAGGCGCTGGGCCGGGCCGGTGTGAACATCGAGGGGTTCTGCGCCACGGTGACCGACGGCGGAGGCGTCTTGCACGTGTTGGTCGAGGACGCGAGTGCGGCTCGCCCGGCGTTGGAGGACGCCGGCTACGCCGTCGCCGCCGAGCGGGAAGCGGTCCTGCTCGACGGTGTCGAGGACCGGCCTGGGTATTTGGGCGAGGCGGCGCGTCGACTGGCGGAGAGCAACGTCAACATCGAGGTCGCATATCTGGCCACGGGGACCCGCCTGGTGGTCGTCACCGACGACGCAGCAGCCGCCCGGCAGGCGTTGTAGCGGTCAGGCTCCGACGGCGGGTTCAGCTCGCCCAGGCGAGCAGCGGCTCGTGTCGCTGCGGTTCGCGCAGCTTGGCGAGAGCGTGCTTCTCCAGCTGCCGTACCCGTTCACGGGTCAGGCCGACGTGGTCGGCCACCTCCTGCAGGGTGTGCTGGCGGCCGTCGCGCAGCCCGAACCGCAGGCTGATGATGGTGGCCTCACGCGGCGGCAGCGTGGCCAGCAGGCCGTCGAGCTCATCGAGAAGCGCGTGGTGCTCGGCGACGTCGGCGGCCGAGACGGAGTCGTCGTCCTCGATCAGCTCGCCGAGGCTGGTCTCGCCGTCGTCGCCGACCGGCGTGTCGAGGCTGACCGCCTCGCGCGAGACGCGACGAAGCTCGACGACGCGCTCCACCGGGATGCCGGCCTCGTCCGCGATCTCCTCGACGGTCGGGTCGCGGCCCAGCATCCGCTGGAGGTCACGGTCGATGCGGTTCAGCTTGGAGACGACCTCGGACACGTGCGCGGGCAGCCGCACGGTTCGGCTCTGCTCGGCCAGGCCTCGCTCGATCGCCTGCCGGATCCACCACATGGCGTAGGTGGAGAACTTGAAGCCCTTGGTGTAGTCGAACTTCTCGACGGCCCGGATCAGCCCGAGATTGCCCTCCTGGACGACGTCGAGGAACGGCAGTCCCCGGCGCGAGTGCTTACGGGCCGCCGACACGACCAGCCGAAGGTTCGCGCGGATCATGTGGTCGCGCGCAGCAGCGCCGTCGCTGGCGAGCGACTCGAGGTCGTTTCGCCGGTCGGCATCGATGCTGGACTCACCGGCATCGGCCTCGCGCAGCAGTTCGGCCGCGTATATCCCTGCCTCGATCCGCTTGGCCAGCTCGACCTCTTCGGTGGCCGTGAGCAGCGGCGTGGAGCCGATCTGGGCAAGGTACTGCCCCACCAGGTCGGGTTCCTCGCTGTCGGAAATGCGCCGCCTGATGGTGCGGGTGCTGGTGTCTCTCGCCACCGGCCTCCTTTGGATTGATGGCACGAATACGGACAGTTATGTCAACGTCGGGCACGGCACGAAGATTTCCGCCGCCTTCCTCGGAGTCGATCGACCTGTTCGTCATCGACATCAGGCCGTGGTATTCCGCGGCCGCCCGCTACGTGGTCAGGCCGCGGCGCTCCAACAGCGGCTCGATCCGCGGCTCCCGGCCGCGCAAGGCACGGAACGCCTCCATCGGGTCCAGGCTGCCGCCCTTGGAGAGCACCTCACGGCGGAACCGGTCGCCGTTCTCGCGGATCAGACCACCGTTCTCGGTGAACCACTCCACCGTGTCGGCGTCGAGGACCTCGCTCCAGATGTAGGAGTAGTAGCCCGCGCTGTACCCGCCGGCGAAGATGTGTGCGAAGTACGTGCTCCGGTACCGCGGCGGGATCGTTTCGAGGGCGACGCCGGCCTTCTCCAGAGCAGCCGCTTCGAACGCCTCGACGTCCTCGGGCTCGTCGCCGGGCTGGAGCCGGTGCCATGCCTGGTCGAGCAGCGCCGCCGCGAGGTACTCGGTCGTGACGAAGCCCTGGTTGAACCGCCGCGCCGCCAGCAGCCGGTCGACCAGTTCCTGCGGCATGCGCTCGCCCGTGCGGTGGTGGACCGCGTAACGCGCTACGACCTCGGGCCACAGTGCCCACATCTCGTTGACCTGCGACGGATACTCGACGAAGTCGCTGGGCACCTTGGTACCCGAGAAGCGCGGATACCGCACCGATGAGAACAGCCCGTGCAGGGCATGGCCGAACTCGTGGAACAACGTCCGGACATCGTCGAAGGTCAGCAGCGTGGGTTCACCTGCAGCCGGACGTGCGATGTTGAACGTGTTGACGACGACGGGCTTGGTGGCGCGAAGCTCCGACTGCTCGACGAAGCTGTTCATCCACGCTCCTCCGCGCTTGGACTCCCGGGCGAAGAAGTCGGCGACATAGAGCCCGAGAGGCGAACCGTCCTCCTCCGACACCTCGAAGACCCGCACGTCGGGGTGGTGGCGCGGCAGATCGTCGCGCTCGATGAACCGCAGGCCGTAGAGCGAACCTGCTGTGCCGAAGACGCCGTCCCACAACACGCGTTCGAGTTCCAGGAAGGGCCGGATCGTGGCGGTGTCGATCTCGTACCGTTCCCGACGGATCCGCTCCGAGTAGTAGGCCCAGTCCCAGGCCTGCAACGTGACGCCGTCGTCCATCACGGTCTGCAGCTCGGCGGCCTCGGCGCGGGCGTTGGCCACTGCCGCAGGAGCAAGCCGGGTGAGCATCGACGTGACGGCGTCGGTGGTGCGGGCGGTCTCGTCCTCGACGATGTAGGCGGCGTGGTCGGCGTAGCCGAGCAGCCGGGCGCGTTCGGCCCGCAGCGCCGCCATCCGTAGTACGAGGGCGGACGTGTCGTGATCATTGCCGTTGCGGCCGCGGTTCACCGACGCACGGAACAGGCGCTCCCGCAAGGCGCGATCGGTCAACGACGCGAGCGCCGGCTGGCCGGTCGGCAGCACGAGGCCGAGAACGTAGGAACCGTCCAGGTCGCGGGCTCTGGCGGCTTCCGCGGCTGCGGCGACGGCATCGTCGGTCAGCCCGTCCAGATCACGGACGTCGTCGACGACGACAGCAGACGCATTGGTGTCCGCGAGCAGGTGCTGCTGGAACCTGGTGCTCAGCTCCGACAGTTCTTCGTTGAGAGCACGAAGCCGGTCCTGGTCGGCCGGTGCAAGCCGTGCACCCGCCCGGACGAAGTCGGTGTGGTACCGCTCGAGCAGCCACGAGGACTCCGCGTCGAGCCCGAGCCCGTCGCGGTTGCGGTGGAGCTCGTCGATGCGCGCGAACAGCACCGGGTCGAGATGGATCGCGTCGCTGTGCGCGGCGAGTTCCGGCGCGACCTTCTCCTGCACCTGCTCGACCTGCGGGTTCGTGTCCGATGAGGCCTGGTTGAAGAACACCGCGGACACGCGGTCCAGCAGCTGGCCGGAGCGCTCCAGTGCGACCAGGGTGTTCTCGAACGTCGGCGGTTCGGGGTAGGCGGCGATCGCCGCCGCCTCCGCGCGCTGGTCGGCCATCCCGCGCCGGAACGCCGGCAGGTAGTGCTCCACGCTTATCCGGTCGAACGGCGGCAGCCCGTACGGCAGGTCGCTCGGGGCGAAGAAGGGGTTGTCGGCCTGCTGCATCGGCGTCGGGGCTCCTCTGGCCTGGGGCGGGGGACGTACGGTCGTAGACACGCACGCTACGAGGACGAGGAGGCACACCGGCATGGTGGGGACGGGTCGGGACCTCGAGGTGCGCGTCGAGCCCTGCACGAAGCGGCTGCGGGCCTATCTCGGCGGCATCGTCGTGTTCGACACCGTCGCTGCCCGGATGGTGTGGGAGGTGCCGTACTACCCGCAGTACTACGTGCCACGTGCGGACGTGCGGGTCAAGCTCGAGCCGACCGGTCACCGCAAGCCTTCCCGGCAGCGCGGCGACGGGGTCCTGTGGAACGTCGTCGCCGGTGACTACGAGGCGGTCGATGCCGCGGCGACCTACGACGACTCCCCGGTGGAGGAGCTGCACGGGCTGGTCTGGCTGCGGTGGGACGCGATGGACGCGTGGTTCGAGGAGGACGAGGAAGTCTTCACCCACCCGCGTAGCCCTTACCGGCGGGTCGACATCCTGCCCACGAGCCGCCACGTCCGGGTCGAGACGCGCGACGCGGTGCTCGCCGAGTCGACCAGCGCCCATGTGCTGTTCGAGACCGGCCTCCCGCCGCGGTTCTACCTGCCGAAGGTGGACGTCCGGATGGATCTGCTCGAACCGTCCGACACCGTCACGCACTGCCCGCACAAGGGGGAGACGAGGTACTGGTCGCTGCTCCTGGACGGGCACGAGATCGACGACGTCGCCTGGTCCTACCCGTACCCGCTCCCCGAGTCCACACGAATCGCCGGACTGGTCAGCTTCGAGAGCAAGAAGGTCGACGTCGTCGTCGACGGCGTCCGCCAGGACTGAGATGGCGGCCTCCGCGCGCGTCGCCCTGACCCGCGACCAGATACTGGCCTTCCGCGCGGCTGTCCACGAAATCCGCGGAGGCCATCGTGGACGTCCAGCGATTCTCGGCGTCGGAATTCAGGACAACCCACCGGGCCGCAGCGCTCGGCTCGCGCTGGCGCTTCGTGGCCGGCGCATTCCGGCCCGGTCGACCGCACTGGTCCACTCGGTCCGTGGTGCCATGCATGTGCATCACGCCGACGACCTCGGCCGTTACGCCGCGGCGGTGCGTCCCGACGACGGCACCGACGTATCCGTACAGAGCTTCGGCCCGTTCGGCCCGGAGCTTGCCGCCGACGGGATCTCGCTGGGCAAGGCCATCGACGACGTCGCTGCCGCAATGAGCACTGTCATGGCCGATGGGGTGCCACGCACGAAGGGTGAACTCAGTGCAGCCGTGACTCCGCTGGTCGACCGGCGGATCGCGCCGTGGTGCGACGGATGCGGCGTCCACCACGTGTACGACGCCCTGTTCCGGTACGCGACGCTGCAGGCCGAGCTGGCCATCGACGTCGAGTCACCGACTCTGTTCCGGTTCGTCCGGACGACCATCGACCGAGGCCCGGACCGCGACGACAGCCGGGTCGAGATCGTGCGGCGGTATCTCCGCCTGGCCGGCCCGGTACAGCCGGCGCACCTCGCGGCCTGGCTCGGGCTGTCGCCGTCCGGTGGGCGGCGCTGGTGGACGCTGGTGCAGGACGAACTCGTCGCGCTCACGGTCGGGCAAAGTACCGGCTGGGTCAACGCCCGCGACGTCGACGACCTGCGGTCCTCCGTCGACCCGCCGACCGTCCGGCTGCTCGGCCCGTACGATCCCGTGACCGCGCTGGGAGACCGCGAGCTGCTGGTTCCCGATCGGCGCCGCCGCCGTGACGTGTGGAAGGCGACCGGCAACCCGGGCGTCCTGCTCGTCCGGGGCGACATCAGCGGGGTGTGGCGGCAGCGGACCAGCGGCAGCCGACTCACGGTGACCGTCCAGCCGTTCGGAAAGCTCACTGCGCCACAGCGACGGCTGGCCGGCGAGGACGCCCGCGTCGTGGCCCGCCACCAGGGCGCCGACGACGTGGAGATCCGTTTCGAGTAGCCGGGAACCGCGCACCGAGGACGACACGCGCGCGTCTGCTGGCGCGGGTTGCCCGTCGTCGTGCACAATGATCCACGTCGCACCGGACCGAACCGGGCGCGAGGCCGCTGGGGAAGGCGTCCCTCGACCCGCAGGAGGACCGGTGATGACTCGTGGCGTTCTGTACGTCCACGCCGCCACGTCGGCGCTCTGCCCGCACATCGAGTGGGCGGCCGCCGGCGCTCTTGGCACGCACGTGAACATGCATTGGACCCCGCAACCCGCCGCACCCGGCACCTACCGCTGCGAGTTGTCCTGGCAGGGTGAACCCGGTACCGGCGCCAAGCTGGCCTCGGCACTACGGGGCTGGATGCACCTGCGCTTCGAGGTCACCGAGGAGCCGAGCACGGGCCACGAAGGTGCGCGTTACTCCTACACGCCGGAACTCGGCGTCTTCCATGCCGTGACCGGCGTGCACGGGGACATCATGATCCCGGAGGACCGGATCAAGGCGGCCGTCGTCAAGGCCGCCCTCGGCGAGGTCGATCTCGAAGACGAGCTGCGTCGGCTGGTCGGCGGGCCCTGGGACGACGAGCTCGAACCGTTCCGCTTCGCCGGCGACGGTGCGCCGGTGCGGTGGCTGCACCAGGTGGTCTGACCATGCCGTCGTGCCACACGTCCTCAAAAGGTGAGATTGCCTCTTCCGCACCCGGCTCGGCGACGGTATGGTCACGGGCGGGTAACACCTCCATACGTGGCCGCTCCGGCACCGGTGACTCCCCGGCCCGGTGATCCGGGAACGTCAGCGGCCGCACCACGGGAAGCGTCCCGGCCCCTCGCGCGGCTGGGACGCTTCGC
>DASUYL010000257.1:0-18723 GCA_036377395.1 Jiangellaceae bacterium
ATGAATCTCTCTCCCCGTGGATCATGCCGTGACCAGCAGAAACAGCCATCTTCGGCCGGTTGATGACCTGATTGCGCCGGATGTGGCCAAGACGCTGGCGGCGTTGACCAGCCTCGCCCCGGAGGACACCGCCGCGGTGAGGCTGGCCCGCCGGTACGCCGCCGCGATCGATGACGCACCGGCTGACGAGCGGGTGGCCGCCCTGGGCACGTTCGGGCCGAAGCTGCTCGCCGTGCTGGAGCAGTTGGGCGCCACGCCGAAGGCCAGGGCCGCGCGGAAGGGGGAGGCGCCAAGTGGAACCGGAAGGCTCGCCGCGCTCCGCGCTGCTCGGCCGGCCTGAACCCCGGCTGTTCACCCCGCCGGCTCGCCGGCTGACCCGGGAGACGACCCGCGGGTTCGAGGTCGAGCGGTTCGCCGACGAGGTGCTGGGCGAGCCGCTGTTGCCGTGGCAGTCCTGGCTCGTGCGGCACGCGCTGGAGTTGAACCCGGACGGCACCTACCGCTACCGCGTGATCCTGTGCCTCGTCGCCCGCCAGTCCGGGAAAACCCGGGTGCTGCACACCGTGTCGCTGTGGCGCATGTACCTCGACCGTGCCCGTCTGGTGCTCGGCGCCGCGCAAAGCCTCGACATCGCCCGGGAAGCCTGGCAAGCGTGCGTCGACAGTTCGAAGGCCGTGCCGGAACTGGCGGACGAGGTCGCCAACGTCCGGCACGCCAACGGCGAGCAGTGCCTCACCCTGACCAACGGTGCGCGGTACCGGATCACCGCGGCGACCAGGTCCGCCGGGCGTGGCCTGTCGGTCGACCAACTCAACCTCGACGAGATCCGGGAACAGCGCGACTGGGCGGCCTGGTCGGCACTGAGCAAGACCACGATGGCCCGGCGCAACGGGCAGATATGGGCCATCAGCAACGCCGGCGACGACGAGTCCGTGGTACTCAACCACCTGCGCGAGACGGCGCTGTCCGGCCGCGACCCGAGCATCTTCCTCGCCGAGTGGTCCGCGCCGGAGGGCTGCGACCTAGACGACCCGCAGGCGTGGGCACAGGCGAATCCGGGGCTGGGGTACACGATCACCGAGCAGGCGATCCGGACGGCGCTGGCGACCGACCCGCCGGCCGTGTTCCGCACCGAGATCCTGTGCCAGCGTGTGCCATCGCTGGACGAGGCCGTATCCCTGGCCGCGTGGAAGGACTGCGAGGACACGGTCGGGTCGCTGGAGTCCGTCCGCGGCCGGGTCGTGTGCTGCCTCGACGTCGCGCCGGACTCCGCGCACGTCTCCCTGGTCGCTGCCGCGCTGCTGGACGACGGCCGGGTCCGGCTGGAGGTCGTCGCCGCCTGGACGTCCACCGAGGCCGCCCGGTTCGAGCTGCCCGACCTGCTCGCCCGGGTCAAACCGCGCGCCGTGGCCTGGTACCCCGGCGGACCGGCCGCCGCGCTGGCCACCTCGCTACGCGCGCCGAAGGCGGTCGAGATCAAGGGCTCCGCCGTGGCCGAGGCGTGCCAAGGGTTCGCGGACCTGGTGGCCGCGCGCCGCGTGCTACACCCGGGCGACCCGTTGATGACGGCCCACGTCGCCGGGGCACAGCGGCTTCTCCAGGGTGACGGCTGGCGGTTCGTACGCCGCGGTGCCGGTCACGTCGACTGCGCGTACGCAGCCGCCGGCGCGACGCACGTGGCGCTGTCCCTGCCAGCCGTCGGAAAGCCACGGATCATCGTCGCGTCTTAGCCGTTCGGCCGAATATTCGTAGGTGACGAGCCGCTGAAACCTTTGAATCGTAGGTAGCGCAGGTACCATCCGGGGGTATGGGGATTCTCCGGCGGGCCTGGCAGTGGCTGAACACCACGCCGACCGCGACGTTCTCGGAAACTCCCCGGCCGATCGACGTCGTGATCGGCGAAATGATGGGCCACGGCGTGACTCCCCGAGTCACCCGGTCCGAGGCGCTGACCGTCCCGGCGGTACAACGCGGCCGGAACATGATCGCCAGCATCTCGACGCTGCCGCTGGTCCAGGTCGGCCCGAACCGTCAGGTCGTGCGGAACCCGCTGCTGGAGCAGTTCGACGGCGACGTGGCGAACGTCGTCCACCTGGCGCAGACGATCGAGGATCTTCTCTTCGAGGGGATCGCGTGGTGGCGGATCGTCGGGTTCGCGTTCGACGGCTTCCCGTCCAGGGTGCGCCGGGTCGACCCGTCCCAAGTGTCGATGCAGCCGCCCGGTGGCCGGCAGCCGGCACCGCTACCCGGCGGCCACGATCCGCGAGGCGCGGTGGTGTGGGTCGACGGCGAGCAGGTCTCGGTCACCGAAATGATCCGCTTCGATTCGCCGAATCCGGGTGTGTTGAAGGTCGGCGGTCGGGCGATCAAGCGGGCGATCCTGCTCGACCAGGCCGCCCGGATGTACGCCGACGACCCGAGGCCGTTGGACTACTTCACACCGGCCGAGGGCGCCGACCCGGTCGATGACGACGAGGTCCGCGAGATCCTGTCCGAGTGGCGCACCGCCCGCAAGGAGCGCGGCACCGCGTACGTACCAGCTGCGCTGACATACAACGCGGTCGACGCCCCGACGCCGGCTGACCTGCAACTGGTGGAGCTGCAACGGCAGGCCGCGCTTGAGATCGCCAACGCGCTGGGCATCGACCCCGAAGACGTCGGCGTGAGCACGACGAGCAGAACGTACGCCAACGCCGTCGACCGCCGCCGAGACCGGATCAACGACGTGCTGTCGCCGTACATGCGGGCGCTCACCGACCGGCTCTCGATGGGCGACATCACCAAGCGTGGATACCGGGTCATCTTCGACCTGGACGACTACATGCGGGCCGACCCCAAGACGCGGTGGGAGGTGTACGCGCAGGCGATCGGCCTCGGCGTGATGACCGCCGACGAGGTCCGCCAGGAGGAAGGGCTGCCGGGAAGCGCGCCACGCCCTTCGGAGCCATCTAGAAGCAATGTCAAACCTGACGCCGCTTCTAACGCCACCGCACCGCGTCCGGCGACCCGGTCCCAGAACGCCGACACGGAGGCAATGGTGACGTTCGCCGAACCGGCCGGGCTCCAGTTCGCCGACCTGCCCGTGACGGCGTTCTCCGTCGACCGGGAGAAGCGGGTCATCGAGGGCCTGGCGCTGCCCTACGGCAAGGTCGGCGCCAAGGGCGGCCTGAAGTTCCGGTTCGCCAAGGGCGCACTGCGGTGGACCGACCCGGGCCGGGTCAAGCTGCTGCGCGACCACAACTTCAAGGCGCCGCTCGGCAAGGCGGTGCAGCTCACCGACGCCCACGAAGGACTGCGGGTGCGGTTCCGTGTGGCGCGCGGCCAGGCCGGCGACGAGGCGCTGGAGCTGGCCGAAGACGGCGTGCTGGACGGCTTGAGCGTCGGCGTCGACTTCGACCTGGCCGCCGACACCAGCCCGGACCCGGCCGACCGGACCGTGACGCTGGTCCACCGTGCCGACCTGCGCGAGGTCAGCCTCACGCCAATGCCGACGTTCGATGACGCGAGGGTCTCGCGGGTCGCCGCGAGCCGTACCGAAGGAGATGACCCCGGCATGCCGGAGCAGACCGAGGCGCAGCCTCAGACCCCGCCGCCGGCCTCCGGCGGCATCACCCTGTCCGCGGACCAGTTCGCCACCATGCTCGACCGGTTCGCCCCGACGGCCGTGGCGGAGCCGGAGACGCGGGAGGTCGTCAACCCGGTGCGGCTGTCCGCGTCGGCGACGGTCACCGATCCGGTGCCGTACCGGTTCGACCGGCAGGGCAACATCCTGCCCGGCGCGCACGAGTTCTCCACGGACCTGTTCGCCGCCGGCCGCGGCGACCAGGCCGCCAACGAGCGCGTCATGCAGTTCGTCCACGCTCAGTTCGACGTGGCCACCACTGACGTGAACGAGCTGAACCCGACCCGCAACCGACCGGACCTCTACGTCGACCAGAGGTCGTTCCGGTACCCGATCTGGGAAGCGATCAACAAGGGGACTTTGTCCGATATCACGCCGTTTACGTTCCCGAAGTTCTCCAGCGCGGGCAGCCTGGTCGCCGCGCACACCGAGGGCAACGAGCCCTCGTCGGGGACGCTGGTCACGACCTCGCAGACGGTCACCCCGACCGCCATCTCCGGCAAGGCGAAGATCACCCGCGAGACGTGGGACCAGGGCGGCAACCCGCAGGTATCGAACCTCATCTGGCGGCAGATGGTGAAGGGCTGGTTCGAGGCGCTGGAGGCCGCCGCGGTGGCCGTCCTCGACGCCGCGTCGCCGACGCAGATCGACTTCAGCGGCACGCCGGGCCTGGCCAACGAGGACCTAGACCAGGCGATCACCGCCGCGTTCGCCGCGCTCCAGTTCATCCGCGGCGGCTTCAGCATGGACCACCTGTTCACGCAGATCGACCTGTACAAGGCGCTCATCGCCGCGACCGACGCCAACGGTCGCCGGCTGTACCCGGCGCTCGGCCCGAACAACGCGATGGGCACCGTGCGGTCGCGGTTCGCCGCGCTGGACATCAACGGCGTCACCGCGCTGCCGGCGTGGGCGCTCGCCGCGACCGGCACCGTCGCCGCCTCGTCTTACCTGTTCGACAGCGAGTCGGTGCACGGCTGGGCGTCGGCGCCGCAGCGGCTCGACTTCAACATCGAAGTGGCGCACGTCTACATCGGCATTTGGGGCTACAAGGCCACCGCCATCTCGGACATCAACGGTGTCCGCGAGATCGTCTACGACCCGTCCTGATCGGAGCGCACGCAGATGAAGAGCACCACCGTCTACGCGTCGGCCGCGCGCACCGCGACGCCGACCGCGGCCACCGTCGCGGTCGGCCGGTACAACTACCTGCGCCTGGTCATCGACGTCACCGCCATCACGGCGACGCCGTCGGTCGTCTGCACCATCGACGCGCTGTCGCCGTTGAGCGGCAAGTACCACAACCTGCTCACCAGCGCGGCGCTGACCGAGTCCGGCGTGCCATACACGCGCGTGTTGCAGATCGGGCCGGGTCTGCCGGTCACGGCGAACCTGTCGGCGAACGGGGTTCTGCCCGACACGATCCGCATCACCATGACCCACGGCGACGCGGACTCGATCACCTACTCGGTCGCCGCCGAGCTGATGGACTGAGAGGACGACATGCCGAACCCCACCGACAAGCCAACCGTTGCTCGGACGGCAACGGTTGACGACGCCGAGCTGACCCGGCTGCGCGAGGAGAACGCCCGTCTCCGCGAGGAGCTGGCCGAGGCGCGGGAGAACGCGAAGGCCGTGCCGAACACCCGCCCGCAGCCGGTTGAGCCGTCGTTCGGCCTGTCCGAGGGCGAGCGGGCCGACCTGGAGGCGCTGGATCAGCGGCGCGAGGCCGGCGAGAAGGTGCCCGACACCATCACCAGCCCGTTCACCGGCCGCCAGCGCGGAGTCGACGAGGACGCGAAGGGCTGACGTTGACCGCGAGCGGGTATGTCGATGCGTCCGTCGTCACCGAGGTAAACGGTGAGACGGGCGACGTCGACCTGTCCGCTGGCGACGTCGCCGCGGTCGCGATCCCCGCGGCGCTCGCCGAGCAGGTCGCGACGTGGACCGCCGCCGACGAATGGCTACGGATCAACACACCGTGGTCGGCCGGAGACAACAACCCGGACCTGTGGCGGGTATTCAACGGCGCAGACGGCACGGTCAAGGTGTTCTGGCTCAACGGCAACGGCGAGCTGCGCACCACGCCATCGGAGAACAGCCGTGTCGGCTGCCGGCACTTCGAGTACCCGGACGGCTCCGATGACGTGTTCTGGTCGCTGTCGACAAACCCGCCCGTAGCAGGCGACCGGATCGCGCTGGTCGCCTGCTACGGCACCGACCACGCCACCATGCCCGGCTGGCTCGTGCTCACCGAAACACTCAAGGCAAAGGGCCTCGTCGCTGACACCAGCCTCAGCGTCGGCGGCCAGGCGGTGCCGGCCACGCCGACGTGGGTGGACGCCACCCTCGGCACCGCGATCGTGAAGAAGACCGGTCAGGCGGCCAACCCGGGCAGTTCGATCGAACGGGGCCGGGTGTACTGGCGCGGGTCGCTGCAATGGCCCAACGGCACGAACGTGACCGCCGCGTATCAGCTCGCGCAGGTGACTGCCGCACACCGCCCAGCCAGCCCCAAGTCGTTCTCCATCCGTACGGTCGGGAGCGGGTCGAACATCTCCACCGCGCTCAACCTGGGCACCGACGGCTGGCTGACGCCGGAGGCCAGCCTCGGCACCGCCAGCGGCACCGTGTTCCTACCCATCGACGGCATCACCTGGGACCTGTCGTGACCGAGTACACGGCCGGCGAAACCGCCACCCTGCTCGCGCAGTTCGCCGCATACCCGGGCGGGCCGGCCGCCGACGTCACCGGGCTGACGGTGACGATCTCCCCCACCGGCGGTGGCGCCGCGGTGGTCGGCCCGACCTCGTCCGGGGTGGTGCACGAGTCGACCGGCCTGTACAGCTACCCGTGGGCGATCGACGTCGAGCAGGCCGCCGGCACGTACGTCGTCGAGTGGAACGCCGACGGCGGAGTCACCGCCTCCGAGGCGGTCACCGTGCTGGCCGGCCCGACCGGCTGGGAACCCGACTACGTCACCGTCGCGGAGTTGCGGGCGCACCTGCGCATCGGCGACAGCGACGACGACGCCGCGTTGGCCGTGGCCATCACCGCCGCGTCGCGGGCGATCGACACGCACACCAATCGGCAGTTCGGCCGGGTCACCGAGGCCGAGGAGCGCCGGTTCACCGCGCGCGCCGACACCACGCGCGGCCGGTGGGTGGTGCCGATCGATGACCTGATGTCGACCACCAGCCTTGCCGTCGAGGTGGACGGCGACGCGCTGACGGACTATGAGCTGGAGCCGGTCAACGCGGCCAGCAAGAGCCGTCCGTGGAGCCGCCTCGTCGTCTCCGACGACTCCTCGGTCATGCCGGCCGGGGACCGCAACGAGGTCGCCGTCACGGCGCTGTGGGGCTGGACGGCCGTCCCGACCGCGGTCAAGCAGGCGTGCCTGTTGCAGGCTGCCCGGTTCCACGCCCGGCGGGATTCCCCGTACGGCATCGCCGGCAGCCCGGACCAGGGCAACGAGTTGCGGCTGCTGGCCCGCGTCGACCCCGATGTGGCGGTCGCGTTGCGTACGTACGTCAAGCCGCGGGCGGTGGGCTGATGAACCTCGCCGAGGTAATGGACGCTGTCGCCGCCCGGCTCGACACGATCGACGGGCTACGTGTACACGCCAACCCGGGACAGGCGATCACTCCGCCCGGTGGGGTGGTGCTGTACCCGGAGGACTACACGTACGACGCCACGTACGGCCGTGGCATGGACCGGATGACCCTGCCGGTTCTGCTGGTGGTCGGCAAGGCGTCCGACCGGGCCGCCCGCGACGCACTCGGCGCCTACTGCGACGGCGACGGGCCGAAGTCCGTCAAGCGGGTGCTGGAGGCCGGCGGCTGGTGCACGGAGTTCGACACGCTGCGCGTGGTCGACGCCGACTTCGACGTCTACACCATCGCCGGCACGGACTACATCGGCGCGCTGTTCGAGCTGGACATCGCCGGACCCGGGAGTAGCTGATGGCACTGACCGCAACGCTGATCGGCTCGATCGTGGCGGAGCTGACCGGGTCGCTTGACCTGGCAACCCCGTCGGTGCCGCTGGACTACCGGCAGCGCATCCGGCTCACGTCCGGTACCGGCGCCAACCAGGGCGACATGATGTGGTCCGACCGGCGCACCGTCAACGCGTCCAGCAACGAAGACCTCGACCTGGCCGGCAGCCTGACCGGACCGCTCGGCACCACGCTTACCTTCGCGCGTGTCAAGGCGCTGCTGGTGACCGCCGCATCGGCGAACACGAACAACGTGCGCGTGACGAGGCCGGCGAGCAACGGCGTTCCGTTGTTCCTGGCCGCCTCTGACGGCATCGATGTGCGGCCGGGCGGCATGTTCATGTGGGTCGCGCCCGACGCCACCGGCGTGGCCGTCACCGCCGGCACCGGCGACCTGATCAACGTGGCCAACTCGTCGTCCGGGACCAGCGTCACGTACGACATCGTGATCATCGGCGCGAGCGCATAGGGGAGCCATCATGGCCAAGATCCACGGCAAGGAGACCGTCGTCACGGTCGATGGCGACGACCTGTCCACGTACACCAACACGTCCGAGATCAACCGGACGATGGCGACGCACGACGTCACCGGCTACGGCGCGGACGCCAACGCGTTCTCCTCCGGACTACTGAACGGCACCTTCACCATGGGCGGCGTCTACGACAGCGAGTCCAGCGCCGGGCCGCGGGCCGTGCTCCGTCCGCTCCTGGTCGCCGGTGCGGCGGTGACGGTCGTCCGCCGACCGGAGGGCACCGGTTCAGGTCTGCCGCAGGACTCGTTCTCGGCCATCCTGTCCAGCTACGTCGAGTCCAACCCCGTCGCGGAAATGGTCGCGTGGACCGCCGAGTTTCAGATCTCCGGCAACGTCACCTCGACCGCCCAGTAGGGAGGCCAGCGATGGACAAGGCCGTACTTCTCAAGCGGCGGCTGCGTGAGGACAAGGTCGAGATCCACGGCGTCGGCGTCGTCATGGTGCGCGGGCTCTCCCGCGGCGAGGCGGACGAGGTCGTCGCGGCCAGGGAAGCCCATGGCGTGCTTGCGATGGAACGGAAGATCCTCGCCTTCGGCATGGTGGACCCGGCGCTGGACGAGGACGAGGTCGCGCAGTGGCAGCGGGCAGCGGGTACGGATGAGCTGAACGCCGTCATCGAGCGCATCTCGGAGCTGTCCGGCATGGACGAGGGAGCCGCCAAAAGCGGCGTACCTGGCGATGGAGACCGACCCGGAAATTGAGTGGGAGTACTACCTCGCCGACCGACTCGGGATGACCGTCGCCCGGCTCCGCGAGCAGATGTCCGCCGAGGAGTTCCTGCGGTGGCAGGTCTACCACGGTCGGCGAGCGCAACGGATGGCGCTGGCACAGGGAGGTGAGTGAACGATGGTCGACCGGATCAAGGTCGAGGGCCTGGCCGAGTTCAACCGCTCCCTGCGCAAGATGGACAAGGAGCTACCCAAGAAGCTCCGCCTCGCGCTCAACGACGCCGGGGACATCGTCGTCGACTTCGCCCAGTCCCGGGTACCGAAGCGCAGCGGCCGGGCGCAGAGGTCCATCAAGGCCCGTTCTACGCGCACCCTCGTGCGGGTCGCCGCCGGTGGGCCACGCGCGCCGTACTACCCGTGGCTGGACTTCGGCGGGACGGTCGGACCCAAGGGCTCCGTGAAGCGGCCGTTCTTCAAGGAGGGCCGCTACCTGTACAAGGCGCTCGTCGTACGCCACGACGCCATCAACCGCCGGCTGGAGTCCGCACTCATCTCCCTGGCGCGCGACGCCGGTCTTGAGGTGACGTGATGGCCGGCAAGAACCAGGTACTGCTCACCTTCGCCGGTGACAGCCGGCAGCTCGAGCGCACCTTCGACAAGGCCGGCGACGCCGCGAAGAAGTTCGGCCGCCAGGTCGACGACTCCTCCGGTCTGCTCGACGGCTTCGGCGACGCCGGAGGTAAGGCCGCACTCGGCTTCTCCGCGAAGTTCTCCCAGCGGATTGGTCCGCTGCTCACCTCCGCGCCGATCTCCCCGGCGCTGGTCGGCGCCGTGGTGGCCGCCGCACCGGCTATCGGAGCCGCGGTTACCTCCGGTGTGCTGCTCGGCCTCGGTGGTGGGGTGCTCGCGGCCGGCATCATGGCCGCCGCGAAGGATCCGAAGGTCGCCGCCGCGTTCGGTTCCCTGAAGGACCGGGCCAGCAAGGCGTTCGAGAAGTTCGGCGAGCCGTTCAAGGCGCCGCTGATCCGGGCCGCTGACACGTTCGGCGACGCTCTGGAGCGCATCGCGCCGTCGCTGAACCGGATGGGCGCCACCATGGCGCCGCTGATCGACAAGCTCGCCCCCGCGTTTGCGCAGATGGCCGAGAAGTCGATGCCGGGCATCGAGAAGGCCGTCACGGCGTCGGTGCCGCTGTTCGAGAAGCTCGCGGAACACGCACCGGCCATCGGCGAGGCCGTGTCGAAGTTCTTCGAAGCCATAGCCGATGGCGCGCCGGGCGCTATCGCGTTCCTGGACATCATCCTCAAGGCGGCTGAGTTCGCGCTGCCGCTGCTCGGCACCACGCTGAATTGGCTGACGAAGTACTTCCTGATGACGGCCAAGCAGTGGGAGGCCATCTTCAAGGGCGTCAAGGCCGGATGGAACGGTCTCGTATCGGCGATCCGGGCCGTGCCGAAGCTGCTCAAGGGTGCGCTGTCCGGGGTGGCCGGCATCATCACGGGCCCGTTCCGGGCCGCGTTCAACGGGATCGCCAGGGCGTGGAACGCCACGGTGGGCCGGCTGTCGTTCAGCATCCCCGGCTGGGTGCCCGGCATCGGCGGCAACTCGTTCTCCGCGCCGAGGATCCCAACGTTCCACCGGGGCGGCGTGGTGCCCGGTGCACCCGGTCAGGAAGTCCTGTCCGTGCTGCAGGCCGGTGAGCGGGTCACCCCGGCCGGCCGGGGTGCGCCTGAGGTCGTGCTGCGGATCGACTCGGCCGGTGCCCGCCTCGACGACGCGATCGTGGAGATCCTCCTCCGCGCGATGCGGACCCGTTCCGATGTACGCGCCGCCGTCAGGGCTGCCTGATGGGCAAGCAGGACGTCACGTTCGAACTGTTCTACGACGGCGACTGGCATGAGCTGGACAACGTCCTCGCCGAACCGTTCGACATGGTCCGCGGCCGCTCCAGCGAGGACGACACCACCCCCGCGCAACGGGTACGGCTACACCTGCACGACCCGGACCAGCGGTACAACCCACTCAACCCGACCTCGCCGCTGTGGGGACTGGTCGGCCCGAACACGCCGCTGCGCATCTCCGTCGACGGAACGGCACGCTGGTGCGGCGAGATCGCCTCATGGGTGCCGCGCCGCACCCTGGACTACGACCTGCCGGCCGTGCTCGCCGGTGGCGTGTCCGCACGCGGCAAGGCGTGGATCGAGATCGACGCCGAAGGTGTGCTACGCCGACTCGGGCAAGGCCAACCGCCGGTCCTGTCGGCGATCCGCCGCACCCTGACCGACAACAACCCGTCCGCGTACTGGCCACTCGAGGACGGCGTCGACGCCCGCCTAGCCGCGTCCGGGCTGCTCGGCGGCACACCCCTGACCATTCTGACCGGCGTCATCGACTTCGAAACCGACGAAGGTCCGGCCGGGTCGGCCGGCTACGCCCGCGTGGTGGAGGACGCCGCCAGCATCATCTCCGGCCCGGTCCAGATGGCCGACACCGGCGAATGGCAACTCGTGTTCTGGGCCAAAGGCGAAGGCGCCGAGGTCGGCTACGACGAGGTCGAGCTGGTCTCCGTCACCACCGACTCCGCCGACGCCACCCAGTGGTGGGTCACCCTGACCGACTCCGGCGGTGGGCTGTTCGCCGCCGTCGTGTCCGTGTACGACTCGGTAGGCGGCACCACCGACACCCTGGCCACCGGCACCACCACCGAGCCCGGCCTGCTCGACGGGGACTGGCATCTGATCCAGCTTGCGGTGGCGCAGGACGGCGCCGACGTCGACTACGCCCTGTGGATCGACGGGGAGCTGGCCGGGTCGCAAACCATCACCACCGCCAACGCTGGCCTGCCGGCCGGGGTGTCGTTCCCCGCCGAACCGTCGCAGGTCGAAACCACGAATGTCGGCATCGCCCACGTGGCGTTGTGGGACTCCGCCGACGCCTCCGCGCTGGCCACCGTGCTGGAGCCCGCCGGGCGCGGCTACGACGGCGAGACGGCCGGCCCACGCATCCAAGGCGTCGCCGCCGAGGATGGCGTCACCTTCACGTCGGCCGGGACGATCACCGACTCCACCATCATGGGGCCGCAAACCCCCGACACGACGGTGGGGATCTGGGCGGACGCCGCCGCCGCCGACATGGGCATCCTGTCCGAACCGGCCGACGCCGTGGGCATCCACTACCGGGTACGGACCGACCTGCTTAACCAGGAGCCGGCGCTGACCCTGGCGTACGACTCGGGCGCGTTCACGTCGCTGGACCCGGTCATCGACGACCAGGGCCGCGCCAACGACGTCGAGGTCCGCCGCCCGTCCGGCTCCTCGGCCCGCGCGACGCTGGAGACCGGCGGGCCGAACGCCGTCGACCGGATCGGCCGGATGACCGCCGCGCCGGACGCCAACGTCCAAACCGACTGGCAACTCGCCGCGCAGGCCGGCTGGCGGCTGCACGTCGCGTCGTGGCCGGGCCTGGCCCGCTACCCGCAGGTGACCATCGATCTGGTCGCCCGCGACGATCTGGTGGCCGACGTCGAGGCGCTCACCTTCGGCGACGTCATCCGCATCACCGGGCTCGAGCACGACCCGGTCGACCTGATGATTCAGGGCTGGACCGAGCACGTCGAGACCCACCGCCGCAGTATCACGTTCAACTGCACCCCGGCCGGCCCGTGGGTCGTTGCCGAGGTCACGCACGCCGACTACGGCTACATCGGGTCGGACGGGTCCACGCTCAACTCCGCGTTCAACGCGGGCGGATCGACGTCGATGTCCGTGGCCGTGGCCGCCGGCTACCCGCTGTGGACTACCGGCTCCGTGGACTTCGACGTGATGACCGGCGGTGCCCGGCTGCACGTCACCAGCATCGCCGGCGCGTCGTCGCCGCAGACGTTCACCGTCACGCAAACCCCGGTCAACGGCGTGGTCAAGACCGTGCCGTCCGGGTCGAAAGTCGACGTGCACCCGCCCGCCTACATAGGGATGTGAAGCTATGTCCAGCGCAGGAGATCAGCTAGTCGCGGGCCGCATCCCCGGGGAGCGGATCAACACCGCCATCCGCACGGCCGGGTCGGCGTCGGTGACGACCACCGAAACCATCATCGACACGGTCACCGCGGCCCTGGTGTCCGGCCGCACCTACCGGATCACGTGGGACTTCGCGTTCACCATCAGCGTCGCCACCGACCAGCACTTCGCGCGGATCCGTGAGGACAACACGACCGGCACCCAGTTGCAGGGTTTCCGGATAGCTCCGGGCGCCACGGCATCGTCGTACCCGTGCCACAAGGAGGCCGAGTACACCGCCGTGTCGACCGGGAACAAGACGTTCGTCGGGACGTTCGTGCGGACATCCGGTACCGGCAACGTGAGTTCGTTGGGCGCCGCCACGAACCCGCAGTACCTGTACGTCGACTACATCCGCAGCTAGTGCTGTGGGTGTGGCTGGCCGAGCGTGGCCACGTCCAGTAGTGCGGCCTGGTATTGCCGGCAGTGCTCGGGGCCGTCGGCTGGGCAGTGGCGGCACATGCCGCAGCGGTGTGCGTCGAGGACGAGCAGCGCCGCCCACGCGATCGCTACGTCTGTCCGGCCGGTCGGTTCCTGCCGCATGGCTGCCCCCTCCTGGACTGAGGGTCCGCGGCGGGCTGGGAGTCCAGTCACCAGACCCGCCGCGGCTCTGTAGGCACCCTGCCACACTGTGCTATGGCAGTCTATGGTCTGCCTTCCCCGGACAGGGTGAATCACGGTGTGCGACCGTCACACTGTGATCGACTTCGAAGGTCCGGTGCCGCTGTATCAGCAGGTCGCCGGCATCCTGCGCGGGCGGATCGAATCCGGCACGCTGGTGCCGGACCGGCCGGTGCCGTCGATCACGTCGCTTGTCCAGGAGTTCGGCGTGGCGCGGGGTACCGCTCGCAAGGCCGTCCACCTGCTCATCGATGAAGGCTTGGCGTACGTCGTCATCGGCAGGGGCGTCTACGTCACCCGGAAGTGAAGATCGCCCTTGAGGGGATTTCCCCCCAAGGGCGATCTTGTTGTTCGGGCTACGCTCGTCCGCCGTTGCCGACGATGCGGCGTGGCCGGCGGGTTGCCGCCTCAGGTGGAACGGATGTTCCAGGTGGCGCAGTCTGAGCCAGCAGCGCCTTACGGACCGTCCACCGGTCCAGCTCACCGTCCGGCCGTTCGATGGCCATCCACGGCAGCATCACCGTCACCTCAAGCGAGAGCATCACCAACTCGCCGGACACGTCGCCGTGCTGGCCGACGACCTCGACACTGTCGACCAGGCCGCGGAGCAGGGACACGAGGTGGCCGGCTTCGGTGGGGAACCCGAGGATGTTCACTCTCACGACGTCTCACCGCCCTGCTCGGCGAGGTAGTCCCGCCACCTGGCCTCCTCGGCCGCGTCGAACGACTCGGCCGGCTCAACTTCGGAAGGTTCCGAGGTTGACCGGAGGACCGCCTCGATCTGCTCGCGGTAGTACCTCTCCGTGTCGCCGACCCCGGCCTGGTAGCCCAACGTGAACGCTTGACCGGTCTCGCGGTCCTGCCGGCGCTGACGCCACGTCGTACGGGCATGCTGGGCCGGTCGGCGGGTCACCGCCCGCCGCCGTACAGGAACCGGAACAGGCACGCCTGCAGGTCGAGCAGGTCCGCCCCTTCGGTGACATGTGGGTATCCGTGGTCGGCGAGGACTTTCCGGACGTCGAGCAGCAAGCTCACGGTGAAGCGGGGGTCGTTGGGGACGGTCAGCGGGTAGGCGCGCTCAGGGCGCGGCTCGGTACCGTGTTCCACGGGTCGACTCCTTGTTAGTCGATCAAGACCCCGGCGGGTGCTTGAGTCACCCGTTCGGGGCCGCCTAGTTAGCGCCTACGGCGGATGCCGCGGCGTGTGAAGATGAGCGCCTGCGGCAGCCACACCGCCGCTAGCGCGAGGAGTACGGACGCCGCCGGGTCCCAGCGCACGTCGAGGTAGGCGGACAGGCCGAGCACGATCGCCGTGCCGGCGACGACCGCGACGGCAACGGCGAGCGCGACCGCTTGAAGGTGCCGGATGGGGTGGTCACGGACTGAGCACGGACGCCTCGCAGTGGTCCGCGTCGGGTCGGCACCGTCCGGCGATCGACCTGTCTGCTGACCTGCGAGAACGGCATCGCCCGTCATGTAGCATCACCGTGCGGGACGCTGGACGGCCGACTTTTAATCCATAGGTTCGGGGTTCGAGTCCCCGGCGGCCCACCATCGCTGACCTGCTGCGGAGCCTCTTCCTGCATGGCTTCTCCCTCCTCTTCCTGGACCTCATTGGTCACCAACTGGTCACGGCGGTTGCGCGGGACCAGCGCCGCAGCCGCCTCACTCGCAGCCTTGCCGACGCCCGCAAGTAGATGGCCGTAAGTGTTGGACGTCAGCGCGATCGAGGAGTGGCCGAGCGTCTTCGACACCACGGCGATGTCGATGCCGGCCGCCGCCGCCGGTGACGCCGCACGGGCACCGCTTGTAGACGGAGCCCTTCATGCCGGCTTCTCGTCGATCGCTAGAGCGAGTTCCGGGGGCAGGTCGGGTGGCGTGAGCCCGCGTACGCGCATGAGCTGGCGCAGCGACCGGAGCCCCTGCTCGGCGGTCGCCGCGATCTCGTCGAAGCCTTCCGCGTCGCCGTTCCCGATGCCGGCCCGGATGTCGGCGGCGAACATGCGGGAGTTCTTCCAGCGGACGACGTTCTGCTCGTGGACGAAAAGCGAGTGCACGGTGCTCTGTTCGACGTCTCCCCACCGGTCTCCGGATAGTGCGTTCTCCGCCACGATCCACCGAAGCGCCTCCATCGTCTCGACCACGCGGCCGGGGAGGATCTCGACCCGTTCGGCGTAGCCGGCGGGAAGCATCAGCAGTAGCGGAGGCACCTCAAGTGCCGCCGCGATGATGAGCAACTCCGGGACGGTGATGGTCTCGCGGTAGCCGGACTCCAGGTTCGACAGGACGGACCGCTTGATCGGCCAACCCAGCTTGGCGCACCTGTTCGACAGCTCCTGCGCGCTGATCTTCTTCCGCGTGCGGTGGCGCCGGATCTCCCCCGCGATGGTCTGCACCAGCTTCGGACCCCAGCCCTCGGGTTGCTTCATGAGATGTCACCTTAGCGATGAGTTGACACGTGGCGCAACAGGGCGGCATGATCTGTTCTGCCTCCCCACATGTCAGGATCACAGGAGTTGCCATCTCATGGAGAAGGTCCAAAGCATGACGGCCGACGAGCTGGAGGCGCTGCCTATCAGCTTCGACCTGGGCACGGCCTGCCGCGCCATCGACATCGGGCGCACCGCCGGCTACGCCCTCGCCAAGCGCGGCGAGTTCCCCGTCCGGGTGCTCAGGGTCGGAAAGCAGTACCGCGTCACGAAGCCAGACCTACTGCGGTACCTCGGCTACGAGGGTTCCGACCTGCTGGCGGCGACGCATGGGTGAGACGGGCGCCCGCTACAGCGCCCCTCCCCAGATTCCCTCCAACGTCACCGTACCGGCCGCGACCGACGACTTCTCGCAGGGCGACCTGTTGGACCTGCTCTGCCCGCCGTCGCTGGCGGAGAAGTTCCGCCGGTTCCACGAGGACAACCCGCACGTCTACACCGCGCTGGTGACGTTGGCGCGGGAGTGGAAGTCCCGCACGGGCGGCAGGGTCGGTATCGCCGCGCTGTTCGAGGTGGCCCGGTGGCACATGGCGTTGGAGACCACGTCCACGCCGAAGCTGAACAACAGCTACCGCAGCTTCTACGCGCGGCTGATCATGGCGAGCGAGCCGGACTTGGCCGACGTGTTCGAGGTGCGCAAGAGCGCCGCTGATGAGGCGGTGGCGGCATGAGGAAGAGGGCCCTACGCACCAGCGTCCAGGACGACCTGCTCGCCGAGATCGAGTGGTACGCGCGTACGTGGAACGTCTCGACCGCTGCGGCGGCTGAGCGCCTCCTCGCGGCCGGCGTCGCGTTCTGGGAGGGGCTCGGCGAGATGCACGAGAAGGCCCGCCAGCGCGCGGAAGCTGACGCCGCGTCGGCGAAGGTCGGTGGGTGACGGCATGAAGAGGCCGCCACGTGACCCGGCGACGGGGAAGCTGAACTTCAGCGTTCACGTCGAGGTCCACCTGAACGCCGAGCCACTGCCGGTGATGTTCGTCTGCGCCAACTGGGCCGCCGTCCGGGCGTTCCTGGCCGGTCCGGAGTTCAAGCGGATGGCCGGGCGGGTGGACTTCGTGTCCCTCCACAACCAGGCGGGGGACGATGGCTGATGTCGAGCGAGAGCGCGTCGGCCGGTTCGACTGGGAGCGGCTGATGCTCAGCAGCGACCTGCCGTGGCCGACGAAGGCCGTGCTGTTGGCGCTGGGCGTGTTCATGTCCGCCGACGGCGGCCGTGCTCGACCCGGGCTGGCCGGGCTGGCGGACATCACCGGCCTGTCACCGCGCGCTATCCGCGGCCACCTGTCGACAGCCGTCGACCAGGGGTACCTCGGCCTGCTGTCCAGGGGTGGGTACCGAGGCGGTCGGCGTGGTGGTGCTGGAGTGGCACGGGCGAGCGTGTACGCGGCGACGGTCCCGAAGTACATCTTCGAGGTCGGCGCGGAGATCCTGATGTCTCGTCCGTGGCGCCGGAACGAACCGGAAGCTGATGACCGGTTCATTCCGGATGAGGTGGGGCGGCAGACGGCCACCGGTGGGGCGGCAGACGGCCACCCCCAAGGAATGAACCGGCAATCCAGCGCGAATGAACCGGCAATCCAGCGCAATGAACCGGAAGCTGGCTTCCCCCTATCACGTAGTGCACATCACGTACTAGAAGATCACGTAATTGCTTCGGCGTCGCGCAGCGTCGCAACACCCTTCGGGCGCCGCAACGCGACGGCGATGCAGACCATCAACGAAGCCACGGTTCGACGAGAGAACGGCATCGTCCGGAAGCTCGTGATGGACCACACCCGCATCGAGTACGACGCCGCCGACCTGTTGGTCCGGTGGCTACGCGCCAACCGGCCGAACGTCCGGGACCTCATCGCGTATGTGCAGAAGCTCATCGACGACAACGCGATCGAGCCGCTGCTTCAGTGCGCGGATGTCTGGGATGAAGCGTCGTGAGCCGCAAGGAGTCCGTCGAGCAGAAGGCGATCCGCTACATCTCGGAGCGTCGGGTGCTCATCCGACGCGTCGAAGGCCGCGACATCGACGCCGAAGTGCGCGGCACCGTCACCTACTACATCCGCAAGCGCAGAGGCGGATGGCGCTGCGACTGCATCGCCGGCACACACCGCCGCAGATGCGCGCACTTGGAAGCTGTCAGAACCGTCACCGAGCAAGGAGAACCCTGATGGAGATCGGGAGCAACCTGGCGTTCGTCATCGCTACCGCGCTCATCGCCGCGACCTACCTCATCGCCCGCTGGATCACCCGACCACGGCCACACGTACCAGAGCAGCAGCAAATCGACGCCGCCGTGGCCCTAGCCGTCGCCAAGGCCATGCGACCCTCGGCCAACAACACCAGGCCAGCCGAACCGTCCCGCATGGTGAACTAGTCCGGCTGCCACAGCCCGACGACACGTCGGACCGCAGGGGTACGCACAATCCGCGTACCCCTGCGGCATACCTACCCTGGGTATGTGAGCGCATCCTGGAGCCAGGGCAGCACAAGGGCATGGAGACGCACCCGTGCGTACGTCCTAGCCAGGGATGGCTACCGCTGCAAGCTCAAGCTGGAGGGGTGCACCACCGTGGCCACCACCGCACACCACACCAGAGGCAAGCGCCACGGCGATGACCCCACCTACCTATGCGCAGCGTGCAAGGAGTGCAACGGCAAGGTGGGCAACCCTGAACGACACGACCCACAACCCGAATCGAGGACGCGATGGTGACCGGATTTTCCCCATATGGAACCACCGAACAC
>DASUYL010000258.1:0-8392 GCA_036377395.1 Jiangellaceae bacterium
AGCGCGCCGAGGGGGGTTCTGTGCTCGTCGAGCCAGCTCAGCAGCGATTCGGCATCGGCCGTGTCGCCATTGGCGGCCAAGGCGAGCGCGAACAGCGCCGTCGTCGGCGTCCACGCGACGTCGACGTCGGTCTGCCAGGTCATGCCCGGCCGCAGACCACCGTTGGGTACGCGCAGCGACCGGCCGGCGCCTCGCACCGCTTCGCGGATGTCGGCGTCACCGGCCGCGAACGGAAGACCGAGGAACGTCACGGCAGCGTCCCGGCCGGTGCGTTCGCGGGGTACCGGGTATCCGTGGGCCCCGATCGTCTCGGGGTCGTCGTCGGCGACCGTCCGGGGAAAGCCCCGGACGCCGAACTCGCGCTCGATCGCGCCGTCCAGGCGCCGAGCGGCATCACGCCAGGCCGAGCCGTCCACTCCGAGGGTCGGAGCCAGCGCAGTGGCAGCCCGCAAACCGAGCCGGGCGGGCGCCGCGATCCCCAGCGTGAGCAGTGGACCGTTCTGCTCCCAGTAGTCCGGCGTCCGCAGCGGCAGGTCGTCGTCGCCGAGCGAACGCGCGAGCGCGTCGGCGGAGTCCGTGACCATCTCGCCGAGACGACCCACGACCTGTGCCGCGCGCGCCCGGTCCGGGTGCGTCTCCAGCCAGATCCACACCGCCCACGGCACCCAGCCCGACCCGTCGAGTTGCCGTAGCCGCGCGTCGGGCGGGGCGCCGGAGCCGTCGGGGAGATAGCGGGCGTGCCAGATCCCGCTGTCGGGCGCGACATCGGCGAGGTAACGCAGGATCCTCTCCGCATCGGCGTGATGGCCGGTCACCGACAGCGCCACCACGGCGAACGAGGCGTCCCGCGGCCAGACGTAGCGCCAGTGATAGCGGTTGGCAGCGATCAGCGCACCGTTGGGCCGGATCATCAGGTGCAGGTCCAGCAGTGCCCGCTCGGCCATCGCCTCGTACGCCGTGCTCGTTCCCGGGACCCGGGCGGCCGCCAGCCAGGCCCGGTCCGCATCGACGAGGGCGGCCTGAACCGGCGGGAGGGGGTCGTCGCCCGTGCTCAGCACGCTGGAGCCGGCGACGTACGAACGCCCGCTGCCGACGGGAACGTCGGCCACACCGCCGTCGTCGCCGCGGATGATCCCGTCGGCCCGCAGCGGTTGTGTCGTCGAGCCTGCAGAGACCGCGCCGACGCCGATCAGCGCGACGGCGGCGACCAGGACCGGTATCCCCCACCGCCACCTCCAGCGGTGGGACGAGCGCATCGGACCAGCGTACGGACGGGCCCGGGACGGCGAATAATCGGCAACCGTGTTCATCCGGCCTGCCCACCCTCACGACCGGGCCCGCCTCTACGAGGTGTGCCTGCGCACCGGCAACTCCGGGCAGGACGTGACTGCGGACCATGCGGACGCGCACCTGCTCGGACACGTGTACGTCGGACCGTACCTCGCCCTGGAGCCGGATCTCGCCTTCGTGCTCGACGACGAGAGCGAAGCACAGGGATACGTCCTCGGCGCCCGTGACACCGCCGAGTTCGAGCGACGGTGCGAGCAGGAATGGTGGCCCCCACTGCGGGAGCGGTACCCCGATCCGCCCACGGACCGGTCGTGGACGGCTGACGAGCGGCTTTGTCACCTGCTGCACCACCCGGTGCGGACCGCCCCTGCGGTCACCGCCGACTATCCGGCTCACCTGCACATCGACCTGTTGCCTCGCGCGCAGGGCTCCGGATACGGCCGCCGGCTGGTCGAGCACCTGCTCACGCACCTGAGCGCCATCGGCGTCCACGGAGTCCACCTCGGCGTGGCGGCCGGGAACGAGCGCGCGATCGGCTTCTACCGCCACCTGGGCATGCAGCCGGTACGCCGGGAGCGCGGCACCCTACTCCTGGGCATGCGGCTCAGACCGACACCGGAGGGGTGATCACGGCAGGGCGGCACGGATCTCGCCGACCGGTTCACCGCCCCCGAGCACGGGCGTTCGGCCGAGGTCCACCAGCACCGGATGGTCGACACCGAGGCGCCGCAGGACCGCAGCCATGACGACCGGCGCGGCGCGGTGTCCACCGTCGGAGATCTTCAACCCGACGGCCCGGCCGTCGTCGAAGGCGGCGGCGTAGACACCCTCGGCCCCCACCTTCGCGAACAGGCCGGGAATCGAGCGGATCAACCGGGCCTCGTGGCGGGTGGTTCCGCTGGCCCACTGCGGATGCTCCTGGATGGCCTCGACGACGCGTCGCTCCGCCGACCCGGCAGCACCGAGTGCGAGCGACCGGTACATGCGGGTGACCCCCGTCAGGGTGAGCGCGAACAGCGGAGCGCCGCAGCCGTCCACACCAACGTGGGTGACGGGCTCGCCGGCCAGCTCGGCGATGGTGACGCGGATCGCCTGCTGCAGCGGGTGCTCTGGTGTCAGGTAGCCCTCGGTGGGCCACCTGTTGACCGTGCACGTCACCAGCATCGCTGCATGCTTGCCCGAACAGTCGGCGGCGATCGAGGAACGGTCCCGCCCCTGCCGTGCGTACGCCACCATCGCGATCTCGTCCAGGGGCCACCCGGGGGTGTTCTGCAGCAGCGACTCGTCCAGGTCGGCCGAGGCAAGAATCCGACGGGCTCCCCTGATGTGGAAGTCCTCACCCGAGTGACTCGCCGCCGCCAGCGCCAGCAGTTCGCCGTCGAGAGGGAGCCCGACGCGAACCATCGCCGCCGCCTGGCCAGGCTTGTTGCTCGATCTGGGATACATCGGCATCTCGGTGTCGCCGATGGCCAGCACCACCACACCGTCGGCGTCGAGCGCGATGACCGAGCCATGGTGACGGCTCTCGACCAGGCCGGACCGGACCACCTCGGCCACGACTTCGGCATGCGGTTCGGCGCCATCGACGGACAACGTCACGGGCAGCGATCCTGCCACGTCAGCTGCCACAATCTCGTCCCGTGCGAGCGGTGGTGCAGCGCGTGACGACGGCCAGGGTGACCGCCGACGACGGCCGCACCGGCGGGTTCGAGGCCGTTCCCGGCCGGCAGGGCCTGCTGGTGCTGCTCGGGGTCACCCACGAGGACACGGTCGAGCACGCCGACCGGCTCGCCCGCAAGATCTGGGAGCTCCGCATCCTCGACGGCGAGCGCTCGGCGTCGGAGCTCGATGCTCCGCTGCTCGTGGTCAGCCAGTTCACGCTCTACGCCGACACCCGCAAGGGCCGCCGGCCCTCCTGGTCGGCCGCGGCGCCCCGAGAGGTGGCCGAGCCGTTGGTCGACGCGTTCTGCGTGGCTTTGCGTTCGTACGGGGCCCAGGTGGAGACCGGGGTCTTCGGAGCCCACATGCAGGTCACGCTCACCAACGACGGGCCGGTGACCCTTCTGCTCGAGACCTGACGGGCGTCAGCTCAGGCGCGCACGGACGTGCAGGCCGACCTCGGGGTCGACCACGACCTCCTGGGCCGCGGCGACTCCGCCCGCGAGCAGTTCCACGTCGATCGGGACGTTGCGCCTGACCAGCGCCAGCGCGATCGGGCCGAGCTCGTGATGACGGGCGGCGGAGCCGACGAAGCCCACCGTGCGCCCGTCGAGGTCGACGTCGTCGCAGTGCGCGGGAAGGTGGTCGACCGATCCGTCCAGGTGGAGCATCACCAGCCGTCGTGGCGGACGGCCCAGGGTGTGCACCCGGGCCACGGTCTCCTGGCCCCGGTAGCACCCCTTGTCCAGGTGGACCGCCGAGCCGATCCAGCCGACCTCGTGCGGGATCGTCTTGTGATCGGTGTCGAGGCCGAGCCTGGGCTCGTGGGCGGCGATCCGCATGGCCTCGTGCGCCCAGACCCCCGACGGCGCGTTCCCGACGTAGGTGGCCAGCGACGCCCGCGGCACGAAGACCTCGCGCCCCCTGTCCGTCACCCTGCTCAGGTGCCGGGCGCGATCTGCCGACTCGGGCTCCCAGACGACCGCGAACTCGTCGGAGAGGTCGGTGACCTCGACGCGCAACAGGAACCGCATCGAGTCGAGAAAGACCACGAGCGCCGGGGCGGTCCCGGGCTCGACGTGTGCCCAGAACGCCGCGCCGTCGTCGACGCCGTACAGGGCATGCTCCACATGACCGTGCGGCGAGAGCAGCAGCGCGGTCGTGGCCTGACCGGCCGGGAGTTGCTCCACGTGCTGGGTGGTCAGCGAGTGCAGCCAGCCGAGGCGGTCCGGACCGGAGACGCGGACGACGCCGCGATGCGAGAGGTCGACCGGACCCGGCGCACGCTGCTCGCGCAGCGGGTCGCCGTAGTGGGCGGCGACGCCGGCATCGGGTCCGGTGGCCGCGACCGCACCGGGTCGGCCGAGAACGGGGCTGCGGTAGGTGCTCACAGCAGCCTCAACACCGGACCGCCGCCGTGCACTCCCGCCTCACCGGCAGTCCCGGCAGGTGCCGAACAGCGTCAGGTGCCGGACGTCGGTGTGGAACCCGTGCTCTGCGGCGACCTTGTCGACCAGGTCGGTGGCCACGTCGGGCTCGACCTCTGTCACACCCTGGCAGTGCCGGCAGACGAGATGGAGGTGGTCGGGCTCGGTGGTCGCGTGGTAGGCGGGCGCGCCGTGGCGGAGATGGGTGTGGCTGACCAGCCCCAGCGTCTCCAGCAGGTCGAGCGTGCGGTAGACGGTCGAGATGTTCACGCCCTCGGCGGTGCGGCGGACCTGCCCCAGGATCTCCTCCGGGGAGGCGTGGTCGAGGTCCTGGACGGCCTGGAGCACCAGCTCACGCTGCGGCGTGAGCCGGTAGCCACGGGCGCGCAGATCAGAACGCCAGTCCGCCACGCAGACCAGTCTAGGAACGCGCTTGGTCGGCGCCGGCCACGCGCTGCAACTCGGCGGACAGGTGGGGCTGCAACTCGTGGCCCATCGCCGCCATCTCGTACACGTACATCAGCCGCCCGTCGACCAGCCCGTAGAGGCGGTGGCCGGTGCGGTAGTCCGTCGCGGTCTCGGTCTTGAGGACCCCCCTGGTCGCGAGTTCGATCTTTGCCGGCTCGACCCGGCCCAGATAGATCTCGACGAAACCCGTCGGGTGGGTCAGGAGCACCTCGACCTCGCCGTCCGGCTGGGGCCGCCAGTACCCTGCCTCGCCGGCGGCCGGCCGAACCAGGGTGCCGTCGTCGTCGAGGATCCAGCTGCTGCTCGTGTACGCGAGGTAGGCCTTGCCGGGTACGTAGCTGAATGCCACCTCCTGCCCGAACCGGAACGCCTCGACGGTCGGGTAGTCGCCGACGCCTGCCCCTTCCCACCGGCCGAGCAACCACGCGATCGGTACACAGTCGGGGTGCAGGTCGGCCGGGATCTCGATCACGAGTCAGGCCCGGCCCTTGACCAGTGCGTAAACCAGGCGGGCGGCGAACCATCCGGCCACCAACGCGGCGCCGACCAGCACTGCGGTGAACAGGAGGTCCAGCACGCCGCGATTCTAGTCCGCGCGTTGATCACGGCGGGTCGTCGCCGCACCGCGTCGACCCGACGCGTCCGGTCGCGATGATCACGGCGAGTAGGGTGTCGACGTGGCGGGTTCGCTCGTGGTCAAGGTGACCGCGGGTCTCGACGCGCCGGAGCGCTGCTCGCAGGCGTTCACGGTGGCGGCCTCCGCGCTGGCCTCCGGTGCCGAGGTGTCGGTATGGCTCACCGGGGAGTCCGCCTGGTTCTCGCTGCCCGGCCGGGCCGCCGAGTTCGACCTGCCGCACGCAGCGCCGCTTGCCGACCTGTTGGACACGCTTCTGACGGCCGCTCGGGTGACGCTGTGTACGCAGTGTGCGGCCCGCCGCGACATCGGTCCCGACGACGTGCTTCCCGGGATCCGGATCGCTGGAGCCGCCACCTTCGTCGAGGAGATCCTGGTCGAGGGAGCGCAGGCGTTGGTCTACTGATCGCGGACTCGGAAGGCCGCTACCGTCAGGCCGGCGTGGAGATCCGCACGTCACTCACGGCAACGGTGTCGCGCTCTGCGTCGGAACTGCTGACGATCTCCAGGACGAGCCGCTGCGTTGCGCGGGGTGGTATCCGGGCGGCCTGCAGGTCGCGGAGCGCTGGATCCGGGTCCAGGTCCTGCTCCACGGTCGTCCCGTCGTCGAATCGCCACCGGACGGCCGTGAGTCGACGGTTCTCGGCGTAGCGATCGGTGCCGTCGGCTGCATCGGTCTTCGCATACCCGGGCACGAGTGCCACCTCGGCGACCCGCACCGACCCACCCAGATCGAGAACGAGGGTCTCGCCGATCCCGTCGCCCGGGCAGCGCCACGCCGACTCCGGATCGGCGTCGACCGACAGCGCCGCCTCATAGGTCACCGGCCGGCCGGCAGAGTCGCGGCTGGCGTCGGCCTCGCAGGAGGCCTCCGCCACGCTGGCGACCACCGGGGTGACGTCCCCGTCCCACGGCGCGTCGCCCGACACCGGCAGCTGGCCGGGTTCCTCCGCTCCGCCGCCCGAAGCCGCAACTAGGGCGCCGGCGACGAATCCGACCAGAGCTGATCCGCAGAGCACCACCGCGACCACCGCAGCGGCCGGCCGCCCCGGCCCCGCGGAACCCTCGAACACCCGCGTCACCCTACGGTCCGCGGGCGCCGCCGTGCAGACCCGCTCAGCCGGAGATCGTCACCTCGAGCTCGGCCACGACGCCGCGCTGGGCGATCACGACACGGTCGACGGACACCGCGCGCGGCGCCAGGGTGCGGACCGTCCAGCGTCCCGGCGCCGCGTAGAACCGAAACCTGCCGGCATCGTCGGTCGAGACCTCCGCCGTGAACTCACCCGACGTGTCGTGCAGCCGCACGTATGCGTCGCCCACCGGACCGTCGTCGGCGCGGGTGACCACACCCTGGATGACCGACTGCGTGGACACGTCGATGCCGTCGAGCGGGACACCACCCGGCGGGGCCGCGCAGCCCTCGGTCATGCCGCACCCGGCTCGTCGCCGACGGCGATCGGGACGCCCACCAGCGAGCCGTACTCCGTCCAGGAACCGTCATAGTTCTTGACGTTGTCGACGCCCAGCAGTTCGTGCAGGACGAACCAGGTGTGCGCCGAACGCTCGCCGATGCGGCAGTACGCGATCGTGTCGGTGGTGAGGTCGACGCCGGCGTCGAGATACAGGGCGCGCAGGTCCTCGTCGGAGCGGAAGGTCCCGTCGTCGTTGGCGGCCTTGCTCCACGGGATGTTGCGGGCGGTCGGGATGTGACCGCCGCGCTGGGACTGCTCCTGTGGCAGGTGGGCAGGCGCCAGCAGCCGGCCGGCGAACTCGTCGGGCGAACGCACGTCGACGAGATTCTTCACACCGATGGCCAGGATCACCTCATCGCGGAAGGCGCGGATCGACAGGTCCGGACCCGAGGCCGTGTACTGCGTGGTCGGCCGCGTCGGCGTGTCGGTCACCAGTTCGCGGCTCTCGAGCTCCCAGGTCTTTCGCCCGCCGTCGAGCAGCCGGACGTCGCGGTGTCCGTACAGCTTGAAGTACCAGTACGCGTATGCCGCGAACCAGTTGTTGTTCCCGCCGTAGAGGACGACGGTGTCGTCGTTGCCGACACCGCGGGCCGACAGCAAGGCCTCGAACTGCCGGCGGTCGATGAAGTCACGGCGAATCGGGTCCTGCAGGTCCGCCTTCCAGTCCAGCCGGATCGCGTTCCGGATGTGGTTCTTGTCGTAGGCGGCGGTGTCCTCGTCGACCTCGACGAGGACGACGGCGGGATCGTCGAGATGCTGCTCGACCCAGTCGGCTGAGACGAGCACGGATTCACGGCTCATGGGTGACCTCCGTCATGGGTGGAAGGGCGGGACGTATGCCGGATGGACCTCGAGCCCGGACAGAGCCGAGGGCTGGCTCGGGGAATGCAGCCGGGGCGGGGCCGGAAAGCTGTCGGCGCGGATCGATCATCGAAGTGGCTCCCTGACGAGGGCGGACGGGATCGTCGCTGCGGGCGGTCCGGGCGTGGTCCTCCGGGAGGACCGTGACGGGACGCTCCGCGTCAGGGCATCAGACAGAGCATGCCGGCGACTCGGACGAGGTCGATCGCCCGGCGCTTGGTCAGCTCCGTCCGGAACACGGATGTGAGCGTACGGCGCGGTTGGGGCGGTGTCACCAAACGTCCGAATGCCGAGATAGGACGTCTCATGTCGTGGAGATCAGTCGCGCCACGACGAGCACCTCGCCATCGGATGTCACCACTTCGTAGCTGCTGACCTGATCGACCTGCAGCCCCACGGCTCCATCGACGCCCAGCGGTCCGGCCGACGGGTCGTATCCGTTGGACGGGACGGTCCAGGTGGCGGCCACCTCACGGGTGCCGTCGACGCCGACCGCGACCAGGCTGCATCGGGACCCACCCGGGACGCCGGAGACGTCGACGTGAACGGCCGTCCCCCACGCGCGCCGCCAGAGGTCG